>CAIRSA010000368.1 GCA_903881085.1 uncultured Acidobacteriia bacterium
AGCCGGCGGCGGATGAAGAGGCCGAAGGTGTGGCGGCGGTAGACGGACCATTCAAAGACGATGGCGGGCAGCAGGGAGAGCCAGACGAGGGCGAGACCTGGATCGTCAGGCACGTCTTCGTTTGAAGCTAGCACGTAGCGAAAGAGGATGAGGGAGTTGACCAGATGCCAGCCGGTCATGGCGGCGGCGATGGACATGGTTACCCAATCCTGGCGCGTCTTGCCGCGCTTGGACCAGAACAGCAGGAGGGCGAAACCGTACAGGCCGGTGCCTGCGATCAAGCCCATGAGCCGAAGTGAAACGATGGTTACGATCATGCTGGTCTCTTTCGATGATCTCGCAAAATGGAGACGGTGGGGTGGGGCTTTAAGAAGGGCGAGTGGCACTCTAGTACCATTCGTTCTTCCATTGGCTGATGTTTGAGTTAGATTTTGCACAGGCGAATCGCCTGCGCCACCCATGGACATCCGATGTATCGAAGGGTGAGGCGAGGTTGCGATTTGGTGAGCGGTTCGTTGGGGCATTGCGGTGAAGGGCAATTGGGGTCAGACAGCCCATTTTCGGCAACATCGGCCGAAAAACGGTGTCAGACCCCGAATGCGACGCGTCGTTCTAGCCAATGTAAGCGACATTGGATTGCCAACCTGCCTCGGTGGTTGGGATACTATGTGGTCAATGACCAACTTTCGCGTCGTCCTGGTAGTGGATGACGAACCTTCGGCCCGTTATGCGATGGCGCGGGCGTTCGAATCCATTTACACGGTGGTAGAAGCCGCATCGGTCGCCGAGGCGCGCGAGAAGCTCGCCTCGGCGAAGCCTGATCTGGTGCTGCTTGACCACAACCTGCCGGGAGAGACCGGACTTTCCTTGTTACAGGATATGGCGGGAAATGCGACGGCGCCGGCGGTGATCATGGTAACCGCGCATGGTTCGGAGCGGCTGGCCGTGGATGCGATGAAGGCGGGCGCATACGATTACCTGGTCAAACCGTTCGATTTGGAAGAGCTGCGGATGATTACCGCACGCGCTATCGAACACCGCGACTTGCGGCTGGAGGTGGCCGGTCTGCGCGAGATCGCGGCCGCCGAAGGCCAGTTTGGCGCGATGACCGGTGGATCGACCGCGATGCGTGAGCTATTTCTGACGGCCGCGCGCGTGGCACAGACGGACTTACCCATTCTGATTAGCGGCGAGAGCGGCACGGGCAAGGATCTGCTGGCGCAGGAACTGCACCGGTTGAGCCGCCGGTCGCGCAACAAGTTTGTGGCGCTGAACTGCGCCGCGTTGCCGGAAAACCTGGTGGAAAGCGAGCTTTTCGGTCATGAGCGCGGCGCGTTCACGGGCGCCGCCACGACGCACGCGGGCAAGTTTGAAGCGGCCAATCATGGGACTCTGTTCCTGGATGAGATTGGCGACATGGCGCTGCCAACGCAGGCGAAGATTCTGCGCGCGTCGGAATCGGGGGCGATAGAACGGCTGGGGAGTTCCAAGCCGGTTTCGGTGGATGTGCGGCTGATCAGCGCCACCAACAAGGACTTACGACTGGCGATTGAAAAAGAGCAATTCCGCGAGGATCTGTACTTCCGGCTGGCTGCCGTGACGCTGTTCATTCCTCCGCTGCGTCAGCGCGCAAGGGACATTCCGCTGCTGGTTCAACGCTACTGGAGCGCTCTGCAGCGTAAGTACGAGCGGCCTGGTCCGGAAATGACCCGCGAGGCGCAGGAGCGCATGGAGAGCCTGCCGTGGCCGGGCAATGTGCGGCAGTTAAAGTCGGCGCTGGAGAAGATTTTCGTGCTAGCGGGAAGTGACCGGGTTACAACTGAGGACGTGGCGGCCGCAGTGGGCAGGCAGGAGACGCCATCGGCTCCAGCGGCGGAGGCGCCGTATCTGGCAACTGACTACCGGGAAGCGAGACGGCTGTTCGAGATCGAATACCTTTCGCGGAAGCTGCGGGAAAACGGGAATAATGTGACGCGCACTGCGTCTATCATTGGGCTGGAGCGGCAGAGTCTGCAAGAGAAGATAAAGACGCTGGGGTTGCGGTAGGCGGCCTGAGTGAAAAAAATGGGGGACAGTGCGGACCGTCCCCTCTCTCCCCCCCTCCTCTTTGCCTTTAGCTGCCTTGTGAGGCGGCGCGGCTCATGGAGGATGCTATTTTGCTGAAAATTGTGCTGATATTGGTGGATACCCCGGGCATAATGGCACCGGCCGAAACGGCGACGAAGCCGGCCATCAGCGCTTATTCGATCAGATCCTGGCCGTGGTTGTCTGTCCAGATTCGCGCCGAAATCAGTGCTCGATATAAAGATGGCAAACGATTAAATAACTTCGACATGGGTTGCTCCTGAAACCATTCTGCGGCAGCATACAGCTTTCCAACAAGTCCGCCGATATACCAGAGCAGAGGTACAAATGTACTAGGATGTTTGGGCAAGAAGACTCTAAGGTGGTGGCTGAAAAACCCATACCCACAATGTCTGAATCGCGCTCCAGCGTTGTGCTTCAAAAGATAGCCATACCTTTCTTTCTGGTGCTGGCTTACTTTGTTTTTCTGCTGCTTCTTTCCGCGGGAGAGGTTCTGCAGGCCACGCATCGAATTGCGGAGCAGGTGAGAACCACGGAAACTACCTACCGGCTCAAGGATGACGCGCTGGAGGCGATCCGGCTGGACGTGTACAAAATAGCAGTAGCAGCCAGAGATGCGTTGCTCAATGAGCGACCGCAAGAGGCTGACGCAGTGGTGGTGGAATGCGTGCGCGAGATCGAATCCCAACTTCAATTTCTGCAGCAGGATGCGAACAAGGCGAATGTGGCACAACTGCAAAAGATAGACGGTGACCTGCACGTCTATATGCGGGCCGTTTATTCCATCACAAGGCAACGGCATGGCACCGGCTCCAACTTGCGCCTTGTCAAAGTGTTACCCCAAAGACTGGCAATTCTGGATATTTTGAAGGACCTCTCGCATTGGAATGACCGGAATTCCGAAGAGTCGCAGGCGGCGATCACCGCTTCGCTGATCAGTCTGCGAATAGAATTCCTCACAACCATTGGAATGATTCTTTTCCTGGGTGCGCTGGCCTCCTATGTGGGGTTCTTGCGCATCTCGAGAATTCAAAGGAGAAATGAAGCGTCTCATCAACGAATTGCCGAGGCGCGCGCAAAGCTGAAGAGTCTTTCCAATCAACTGGTCTCGGCGCAGGAGGTGGAACGGAAGGCGCTTTCGCGGGAGTTGCACGACGAAATCGGCCAGTCGCTGACAGCGCTGAAGCTGGAATTGGCCAGAAGCGAGAAGTTGGCTCGGAAAGAAGGGAGTGGCGTGGTGGAGAGCCTGCAAGCGATACGGGCCATTGCAGACCAGACGCTGCGCGCCACGAAGAGCATTTCACTGGGTTTGCGCCCGCCCATGCTGGACGATCTGGGGTTGGCGGCGGCCCTGAACTGGTTTACTACGGAATATTCAAACAGAACCGGTATTACCGTGGAATTGGAAGCAGACGGAGAGATCGGCAGACTGAGCGAAGCGCATCGAACCTGTGTCTACCGGATTGTGCAGGAGGCGCTGACCAATTGCGCGCGGCATGCGGGCGCCAAGCGGATTCAGATCCGGCTGGATGCAGGCGACGAACAATTGAGGCTGTCGATTTCGGACGACGGCGCCGGCTTTGAGCAAAAAGCGAAAACGGGAAGCGGGTTGGGGCTGATCGGCATGCAGGAGCGGGCGGCGGAACTGGGAGGAGTGTTCGAAATCTTATCGGCAGCGGGAAAGGGAACGTCGATCCGGATTATGATTCCGGTGGGGTAGTTTGATTGATCCCGGACAACCGCTCCCTGACGGTCGCGGCTCGGTGGGAGGACCCGCTTCTCACCGAGCCGGACCCATCAGAAGCTGTGAAAAATTAAAATTTGGACAGGCGGATCCACCTTCGCCAAGGCTACGGCGGACAGGTCGCCTGTCCAATTTGCGGTCAAACCAATTCCTTCACACGTCCTGAGGGTGCGGTGCATTATAAGGCTCCGGCAATTATTTAGGCAGGTCGTAGAAGTCGTAGGTGTACTTCCACTGCATGGTTTTGCCTGGCTCTACGTCGATGTCGATGTAGGGCTCGGGGCAGAAGGTTGTCTTGATTGACCAGTACACAACCTTTGCCAGCGGCTGATCGCCGCGGATGCGGACGCCGGCGCCGGCTTTGGCGTGTTCCATGCGGATGTCGTAATCCGCTGCGGTTTTGCCGAAGCCATCGAACTCGCCGTAAACGCTCTGGCCCAATTCCAATGGGCGCGAATAGTGCACTTCCCCGCCCTTGGTCTTGCCCACATCGCCAGTGAACGCCTTCACGGGATGCAGGTCAAACGGGAACTTCACCATGTTGTCTGGGCCGCTTGGCTGGCCGTCCATCATGAAGAAGTTGTGGTTGTACTGTTGCGCCTGAATGCGCTTTGTGCCGGTGTTCTGCAGAGAATGTTCTATCACCATCTGCGGCTGACCTTTCACCAGACGCATGGTCTTGGTGTAGCGGTAGGCGTAGCCGTTGGGGCCGACCAGATCGTGAATGAACGTGATGCGATCCGTGCGACGCTTCACCTGCCACTTGCCGTGGTGAACAATTTCGTAGGTCTTGAAGGCCTGGTAGGGCTGGTTGTCGGGCTTGCGCACCACGCCTACGCCGATGCGGACAAATGTCTCGCCGGGCTTGGCCAACTCATAGCCGAGGCCGCCTTCCACGGTCTTGAACTCTTCCACCGGTCCCATGATCGCGTCATGCAGGTTGGGGTCATACTTGGGGAACCACTGGCCAAAGTATTCGTGGTTCTTGGTCTTTAGGCTGTAAGTATTTCCTGACCAATCGAAGCGCGTGCCGCGGTAGTAGCCGTTCTGTGGGTCGGGCAGATAGAGCTTGGCGGTGATCGTAGAGCTCTTGATCTCCGCAGTAGGGAATGCGGCAGGATCGGCGGCGTTCAAGGCCGCAACGAAGACGAGGAAATATTTCATCACAGTAAAACCTATCACACGCCGGATTCCAAGTACACGCCGAACTCGCTAAGCACCGGGCAGGCGGCGGCCTGTGTGACGCGCAGGCGCAGCCGGCTGGCGGTAATGTTGGCAGGGGTGCGAATGAGGCGGCAGTTGCCGATGCTGGTGGCTTCGGCAAATTGGCTCCACGCACCATCTTTCCATTGATCGATTGCGACCGCATCAATACGCTGGCCGAACTGGATCGCCTCGCGGATGCGGATCACATTGAAGGTTGCGGCGTGGCCCAGATCGATGGTGACCTCGGCTGTCTTCACTGCGTCGTCAGTGCTCCAATACGTTGCTCGATTGCCATCCAGTAGATTTTTTGCGGAACTTCCGCTACGCACGTTTGAGGCTTTCAGCTTGGCCTTCGCGGCCAGATTCTTCGCGAACGTGGCACGCACGGCATCGCCGAAACCGGCCAGCGCTTTCACGTCGAGTTCATGCAGCAGGCCGCGACGGTCGGGCGGAATGTTGAGCAGGAAGCTGGCACCGCGTCCGACGGACTTGTAATAGAGGTCCATCAGTTCGCGCGGCTGCTTGACGGTGTTGTTTTCTTTTTCGTGCCAGAACCAGCCTTTGCGGATCGACACGTCGCATTCCGCGGGCAACCATTTCGACCCGTTCCGATGGCCGGTGAGTCCTTCCTTGGACCGCGTGTACCCGGGCGCGGCGGCGTCGCCATTTACGCCGACCGGATCATAGGTAGCCCAGGAAGTTTCGTTGGCGAAGCCTTTCTCATTGCCTACCCAGCGAATGTCGGGCCCGACGTCGCTAAAGATCACGGCGTTCGGTTGCAGTGATCGCACCAGTTCCCAGGTGGTGGGCCAGTCGTAATAGGTGTGCTTATCGATGGTGCGCTTTTCACGCGCGCCGCCGTAGAAGCCGTCGCCGCCGTTTGCGCCGTCGTGCCACACCTCATAGATGTCGCCGTATTGAGTGAGTAGTTCGCGCAGTTGTTCGCGGTAGATCTTCACGTAGTCGGCCTTGCCGTAGTTGGGATTGTTCCGATCCCAAGGAGAAAGATACACGCCGAACTTCAGGCCGTGGCGGCGGGCTGCATCGGAGATGGCGCGAACCACGTCGCCCTTGCCATTCATCCAGGAACTGTTGCGTACGCAATGCTCGGTGGTCTTGGTGGGCCACAGGCAGTAGCCGTCGTGATGTTTGCAGGTGAGGATTGTCGCCGTGGCACCGCCCGCTTTCAACGCCTTCACGATGGCGTCGGCATCGAAGGCCGTTGGGTTAAACATTGACGGGCTCTCGTCACCATAACCCCATTCCTTGTCGGTGAAGGTGTTGGTGGTGAAGTGGAGGAACGTGTAGAACTCCATCTCGTGCCAGCGCAACTGACGCGGCGAGGGGAGTGCTCCGTAGGGCGCGGGCGGGGCCGCAGCGGCGAAACTGAGCAGCGGGGCGGCAAGAAGAGTACGGCGGCTGAACGTGTTCATAGTCAAATTCATTATGCCGCTTTTTTCTTCGTGATATTCTCGACTGAATAGACACTTTATTTGAGGTAGTGCGATGAGAATTGGACCCATCCTAATCCTGCTTGCATCGATTGGCGTTGAATGCGCGAATTTGCCGGTATTACGGAAAGAAGTTCTAGCCAAGCTGCCGCTGCGATTCGAAGCCAGCGGGCGGGAGTACGTGGCGCGCGGGACGAACTTCAAGCTGCGCCTTGCGGCGTCTGAAAACTGGATGGAGTGGAAGACGGCGAGTGTGCACACACAGCTGATTGGAGCGAACCGCGCGGCGCGCATGGAGCCGGATGATCGCTTGACGGGCTCGGCGAACTACTTCATCGGCAGGCCCGACAAGTGGCGCACCGACGTGGCTGGCTTCGGGCGCATACGGCATCGGGAAGTGTATCCCGGGATCGATCTGGTGTTTCATGGCGAAGAAGGCAGGTTGGAGTACGACTTCGTGGTGGCGCCACGTGCCGATCCGCGCAAGATCGAATTGGACTTGAGAGGGCATCGCAAACTGCGCGTGGATGCCGATGGCGATCTGGTTGTGGAGACCTCGGCCGGTGAGATCAGATGGAAGCGGCCTGAGATTTTCCAAACCGTCAATGGCAAGCGTGCGAAGGTAGACGGGCGGTTCGTGGTAGCGAAGAACCGGCGCGTTCGATTTGAGCTGGGCGCATACGATGCAACCCGCGAATTGACGATCGATCCGGCGCTGAGTTACTCGACTTACCTGGGAGGCAAGGCCAACGAGACGGCACGGGGATTGGTGCTTGATGGCGCCGGCTCAATCTACTTGGCGGGAAATACCAGTTCCAATAATATGCCCACGCTTTCGGCGGTACAGCCGAATTATGCCGGGCAGTCGGCGAACTTCGTGGAGGGCGACGCCTTCGTGGCGAAGTTCAGTCCGCAAGGTGCACTGATCTATCTGACCTATCTGGGAGGCAGTTCCGATGATTCGGCCCTGGGGCTTGCAGTGGATGGCTCAGGCAGCGCCTACATCACCGGCTTCACGAACTCAACGGACTTTCCGACGATGAAAGCCTATCAGCCGCGAATGGGGGGGATGGGCGGAAATACAACAGTCCGAACCGGCGATGCGTTTGTGGCGAAGCTGAATCCGGCAGGTAACCAACTGGTTTATTCGACTTACTTAGGTGGATCGCTGGATGACATTGGAACGGCAGTCGCGGTGGATGGCACCGGTGCGGCATACGTGACCGGCGCAACGCTGTCAGCAAATTTCCCGGTAAGCAGTAACGCGTATCAGCGTACGTATCGAGGCGGGGGTGGCGAGCCGGTAAAGGGCGGAGGAAAGTCGCAGGATTGGGATGCGGGCGACGCATTCGTGGCGAAGCTGGATCCGACGGGAATGCAGATCATGTTCTCCACATTTCTGGGCGGCGCGAGGGATGATATGGCGATGTCAATCGGGTTGGATGGTACGAACAATGTTTACGTTGGCGGCTGCACCATCTCTCAGGACTTCCCCACTACGGCCGGAGCCTTTCAAATGCGGTACGGGGGCGTGGAGGGGCAGAACGACTTTCTTGTGAAGGGCGATGGGTTCATCACGAAGTTGAATCCGTTGGGGACGGCATTGGTGTACTCGACGTTTATTGGGGGATCCGGCGACGAATGCGTGAATGCGATTGCAGTGGATGGACCGGGCAACGTTTATATGACCGGATCCACCAGCACGCAAAATTTTCCGGTAACAACCACTGCCTTTCAAAAGAAGTATGGAGGCTACATCGCACTGCCTTTTCAGATTGAACACCTCTTCGGAGATGCGTTTGTCGGCAAGTTGAATCCGGCGGGCTCGGCGTTTGTGTACCTGAGCTTCCTGGGCGGAGAGGCGAATGAATCGGGAACAGCGATTGCCATTGACGGAAGCGGGAATGCGTACGTCACCGGTTTTACCGACTCGCTGGATTTTCCGACTTCGGGCACGCCTTTGCAATCGCGGTCGGCGGGCGATGGCGGGCAAGCGCCATACCTGCTGTTTGGCGACTCGTTCCTGACGGTTGTGAATCCAACGGGATCGGCGATGCTGTACAGCAGTTACTTCGGGGGACGCAATGACGAGATTGGATTCGGCATCGCAGTTGATGCGAACGGCGTGGTCTATATGACCGGCAATACACTTTCGACCGATCTGCCGGTGACGGCCAATGCCTTTCAGAAAACATACGGAGGCAGGGGTAGCACCAACGTAGCCTTCACGAAAGGGGACGCGTTCTTATCCATATTCACGGGCTTTCCAGCATCGCCGCCGATGGTGAAGGGGATTACCAACAGTGCGAGCAACGCAGCGGGCGTAGTATCGGCGGGCATGATCTTCACCGGGTACGGTGTAAAGTTGGGGCCGGATGCGTTGGCAGGCGCGCAGTTGGATGCGAATGGACTGCTCTCTGGAAACGTCTCAGGCTCACAGATTCTCTTCAATGAGAAGCCCGCGCCTATCGTGTATACGTCCGCGGGCCAGGTGGCGGGCATTGTTCCTTACTCCATCGCAGGGCAGGCCACGGCGCAGGTTGTGGCGGTGTATCAGGGGCAGCGGTCGCCGCCGTTCACAGTGCAGGTTGCGAATGCCGTGCCGGCGCTATTTTCGGCGGATTATTCGGGTAAGGGACAGGCGGCGGCATTCAATCAGGATGGCTCTGTAAATTCTCAATCCAATCCGGCGGCGAAGGGTTCGGTGGTGGTGTTCTTTGGAACGGGCGAAGGCGGCTTGACGCCTCCGCCGGTGGATGGAACGATCGCCAATGGACTTCCAACGTGGCGGCCGATCAATCCGTTGAAACTTTCGGTTGGCGGTGCGGCAGCGACGGTGCTGTACGCGAACACTGCACCTGGTCAGGTGGCGGGCTTGCTGCAGGTGAATGCGCAACTGGCGGCGAATACGCCGAGCGGCGCGCAGCCTGTGGTGCTGACTTCAGGGACTACGGATAGTCCTGCGGGATTGACGATCTGGGTTCAGTAGCGGCTATTTGTATTGAACGATGCGGCCAACGGAGTAGACGTTCAGAAGCGCTGCGGCGTCAATACCGCTGGCCTCGAAGCCGGGGAGCGCGGTTTCGGGCAGCGAAACCAGGAAGAGTTGATCGTACGGAATGCCAGGCATTTCCACTGATTCGGGAATGTTCGCCAGCAGTTCCGCGGGGATGGTGAAGCGTCCGGCCGAAGCGCGCACGGTGCACAGGCATGTTCCAATGGCCGTGCTGAGTTGTCCCGTGTTAGTGGCGAAGATGAGCGCGAGGCGGTCGTTGGACATTCCGCGCCATTTTAATGTGAGCGGCCTGGAGCGGTCGATTACAGCGGTTTCCGCGCGATTGGTCCATTCGAAAGGAGGGGGCGATTTCATGCGTGCGCGGAAGGGTCCGAGCTGTTCGCCGCCAACTGCTTCAATCTCGATCTCGCCGGGTTCGAAAAAGAGCGGCAGAGTTCGCGGGCCGGCGCTTGCGCCTCCCGAGCCCAGCTTGCTGCGGAAGTATCCAGGAGAGCCCCTGACGCGCGAGACGGTTCGTTCCCCGGATTTGCTCCGAAGCTTGAGGACGGATCCTGCTTCCAGGCCACGTGCTTCCAGTTCAGCGGCAAGTGCCGACGAAACGGAGTTGGGCAAGGCTGTGGTTGCCTGGAAGCTGCTGGTGTAGGCGGTGCAGGTGCCCGGCGGCGGCAGCAGGAGCATCGGCGATAGGGAGGGCTGGCCCGTTCTGGAAGCGAAGACGGCGGTGGCCTCGTCGTCAATGGCATCGCTTGTGGCGTTGCGGCCAAGCATCCTCGAGCGGGCCAGTATGGCAACGCCAACTGAGTTTTTCGAGAGAATAGCGAGCGGGCCGGCGTTACATGGCATGCCTGATCGGGAGATGGCGAGGGTGACGACATTGCTGGCGCGATGGGGCGCAGCCTGGATGTAGACGGGGACTTGGCAGCCTTCGGGCACGGAGGCGGGGATTGGAAATGTGAGTTCGTCCGCACCGGCGGTTCGCGCAACGGGGACGGAGCGGCCACCGATGACAACCGTTAGTTGCGTGGCGTTGCCCAGGCCGGTGGTCGCAATGGCGACGCGCTGCCCCGGGCGGACAGTGGAAGCGACGGCTGGTCCCCAGCCTAATCCGTTTTTACTGTAAATGCCAGGATTCGATGGGACGATGTGGATCGGAAACGGCTTGCTCTTCATGCCGTTCACGGTGACAACCAAGGGCAGGGTTCCGGGGGCTGCGTTAGCGGGCAGGGTCGCTTCTATACGTGTAGGCGTAATCGAGGTGGCCTTGATTTGCATCGGCCCGGCGGAAATCTGTGTAGAGGCGGCGCTGCTCCCCAGGCGCACTCCATAGATAGAGAACCGCGCGCCAGGAGCAAGCGCACCGCCTGGCAACGTGGGCGGCATCTGGCTGGCCGAATTGACCACGCCGTTCTGCCCGATGCCGGGTTGGGCAATGGCAGAGGCCGCAGTGAGGATGAGCAGGCAAACGCGCGTCACTGTTTCAGACTAGCGCGCTATGATTGGTGTTCGCATCATGTGGGGAACTTTTTTCTGGCGCACCGGGGCACGCATCGCATGGCGGGACCTGCGCGCGTCGCGCGGACAGAGCGCGTTTGTGTTGCTGACGATGGCCGTCAGCATCGCCGCGGTTTGTGGCGTCACGTCGGCGGCGCGCGCAGCCAGAAGCTATCTGGCGAGTGACTCGCGGTCGTGGCTGGCTAGCGACGTTGCGGTGGATACTGGCGAGCCAATTAGCGATGCGCAGATTGCAGCATTGGATCGCCTGCGCACAGATGGGATGGAGTGGACCATGGTGACGTGGGTGCTGACCATGGCTGCGTCGGACCAATCGCCCGATGCGGGCTACATTGCGGTGAAGGCCATTGATCCGGCGGTCTATCCGTTCTACGGGGCATTTCCGCTGGAACCTGCGGGCACCGCGCGGACTGTGCTCGATGCTGACTCGGCGTTCGTATCGGAGTCAACGCTGGAGCGGCTGCAGGTGCGGCGCGGCGACACGATTTTGATCGGCGGAACCCCGTTTCGCATCGCAGCAACGTACCGAGTAGAGCCGGAGCGATACCTGGGGATTTACAGCTTCGGCATGCGCTGCATCCTGTCACACGCTGGCTATGCGCGGGCGGGAATTGCACGCCGGGGCAATCCGCCACGCAACCGGATTCTATTGCGGTTGCCCGCGGGAGCGGATCTTGTGCTGGCACGAAAGCGACTGCAGACGATCGTTCCGGAAGGAAAAGTCTCCGATTATCTGGAAGCGACCCGGCAGGAACTGGCGCGCGTGGAAGCCTGTATCACCTTCATGAGCATTACCGCGTTTCTGGCGTTGTTGATTGGCTTGGGCGGCGTGTCAGTGGCGTTGCGGCAACATGCGGCGCAAAGCATGGGCAAGCTGGCCGTGATGAAGATCGTTGGTGGACGGAGCGCGCAGGTAGCGGGAATCTTCGCCATGCAGATTGCGTGGATGTTGGGCGCAGCCATAATTACCGGAATGCTGCTGGGACTTGTTACGCGAAATGCGTTGTTGGTGCTGGCCCAACGGTATTTTGCGATTTCCTCTCCAACTGGCGTTGACTGGATGCCAATGCTGGAAGGCGCGGCACTGGCGTTGGCTGCTCTGTCGCCGTTGCTTGCGCAGCCCTATTGGGTGATTCGGTCCACCAGGGTGACGCGCATGGAGCGCGAAGCGGTGCTTGCCGAAGAGCACGGTCCGCTTGCATACCGGCTTGCGTCGTGGACGATACCGGGAGTGGTCTTTTTGCTGGTTGCTATGCGGATGGTGGATTCGGCACGCGGGGCCCTGATGCTGTGTGTGACGCTGGCGGGTTTGGTTAGTGTAGTGTCAGGCGCGTCGTCGCTGGCGTTTTATCTAATCGAGCGTGGAACCCGCTTTCTGCCGGCTTTTGCGAGGCAAGGGCTGCTGAACCTGCGACGGCCCGGCAACCGCACGCAGATTCAGTTGGTAGCGCTGACAATGGGATTTGCGTTGACCGCAACTACATTTTTGAGTGCGGAAGCGGTGGTACGCTCCATTACCGGCACGATGCCCTATCAAGAGTACGATCTGATTCTTGCCGGATACGAAGAATCGCAACGCGCGCTCGTCGAGACGGCTCTGCGCCGTGAATCCGGGGTGCTCAGCGTGGAAACGCTGGTCCAGGCACGGATGAGGTTATCGCAGATTGATGGGATCCGATTGGAACAGGGCGGATGGCATGTGGTGTTCTGCCAGACGGAGACAGGCGCCAGTCAGACGGCAACGGTTGAGGCTGATCTGGCAGGACGATTGGGGATTCACGCTGGATCGCGCTTGGGATTTGCGCTCAGAAACGGGGAGACGGAGTTCGTCGTAACGGGGACGCGCGTGGCAGCCGCCTCAGAGCGGTTCTGGTTTACAATCGCGGTGGATTGCAATGGGGTCGAAGGCCTGTCGAAGTTTTATCAGACGGCCATCCGGACACAACCGGACAGGGCCGCAGAGGTCCGGGCATCGCTACGAAGCAGGTTCCCATCGTTTGCCGTGATTGCGCCCGATGAGGTTGCGCAGACGCTTCGCGAGGTGACGGCAAACGCAGCGCTGGTGGTCCGCGCCGTGGCTTTATATGCGGTGGCGGCAGGACTTTGCGTATTGCTCGCCATCGTATCTTCTTCGCGCACTGAGCGAGCGCGAGAGATGGCCATCTATGCGGCGCTGGGTGCGTCGCGGCGTACGTTGGTTCGGATCTATTCCGTGGAATTCTGTGCACTTGGGTTGTTGGCTGGTGCGATGGGAACGCTAGGCGCGTACGTTGTGACGGCGGCAGTATTGGGGCAGATCTTTCATCGCCTTAAGCTTCCGGCCGATTGGCGTATTGTGCTGCTGGCGCCGGCGGCGGTTGTCCTGGTGTTGGCGGCGGCCTGGTTGCCTTCGTATCACTTATTGCGACGCAAACCATTTGAGGTTCTACGCGGTGAGTAGCGGCTGAAGGGCATCCACATGAGGCCAAACAACAAGATTGCAAAAAGCTCAGCGGCGAACAGGTAAAAAGGCCACGGACCAAACCAATCGAGCAGCGATGGATTGCCGGGCTTACGGAGCAGGAACATGTAGTTCGTACCGAATCTCAGATTGAACGCGAGCAACACCATGGCAAACAGAACCAGCATCCAATTAGCCCGCCAAATTGCTCCCCGGCGCAAGCTTGCGATGCCACCAAACACCAGGACCGAGGCGGCGATCACGAGCGTGGCGTGTTCGGCAATGTAGCGCAGGCATTCGTAGGAGAAGAAATCGGACTGCACGCGGCGGGGCAAATCGGGATTGATGAGCGCAAGTGCACCACCAGAAAGGCCGACGAAATAGACAAACTCAATGGCCAGCGGCGAGAGGGTGAGGCAGGCATAAACGGCGGTCCAACTGGCGACTGTGCAGAGATGGATCGGCAGCCGGTTTGGGAAGTGGAGGCCATCGTGCCAGTAGCGGAACAGTTCATTTGCGGCGAGAAGGAAGCCGAGCACGCAGCGCAGCGTGCGAGGAGAGAAGTGCCCGCGGCGACTGGCGCGAACAGTTAACATAGACATTACAAAAATAACGAGCACCACCAGGAAGTGGACCGCGCTAAATGGCCGCATAGGTCCGATTTTAGAGCATTTTCGGGGAATTCGTAACTTGTTTGTGGAAAGATTGCGTCTTAGTTGGTGTGACGGCAACGTCCACACCCACAGGAGATTTAGTATGAAACGCAATCTGATGAAGACCGCGGCAGCGACGGCAATGTTGATGCTGTTCACCGCGGGCGCCTCGTTGGCGCAGCCGCCGGACCCGAGCGAGATGGCGGAGCGTCAGCTGGACATGATGAAAGAGCGCTTGAAGCTGACCAAGGATCAGGCGAAGCAGTTGAAGCCGATCCTGCTGGATTCGGCAAAAGAACAGGCCAAGATGCGCGAAAAGATGACGCAGGGCGAGCCGCCTTCGGAAGAGATGCGTGCACAGATGACCAAGAGCCGCGAGGCGATGACCGCCAAGGTAACGGCTATTCTCACTGACGATCAGAAAGCAGAATACACGAAGATGCAGGCAGAACGACGCGGCCGTGGCGGCCCGGGTGGACCCGGTGGACCGGGCGGCGAGCGCAAGAAGCAACAAAATTAGTTCTTGGAAGTTTGAAAAGTCGAGGCGGCGGGGCTCCGGTCCCGCCGCTTTGTTGTTTTAAAAGAGCCTGGCTTGGACTTCGATTAGAAGTTCAAACGGGCTACGGCCTGGATCTGCCGCGGATAGTTGGCGGCGCTGGTGATCTGGCCGAAGGCGGTGCTGAACTGATCGGTATTGGGGTTGGCGAACAACACGTGATTGAAGGCGTTGGTGGCTTCGCCGCGCACCTGCAGTTCCATGCCGCGCTCGTTGAGTTTCCATTTCTTGTTGATAGACATATCGACGTTGTTCATCGTCGGTCCACGAACGTTGCTGAAGCGGAACGGCCACGTGCGGTAATGATACGAAGCGGGGCGCGTGGCAGTGTTCCGTGTAAAGCCGGCGTTGATGTTGAAATACTGTTCGGCCGTGTGCGGACCGTTCACGATATCGTCTGCGTTGCCGAAGAAAACGACGTCGCCCCACGTGAGCGGCTGGCCGGATTGCATGATGTAGATGGCCGAGAGCTGCCAGCCCCCAATCACGGAATTCACCGGGCCATTGACGTTTGAAAGGAACCGGCGCTTGCGGCCAAGCGGGATTTCATAGATGGTCGCGGCTGTGATGCGCAACTTGCGATCGGCGGGCGAGATGGAACGGTAGGGCACGGGGTCGCCGGGGTTGAGGTAGTTATCGGCCAACATGTTCTTCGCCCAGGTAAACGATCCGTTCATGCCGAGGCTCGTCGAAAAGCGGCGATTGATGCGCATCTGCAGTGAGTGATACCAGGAGTAACCCTGCTGCACCGTGGTGTTGACGGCAGTGTACTGCGGGTAGGGCTTGAGAAGGCTTTCGCGCGTGATGGTGTTGTTGGTACCGATGGCCCCGTTGACTCCGGCGATGCCCCGGAACGGATTCGCTATGTTGGCCGCCAGATAGTTGACGCGCTGCAGATCGAAGAACGGACTGCGCGACAGTTGATCGTTGCCTAGGACGTTCAGGTCACGCGTGATTTCCATCTTCGTGGAACGGTTGCCGACGTAGGCGAGTTCGATCACCATAGACCGGCCGAACTGCCGTTGCAGGCTGGCTTGCCAGCGCTGATTGTAGGCTGCCTGCGGTTGCGGGTTAAAGAAGCTGACGGAGTTACCAACGTCCGTCAGCAGGCCCTGCGCGGCTCCCACAGGATCGAGAATGCCATCCGGGAACGGGTTCGATAGCGTGCTGTAGAACGAAAGTCCGCTGTTCTTGGTGGGCACGAAAGAGGTATTGCGTTCAAAACCGTTCTGCGTGACGTCAGTGCGGCGCAGACCCATGCCGGCGAAGTACATCCCATAGCCAGCGCGAAACACGGTGGCTTTCGTCATGGTGTAGGCGAGACCGATGCGCGGCATCAAGTTGTTTTTGTCGCGCGTCCAAAGTTCGCCAGGTTGGCCGTTCAAACCGGCGAAGAGCAGGCCGCCGCGAACCTTGAATTTATCGGGCGTGAGCTCAGGCGTGGGATTGGCTGCATAGCTGGCAGAATAAGCGGCGCGGGCCTGCGCGTCGATGGGCGAGATGGCGTTGAGATCGAAGTCGCGAATACTGCGGTTGTAGCGTTCGGTGAGCGGACCTTCGAGTTCATAGCGCAAGCCAATGTTGATGGTGAGGTTGCGGCGGACGCGCCAGTTGTCCTGGATGTAGCCGCTCCACACGGTGGACTGTTCGGCGAAGTCGGCATTGCGTGCGATGAAGCTGCTGGCGTTGGGCAAGCCCAACAGAAAGGATGCCATTCCCTGGCCAATCGGCGATGTGGTGGAGTTATCGAGCGGGCCGCGGGTCCAGGTGGGATCGAAGATAAAATCGCCGCTGCGCGTGGAGGTTCCGTTGTATTTGTTCTGGCGATAAGCGCGGGTTTCGAAACCGAATTCGAGGCTGTGGTTGCCATTCAGTTTCGTGAAGGCAGCGACCAGCGAGTGCGTGTCCATGAAGCGCGCTTCTCCGGTGTTGAGCGTGGTGAAGTAGCCGTTGATGTTGAAGACGGGGAGTTCGCGCTGGTCGGAACTGATCAGATCGTTGAACGATTTCGGAAAGCCAAGCGAGGTAAGGTCAAAGCCTCGCCCTCGGAGTGGCGTGGTCTGTCGTGTGAAGCGCGTGTAACCGTAGCGCAGATTCAGAACGAACGTGGGCGAAAAGGCGTGCACATCATCGAGCGATGCTCCAACGGGGAGATAGTATTCGCGCAGGCCGCTGGCGCGGGTGCCGAAGTAGTCGAGGCGGTTGGTGTCGCGCTGATACATGTTGGCGCGGATGTAAAGGCGGTTCTGCGAATTGAAGTTGTGATCGATACGCGCTGTGTGCGTGTAGTAGTAAGCCGCCTCGGTGAGGTTAGGTTGCGGGAAGTTGTTGCGGTGGTCGACAGTGGTGCCCTGATCGAGCGGGAGGCCGAAGTAATCCATCACCTTGAGTGAAATTGGATTCATGAGGCTGGTGGGGATGATGTTACCTGGGAAGGGATCCTGCTGATATCGGGTGGTGCTGTTGGCTTGCTGGCGGCGGGTGAATGGGTTGTAGATCTGATAGCTGGAATTGATGGCCAGCAGTTCGGAAAAATCTCCTTTGCGTTGCGCCGCTGTGGGGACGGTAAGGGTGGTGGAGCCGCCGCGAGGGCGGTTGTCGATGAGCGATTCATAAGCCCACATGAAGAAGGTGCGGTTGTGACCATCGTAGATTTTTGGAATGTAGACGGGGCCGGCAAGTGAACCGCTCCAGCGGTCATAATTGAATTCGCCGCGAGGCGTGCCGCTGCGATTGGCAAACCAGTTGTTGGCCATCCATTCGGGCATCATCTTGGTATAGGTGATATTGCCGTGGAGTTTGTTGGTACCGGAGCGGAGGCTGATGTTGACGAGGCCGCCAGAGGTCTGGCCGGTGCGGGCATCGAAGGAGTTGGTCTCAATGCGGATTTCGCCAACAGCATCTACGGGCGGTACGTAGCCGGCTGCGACGCGGCCATTGCCGCCTTTCGATGTGTTGGAGACGCCATCGAGAGTGATGTCGGTTGTGCCGCTGACGCTGCCCCCCATGGAGTAGTCGACGATATGCGTGGGCTCGTAGGGTCTGTTGAGTGTCTGGTCTCCTTCAAAGGTTGTGCCGGGGGCGAGACTGATCAGTAAGTACGGGTTGCCCTGAGCGAGAGGAAGTTCGGTAAGTTCCTTGGTGCCGATGAGCGTGGACATGGATGCGCCTGTGGACTCAACCAGAGGGGCGTCGCTGACTACGTCGACGGATTGGGAGACATCGCCCAGTTCGAGCTTGATGTCGACTTGCAGGCTATCGTTAATGCTGAGCGTAATGCCGGTGCGGGCGAAGCGTTTGAAACCGGTGTGTTCGCAAGTGACCTTATAATTGCCTGGCAGCAGAAGGGGCGCGGCGTAAGCGCCTTGTTCGTTGGTGGTGAGGGAGGTGTCGATACCCGTGTCTATGTTGGTGATGATGACTTTTACTTTGGGTATGTGGGAGTTTTGGACATCTGTTACGCGGCCCGATATGGCGCCGCGGGATTCCTGGGCTTGGAGTGAGATGCAAGTAGTGAGTAGGAACAGGATGAGTCTGAAAAGTTGCATAGGTAACCTTGCTTCGTATCGTAGCAAGAGAATAGTGCACGGTGGGAGCCGGTCTAAATAATGCGAGTAACTTATGCGGCTAGCTGAAAGATGCATCCGAAGGATTTGAGGTATGCTGTGATCATCGCGAGGATGCCTAACAGGTTTACTAAACAAGATGGAGGAGAGATCGAATGGAGAGACGAATCTTTGTAGGCGGTGCAGTTGCCGGCATGTCGATTGGCGGCGCATCGGCTGCGCCGCAAAAGGTCAAGGCGGGAGACCTCCCTACCACGACATTCGGCAAGACCGGCGTGAAGGTTAGCGTGATCGCGCAGGGCGGTGCGCGCATGGATCTGCATCCGGATGTGCAGGCCGCGGCAGCGCATGTGCGGCGGATGTATGAATTGGGAATCACCTATTTTGATTGCGCACGAAGCTATTGGAACGGACGGTCCGAAGAGGCCTACGGGATCGGCCTGCAGGGTGTGAGAAAGAACGTGTTTCTTACCACCAAGACGACGAAGCGCACGGCGAAGGATGCGGACCAGGAACTGGAGACGTCGTTGCGCTTGCTGCAGACCGATCATCTGGACCTGTGGCAGATGCACTCCGTTGAAAACCAGGGAGACATCGACAAGATTCTCGGCCCAGGCGGCGCGATGGAGGCATTCGAGCGCGCGAAAAAGGCCGGGAAGTGCCGTTTTATTGGCTTCACTGGACATTTCGATCCCGAAGCGCACGCAGCCTTGCTGAAGGCTTATAAAAACTGGGACACCGTGTTGATGCCGGTACACGCGGCCGACCACGCTTACTTGAGCTTTGAGAAGACGGCCCTGCCGGTGGCCAGAGAGTATGGGCTCGGCGTGCAGGCGATCAAGGTTTTCTGCAAGGCGTTTCTGCTGCGGTCGCTGAGCCCCACGGAATGCCTGCGCTATGTTTTGAGCCAGCCTGGCGTGCATGTGGCGGTCTGCGGCGCGGGGACGCAGGGCCAGATGGAAGATAATATTCGCACTGTGCAGAGCTTCAAGAAGATGACAGATGCAGAGATTGCGGATGTGCGGAAGCGGGCCATAGTTGGCTCAGGAGTTTATACTGGGCCGACGATGGAATACTGGAAAAAGAAGGCTTGATCCGGGAAAGAGCCGTTGAACGCATCTGGAAAGGCTATCTCCAACATTTGGCATCGGCTACATGCAACGTGCTCGTCACCTACTGGGTGACTCGCATTGCGGGCAGTCTCGCGTGGGGGCAAACCAGGGACAGCCAGCCATTTTCCGGCAGAAATCGCCGGAAAACGGAGGCAGTCCCTGGTTTGCAGGGTCGTGCATTACCGCAGAATTTACGGGCAACAGTTTTCTAGGGATGAAGCAGACAGGTGCTTATGTTCCGCTGATTATGTCAGTGGCGGCGTTGGGGGTCTTGTTTTTTAGCGGCTTGGGGTGAGAAAAGGGGCAGGCGAAACCGCCTGCCCCACTCTTTTTAGAAGTTTTAGAAGTACAACTTCATGGCCAGTTCCACCAGACGTGGGAAGTTCAACTGACTGTTTCCAAGTACGCCGAACACCGAACTTGTGAAGCTGGTGCTCTGCGGACCGCCGCGGATTGCGGAGTTGGCCACGTTGAACGATTCGGCGCGGAACTGCAGGCGGTAGTGTTCGCGGAACGTGGTGTTCTTTTCGATGGAGATGTTCACCTGCGGAGCAGCCTGATTGTAGATGTTGCTGAAGCGCGGCGGCAGGCCGGTGTTGATGGTGTTGGCCGGGAAGTTCTGGTAACACTTCGGATTGTTGTTGAACCAGTGATCGGGCGTCTGGCCGGTGCCCTTGCCGGTTGCCGGATCGGTGTAGTTTACATAGTCGCCGCAGACGTTGAGGCCACCGGGAAGACCTACAGGGAAGCCGGAGATGTAGTTGGCGACCCACGGAATGGTCCATCCGGTAGCGATCTTTTCGGCAACGCCGGTCACGCCCGAAAAGAAGCGGCGGCCTTTACCGATGGGCAGATCCCAAACTCCGCTGAAAGCGAATTGAGTCGGCTTGTTAGCTGAATCCATGGCATAGACCAGATTGTCGGCGCCGCTCTTATTGGGATGCGTATTGAGCGTGCCGGAGTTATTGTCAGGCGTCAGCTTGAGGTCGGCCCCCACGTTATAGGCCCAGCTTTGACCGATGCAGCAGGTGCGTGAATACTGCTTGCTAAAGGTAAAGGAGACGACCCAGGTGAGCACGCCGGCAGAGCTGGTGCGGTCTCCGAGAGCGCGCTTTTCAAAGCGGACCTGCAGCGCATCGGAGCGGAAATTGCGGTCAGCCACATCGGCCTGGGTATAACCACCCCACAGCGGAAAGGCGTTGAGCAACTGGTTCGCCGTTTGCGTGGCGCTGGAGCCGAGTCCAGTGGTGACCGGCAGGATTCCCTGGAAGGGATTGGCAAGTGTGCGGTTGAGGAAGTTCGGATCCTTGATTTGCAGATTCTGGTTGGCGTAGCCCTGAGCATCCTGCGGGTGGCCGAGGTCCTGACTGTCGCGATCATAGAGAGCATAGTTGCCGGCAAACGAGATGTCGATCATCATGTTGTGCGGCAACTGGCGCTGGAAGCCCAGTGAATACTGATAAGTGCGCGGGGTCTTCCAGTGCAGCGGATTGCTGGTGGAGCCCTGACCGACGTTGGCAAGCAGGCCGGCTGCGGAACCGGAAGCAGACGTCAGTCCATTCGGGAAGGGATTGACCAGCGAGTACGCGCCAGTGGGAACGCCAGCGTTGCAGTTGTTGTTGTCGCAGGCCGAAGGAATAATCGGGTTGTTGACATTGGCGAGATAGCCGGTGGAGGCACTGAAGCCGGTTTGGCCGTTGCCGGTTGCCGTGTCGGATTGATAGAAGACGCCGACGCCACCGCGGATGACCGTCTTCTCACCGACGCGATAGGCGAAGCCAAAGCGGGGAGCAAGGGTGGTCCAATCGGTATAGTGTTGACGGCGCGGATAGCCGTCGACTCCGGCAAAGCGCCACACGCCGTAGATGGCCTTGGGCGGATCGGGATAGGGATAGGTGGGGTTGCTTGCGTCGTACGCAGCTTTGTTGGATTTCCACTTGGCGAGGATCTGATCGCTGAGCGGGTTTACCGTGCTGATGTCGAACTGCGAGCCCATGCGGTTGTAGCGTTCCTGATAGGCAAGTTGCACTTCATAGCGGATGCCGACGTTGATCATGAGCCGGTTGCTGACCTTGTAGTCGTCTTGAATGTAACCAGCGTAATAAGGGCGCGAACCATAGGAAGTGGCGTTGTTATCGATGCTGCCGCTGGTGGGAATGCCAAGCAGCATGGAGGCGATGCCCATGAAGGCATCCGTGCCGCCGTTGGTTGTGGAGGCATGGCCTGTGGCCTGCTGCGTGAGCCCGCTGCCGAAAGTGAGCGTACCATATGCGTTGCCGGGCGAGACGTTGCCGCGCGCTTCCAGATTGTATTCAAAGCCGAACTTGATGCCGTGCTTGCCGCGCGTCCAGGTGACGCTGGGCGTGAAGATGTAACGGTTATAAGGCGACCAGCTGAAACTGCCGGAACCGAACAGCGAGCCGGTGAAGCCGCCGATGTTGATGTTGGGGATCACTGAGTTCGATACCGTCGGAGCGTGAATCATATTGGTCATGCCAAGTGACTGCGGTGTAATGGCCAGCGCCTGATCGGAGTAGCCAGGGGTGAGTTGTGTGAAGCGGAAGTAGCTGGCCTTCACATCCAGCACCATCGTCGGCGAGATGACATGAACCCAATCGAGATTGATCCCATTGAAGGTTCGGTTGTTGTCGATGTTGCCTGTCGCGACGGGCTTGGGGAAGGTTGAAGAGCTGCGGAATTCATAGCCGTGGAAGTTGCTGTAAAGGGCATAGAATTTATCGTTATTGCCGAAGTTGTGATCCCAACGAGCAATCTCCTGGTTGTACCAGTAGCGGCCCTTGTTGCCGGCGTTCAGATAGTTGTTCTGGATGCCCGCCGTGCCTTGGCCCCGGGTGTTGGGTGCGGGCAGAAAGCTGAGGATCTTTTCGGCCACCGGGCTCATGCGGTTCTTTGGGATGACGTTGCCAGGGAAGGCGTCGCGCCAGTAGGTGGAGCCGTTGGACCCGGTGCACGGTTCGGCGGCCGAGTTGCCGCAGGCGTGCGTGGTGAGCGGGTCGAAGATGGTCATGTTGTAATTCGCAAAGTGCTGGCCGTCGCGCAGGTCAACCGGCACCGCGGTGACGCCGGACCCCGGAAAAGGAATGACTTCCTGCCAGCCTTCGTAGCTACCAAAGATGAAGTCCTTGTTCTTGCGGATGGGACCGCCGCCGACTCCGCCGAACTGGTTCTGCTGGTGATTGCCTTTCTTGGCTCCAGCGGCGTTGTTGCCGAAGTTGTTGGCATCGAGAACGGCGTTGCGGAAGTAGTCGTAGATATCGCCGTGCCATTGATTGGTGCCGCCGCGAATGACGGTGTTGACGACGCCGCCGGCTTGGTGGCCGTAGCTGGCGTCGTAGACGGTGGTCATGGCGCTGAATTCCTGGATGGCGTCAATCGATGGGGCGAATTCCCACGTGCTACCTTCGTTGCTGATGGGCGTACCGTTCATCATGAACACGTTGTTGCCGTTGCCGGCGCGGGCGCCGTTGAACTTGTAGCTGCTGTTGACGTCCCACGCACGAGTGCCGGAGAAGCCGGTGGCGCCGAACGTTTCCTGGGTGAAGATCACGCCGGGGGTGAGGTTGAGCAGCATGTAGCTCTGGCGTCCGTTGAGCGGGAATTCCTGCACCTTGATGGGATCGAAGACGAGGCCGCGCGAGGCGTCGCCGGTGTTGATGGCTTCCTGTTCACCGACAACAGTAACTTCCGATCCGATTTGGCCGACCGTGAGGGTGAGCGGGAGGTTCATGCGGGTACCGACTTCCACGGCGAGCGTGTTACGACGCAGAGTCTGGAAGCCCGTGGCGGTGACATCGATGTTATAGATGCCGGGAAGAAGATAAGGCAGCGTGTAGGTGCCGGAGGAGTTGGTTTTGGTCTCGGTGGCCGTGTTGGTTGACAGTAGGACAGCGCGGACCGTGGCGTTGGGGATGCTGGCGCCACTTGGATCGGTTACGGTTCCGGCGATGGTTGCGCGATCTTGCGCGAATAGGCCGGTGGAAGTGAGAGCGAGCAGAAAAATAGGCAGGACTTTTTTGCGGAACATGAAGACTCCCTTTTACAACAATTCTGTCGTTAGTGTATCCGAGTTTTCCTGGGTAAACAAGCGATCATTATTTCATTTCGATGACGTACCAAACAGTTGGAGTAGCGCCAATTTGGAATTGCCATCCTTCTTTGGTTTTTGTGGCGAGGATGGGTTGGGCGATTGGCTTTCCGTTGGATGCAAGGGGCGTCACGGTGACGGCCGTCCGATGATCGAGGCCGGTCAAGGCGATGCGGCCCGTGACGACTTCGATCCGCGTTGGGGCGGCTCCCCAGCTAGTAAGTGACGTTCGTTTGGCATTCCACTGCATTCCAGTGTTTTCGACCTTCGAGCCGGTAGCCAGCAGCAGCTTTGACGACTGCGGGATGGGGCGGCCGTCGAGCGAACTGAGCATGACGGCGCAATGCGGGGTTTCAAGATCGGCTTGCAGGTTGGTTGCGTGCGCTTTGTTGTTCGATAGGAAACCGATTAATGCTTGGGATTTCGGAGTGTCGATGGAGACAACGCCGTTGGTGGAATTTGTGGTTAGCCAGTCGATTTGCGAATTCTTCCCAAGCTGCGGATACAGTCTGCCCGACACTGGCGCGTCGAGTGTCGTGATCCGCGTTGCGTTGTGCAAGACAGCCTCGAGCGAAAAGCCAGAGTCGAAGAAGGGACGCGCGGAGTAGCTACCGCGGATGCTTTCGTAGACCTGTTCGCGGGTATAAGCGCGAGGGATCTTTTGCTTTGCAGGCTGGACATCGCCGCGCAGAAACAGCATGGCGCCGGCAGCGATCTGCGCCATCTTCACCGGGTCTGCCTGAATATCGAAATGGCCCTGTTGAAATGACGCCCACTTGTTGGGTTGATTGTGTTCGAACGTGTACCAGAAGATGCCATCCCAATCCTGGAAGGCGGCGTACGCGGCAAGAATGGGGATTCCCTCGGCGGAGAATTCATTAGGGAAGGGATGGTTTACCTCGGAGACAATGTAAGGCTTGCCGGCAACGGCGGAACGCGAAAGTTCGACCACCGTGGAGTGCAGCGGATCGTTGACCATCGGCGTGTTTTTGATCTCGAAGCCGGTGGTGCGGCCGGTTTCAGGGTCGCGCGTGTAATTGGGGTGCTGCCAGTAGACGTGGCCATCGACCACGTCGAGCAGTGAAGTGGAAGAGAGCAGCGGGTATCCGGAGTTGCCGTGGTTGTGGTCGCTGGTGCCGGCGATCAGGACATGGACTTTGAGCTCTTTTTTCAGATACGCCGACATGTTCAGGAAATAGATGCGCTCCAGCTCCATATAGAATTCGGCTTCGCGCTGAAACTGCTCTTTCGAAGCCTTGGCGAATTGTTCTTTGCGCAGGCGCGGCACCGGCGGCAGGCCTTTCTTCGCCAGCCAGGCGTGATACTTCGCGGTGAGTTGCTGTTCGTAACTGGCGGTGAGGTCGCCCCAGGTGCCCGGGTTCTTGCTGGTGTTCAACCCAAGCAGGCGATTGCTGAACCACGCTTCGACGATGGAGTTTTCGTTTATCAGTTCCACCAGCGCAACTGCGGGCTCGTTGCGGTATTCGTTGCCGGTATAGGCATTGCGGTGGGTCAATAGCTGTTGGGCGTATTCACGATGCAATTCTTGCACGCGGTCATCGAAGTAGTTGATTATTTTGGCGAAGCCGAGGTATTCGTAATCGCGGACGCCGTCGTTCCTTTGAAAGGCTCGGCCAACGTTGAGGTTGAGGTCGGCGTAGATGCCGCGTTTCTTCAGTTCGGCGATGAAGAAGTCGAGACGATCGAGCTGTGCCGGGTCTAGCGAGCGGGAGCTTCCATCCACCGCGGCGATCAACCCCGTTGGGGCGCGCAGGTCGAGAAAGTGGAAGCGCACGCAGTTGATGGCGAAACGTGCCAGGTGATCGGCGACGATGGGCGCGTCCTCTTTCGCCGGCAACGTTGAGGCGGCGGTGAAGTTCACGCCCCATAGGCGCTGGCGGGCGCCATCCGGCTTCACGATGTGGCCGCCCGCAGCGCGCAGAAAACCGGTCTTGCCGGCAGGCGCATCGAGCAGGAAGGAGACGTTAGCCGCGGATTGCGGGTTGTCGCGCCAGTCGTTGGTGTAGGGCTGCGTCTGGGCGGCGGCGATTACGGATAAACAGATGAGTAGGTATCGCATTGCCTTGATTGTCGCAGACCCAGGAAATCGGTGCCAGAGGTGTCAGTGGTCTCTGACCCCGATTAATTCATAAGTTCGGTGGCCAGCAGCAGGGCCATGGCGCCGCCACGCGGGTCGGGGCCAAGAATAGCCGTGCGATCCAAATATTCGCGGATGGATTTTTGTTTGCCCGTGCTGGTGCAGACGTCAACCAGTCCGCCGTCGTCGCCAATTCGGGCGCGGATGGCGTACCAGGCGCGTTGTATGCGTGGCAGGTAGCTGGATTGTTCAAGCCAACCGTTACGAATACCACGCGACATGGCGAATGCGATCATGGCGGTGGCGCTGAACTCGCGATAGCTGGCCCATTGGTCGACCACCTCATGCCACATGCCGGTTGGGTCCTGGTGTTGCGAGAGCATGGCCATGTGTTGCTGGAAGGCGAGCAACAGCGGGCCGTAGTCGGGATGGTTCTTCGGCATGTCGGCAAGGGCCAGCGCGAGGCCCACGGCCGGGAAAGCGTTGCCGCGCCCCCAGGCAGTTTCATCGAGCGGCGAGTGGCGGTAAATGCCATCGGGACGCAGGCACAATTTGCGCATGTAGTAAATCAGCGAGGCGAGATCGTCGAAGCGGCCGGCCTTGGCGAGGATAGGCCCGCCCATAAAAAAGCCGTCGCTCATTTCCGTGTAGATGGCGTGGTCCGCCGCCTTGGCAGCGGCGGCTTTCACCAGTTCCTGATAGCGCGGATTCTTTGTTTGTTCGAACAATGAGGCAAAGACCAGGTGGCCGCTCAGATGGCTGGCGGAAAGCTTGACAGGCAGGCTGAGCTTGGCGCCGTCGACATATGGCTTGACGATCTTTTCCACGTCGACGATATCGCCCAGTTTGATGCGCGCCATCAGAGCTACGGCGGGAATATACACCGCGTCGTTGAGATCGTGTCCGTAGTGGCGGGCCAGAAGAGTGGCTGTATCATGCGCGTTGCGTTCCACTCGTTTTTGAATGGCAACGCGGGCAGGCGAGGGGCCGTGGAATTTTTCGCGATCCAGCGACTTGATCAGGCCAGGCATGAAGCTTCCGGTGGCATTGATAGTGCGCGCGGGGATGGTGCCGGTGTTGGCCGGTGCGTATTTGTTGAGTGCGTCAATGAGGCCCAGATCTGGCCCGATAACCACGACGACATCGGGCGCATGCATACCGATCCATCGCCAAAGGTAGTGGGCCTCGGCGTTCTTGGCGTACGCATCGCCTTTGGGCGGGAAGCTTTCGATGCCTACTTTGTCAGGGTTGGCCAATGGGACTGCAGAGACAGTGTACTTGCGGATCTTATTATTAGTGATGTACCAGTTGAACGCTTCCTGCGTGGCTTTGGCAGCGCCGCGGTCGCCATCGAGTCCACTTACTAAGAGGATGCGCGTTTTGCGCGATTCGTAGTCGAGGTCTTCGGCGGTGAGCAGCGCTTCGATGGGCGTCATATTTTTCGTGATGCCGATTTGCGTGCGCATGCTGGGTTGGGCTTGGGCGGATGTAGCGAGTAGGATAAGCGGAAGAATCATTTTTCGGTCCAGTTTTTGGCGATATCAATATCTTGCGCTACTTTGGCCGTCAATGCATCTATGTCGACGAAGCCCACGCGATTCAGCAACTGCGGCTTGTACTGCGCGGAGTAGGTAAGGGCGTATTTGCGCCAGTGAGTAAGTGCGGCTTCGAGGTGCGTAACGGCCCCGTCTTTGCGGCCCATCGCCAGGTCGACGGCACCGCGGATCTTTTCAGAGTAGTAGCGGCCAAGATGGCTCATTGCCTCCATGTCAGCCAGCGTGTTGCGGAGTTCTTTGTTGGTGGCGGAGCGGCGCAGGCTGGCCGACATACGGTCGGAATCGTCAGCATACGTGGCGAGTGCGGTGGCTACTTCGAGCGGCGTGATGCCACCAGCAGGCTGCCCGGCCTTGGTGCGGTCGCGATAGGTGCGGATATTGACGATGCCGCTTTCCGGCATCGTCTCGCCTTCCACGAAGTGCTTCACAGTAAAGAAGCCCTTGAATCGCGGATGACTGAGGCAGGCTTCGGGAAACCACTTCAGATCGATGTCGCCCCAGAAGAAACGCGTGATCTGCGGAATAATTTTCGAAGCGCTGGCCCAGGCCATCATCAGTTGATTCGCGTTGGTTTCGGGGAAGCGCACGGCCAAGGTGCGTTCGAACAACGCGTCTGGCAATGCAGGTTCATAGCTGAGACGGCCCCACAGCATGAAACTCATCCACTGTTTTTTCGTGACGAGTTCGTGCGGCGTTTCGGGATCGCGGCTGAGGAATTCCCTGCCCCAGATATAGCCATCGGGGCCCATATAATAGCCGGCGAGTTTATCCGGTCCGGGCAGGTTGCGGATGTAGGCGCGGGCGAATTCGGGGTCGGCCCAGCGGAAGCTGTAGATGTCGTCATTTCGCACGGTCATCCACATACGCAGGTCCTTCGACAACTCGGCTAAGGACGATTTGGCGAACGGCGGATTGGGCATGGAATACATGTGGGCCACTGAGTATTTGTAGCTCAAGTCAAAGGCGCCGGGGTAGTTCTTCCACGCTTCGCGAATGGGGCCGAGGGCACTCATGTGGTAACGATGGATCATACGGAATTTGCGGCCGGGTTGCTGCTTCAGCGCGTCGCTGACGCCTTCGCCATAGGCCTGCCAGAGCCAGTCTTCCTTGGATTTTTCGTCGCTGGGCTTCTTCATGTTTTCGCCGGCGGTGACGCCGATGCCGGCGAGCAGCGGATACGTCAGCACCATCTGTCGGACGCTCTTGCGAAAGTAGTCGATGGTGGTTTTGTTGCTCTGGTCGGAGGTGATGCCGTACTTGCCTTCGGCGCCGAAAGTGAAAACGTTCCAGGTGATGACATAGGTTTCAATGCCCCGGTCGTGTGCGTACTGCATCACGTCGCGCCAGAACTGGATCTTGTCGGCGATGGAGATGCGCTTCACGGTTTCCAGGTGATCGAGCATAGCCGGCCGCACCATGTCGGTACCGTTGTGTGAGTAAGTGTCGTCGAGCAGGATGGTGGTGCGCTTCACATCGTCGAGCGCGACATCGGGATATTCAGGAACCTTCACCATCGAAGGAAACGGATGTAGATTCCACAGTGAGAGCACGTTATAGCGCTGGCGCGCCATCTCGTCGATCATTTCGCGCCAGAAATCGAAGCTCCACATTTCGGGGATGTTTTGTTGCGCGGAGTCGGAATTGTCGGAGTAGCTGGGGGTGCGGGCATCGAGCGGGATGTTGAACTTGAAGCCTCGGCGGGCGATATGGGGCGTGTGGTCTGAGGCTGCGAGTTTGTCGAGCGTCTTGAGCCGGACCGCTTCGGCGAGATCGAGCCCGCCGTACATTGCTCCGGCCGCGTCGGCGCCGAGGACAGCATAGGTGTTGCCCGCCCGGCGAATGGCGTAGGACTGCGGCGCAGTTGATTTGATCGGCGCAAGGCGGAGCAGTGCCGCGATTCGCTGCGATTCAGCGAGGCCACTGGCAATGACGAAGCGCGTGCCAGGTGCGGCGGCGGTTAGTTTGGCGAGGTCGAATTCGACAATCGCGCTGGGATGTGCGCGCTGGAGTTCGTCGGATGCGAAGCGGACTTGCGGAATGTTGCGATTGGCGAAGAGAGTTGGGTCTTGCGCGTAAGCAACGGAGGCTGCGGCGAGTAAGAGTATGGCGATCATTGTTGTCCTCTGCGATCATATCGCGATGGGGCCAATCGATGGGTTCGCATTTTTGTACAGTCTGAACTAGATGGGAGCCACACCATATCTTTTCCCCAACGAAGCCCGGCTAGGACGGGACAACGTGGTGCTCAACGCGCGATCGCGACGGCATCGGGTGGACAACTTCGCAGGACCGCTGTCTATCAAGACCGTGCTTACAGGAGAAGTTGGTTGGGTAGTTGGCGGCCGCGAATTGAGGGTGAATCAGAGCAGCTTTCTCGTCCTCTCCGAAGGCGAACGGTATTCCATGAACATCGATGAAGTGAAATCCGTGGAAACGTGTTGTGTCTTCTTCCGCCCGGGATATGTAGAGCGGGTAGCACAGGATCTGACTTCACCTATGGAACGGTCGCTTGAAGACTTTGCGGCGCAGGCTCCGGTGCTGCCATACCTTTCAGCGCTTCATCTGGACCGCCCGCTGGTCGAGCGGGTGCAGCGATTGGCCCTGCGGTGCAAAGGCTTGTTGACGCCGAGTTCATTCGAGGAAGAGTTCCTAACGCTGGCGCTCGAACTGCTTGGGTTTTATGAACGCGTTCGAGCAGAGTCGGCGCGCTTGCCTGCGGTGAGGGAGGCGACGAGACAGGAGTTGTTCCGACGCTTGCTGATAGGTCGCGAATATATGCATTCGCAAACCGCTGGTCCGTTGTCGCTGGAAATGATCGCGCGCGAAGCGTGTCTGTCGCCTTTTCATTTCCATCGCGGATTCAAGCAGGCGTTTGAACAGACTCCGCACCAGTATCTGACCGCGTTGCGACTGGAGCGGGCGCGCAGCATGATAGCGGTTGGCACGCCTGTCTTGGAGGCGTGCGTGGAGGTTGGGTTCAGCAGCCCCTCCGCATTCAGCCGCTTGTTCAAGTCACACTTCGGCGAGATACCTTCGGCAGTGAGGCGCAAATTCGCAAGATCGGGCAAGACCGGCGACGAAAGTTAGGGCAAACTGGGCTCATGACACGAATCTTGTCTTATCTCTTGCTTTGCGGTGCAATTGCCGCCGCGCCGATGAAGGTTTCCATGATTTCGTTGGGCGTAACCAACATGGACCGCAGCGTGCGGTTTTATTCGGAGACGCTCGGCCTTGTTGTAATGGGAAAGCCTGGCGAAGTGACGATGCTGAAGGCCGGCGAAGTGACGATCGTGCTGAATCGGCCATTGGGGCGGAGCGCAGGCGAGCGGCTCGTCGGCGCGGTAGAAATCATCTTTCCGGCCGATAGCGTAGAAAAGGTGCATGAGGAGCTTCGCACGCGCGGCTGCAATTTCACAGTGGCTCCTCATGAAGTGACGACAGGCTTGTGGGCCGCCACGTTTACTGATCCCGACGGACACCGGCTGACGATTCTGGGGCCACACTAGCCCGGCAGAATCTCCTCACGATCAGGGTCGAATTTTAACCGCCGCTTTTGCACATACGCAATGTTGCCCAGATGCGACGCCTGCGCCGAGCGGTGGCCGATGTACACGTCTCCCAGCGGCAGTTTGCGCGTGCGGCAGCAATCGAGATAGTTTTCCACGTGATCGATGGTCTGGTCGCGTTCGGACTTCACTATCACGGGCTTCGCATTGCGCCCCAGCGGATAGTATTCGTACTGTCCGCGAGTGATGTTCAAACGGCCTTCCGTACCAACCATTTCAACAGCGGCACCGGTCAACCCCGGCGCCAATGTGGCTTCAAAGGTGGCCAGCCAGTCCTTCGGATATTCAAGCAGCACATTGATGGTGTCAGGCGCGGTGCGGCCATCCTTGTAATGATAGATACCGCCATTGGCGCTGGCGGCGATGGGGTTGTCCTGGCCCATAAACATATGCACCACGTCGATCCAATGCGTGAACAGATCAGTCACCTGGCCGCCACCAAAATCGAGAAAGGCGCGGAAGTTCCAATACTGCTGCGGATCGTAATCGCGCCACTTCACCGGACCGAGAAAGCGCGCCCAATCCAGATTCGACGGCAGCGTCTTCATGCGCTCGGGGGCTTTTTGCAGGTGAGCGCCGTTGCCGTGCCACCAGGTGCGGGCCATCGTGATTTTGCCCAGCTTGCCGGTATCGAAGTATTCCTGCTTGGCCTGCAAATAGATCTTGCCGGACCGCTGCTGCATGCCCACCTGGCAGATGCGGTTGTTAACGCGTGCGGCCTTGACGATGGGCGGTCCTTCTTCGGGCTTCAAGGTGAGCGGTTTTTCCACGTAGACGTCTTTGCCGGCATTGAGCGCATCGATCGCGATCATGGCATGCCAGTGGTCGGGAGTGGCGATCTGCACGGAGTCGACGTCTTTCAGCTCAAGCAGCTTGCGATGATCCTTAAATCCCTTTGCGCCGGGCGCGCGCTTCTGGCCCGCGTCGACGCGATCGGCGAAGACGTCGCAGACAGCAGTGACGTTCACCTGGCTGGTATTGATAAAGGTGCCGAGCACACCTACGCCGCGGCCGCCGCAGCCGATCAGCGCGTGGTTGATTTTGTCATTCGCACCTAAGATTCGCGAGTAAGATGCCGCAGTGAACACAGCCGCCGCGCGCACCGCATTGGCCTTTGCCGAAGAGGAGATTTCCATGCGCAGATTATATCAACCCGCGTTATGCTAATTTGGCACAAGGCGATTGAATGAATTGGTATTACGCTAGCGGGGGTGAAAAACTGGGGCCAGTGGACCAGGGTGCGTTTCAGCGCCTGGCCGCCGAAGGCGTAATTGTCGATTCGACGCTGGTGTGGCATGAAGGGCTGACCGACTGGCAGCGCTACGCCGACACGGAGCAGGCGATGTACTGCACCGAGTGCGGGAAGCCATTTCCAGTTGGCTTCATGATGCCCTACGGCCGGTCATGGATCTGCGCCAATTGCAAGCCGCGCTTCGTGCAGAAAATCCGCGAAGGGACGCTATTTGCGAAGACATTACCCTATGCCGGTTTCTGGCTGCGTTTCGGCGCGAAGATGATCGACGGCGTGATCATGTGGGTTGTAAACATGTTCGTCAACTTCTTTCTCATGGGGTTTATTGGCTTGCGGTTGCGCAATCCGGGCGGCGCACTAGCGTACATGGGCACCATCTATTCCTTTCAATTCGCATTGGGCGTGGCATATGAAACAATCTTTGTCTGGCGTTACGGAGGTACTCCCGGAAAGCTGATTCTGGGCCTGAAAATCATCCGCGCGGATGGCGGAGACCTCTCGTTCGGCTTGGCTTTGGGAAGATATGCAGCGTCGATGGTGACAAATTTCACCGTGGGCGTGGGCTATCTGATGGCGGCCGTTGACGACGAAAAGCGCGCGTTGCATGACCGGCTCTGCAACACAAGGGTGATCAAACCGCAATGACGACTCCGCCGCACGAAGTAGCCATCAACTGTCCGAAATGCGGATTCTGGCTGGAGCGCAGCTATTGGAATCAATCGGCCTTTCAGCCCTGTTCGCATTGCCAGACGCAGCTCCGTTTGCTGGTGTTTCCGGCTGCCGTAGAAGCACCGGCCGAGCCGGCGTTGAATCCGAATTCGTCAGCGGGCGAGGCCACTTGCTACAACCATGCCAATAAGCAAGCGCATGTTGCCTGCGCAATGTGCGGACGCTTTTTGTGCATCGTGTGCGATGTAGAATTTCGTGGCGACCACTGGTGCCCGGCCTGCTTGAAGCAACAGGCGGAAGGCAACGCCGATCCACTGTTTCAGCGCGTGAAAATGCGGTTCGATTCGCTGGCGTTAATTCTGGTGACGCTGCCGGCAATATTGATTTACCCCACCATCCTCACCGCGCCGGCCGCTCTGTTCCTTTCGATACGATACTGGAACGAGGATCGCGGCTTCCTGCCCCGTTCGGGCTTGCGCAAGTACATTGCTGTAACTCTGGCGCTGGTGGAGATCGCAGCATGGGCCACGGCGTTCTATTTCCTGGTTTATTATTGGTCGTTTATCACAAAGAGGCGGCCATGATGACGGAACACTACACCCGCCTGCCTGGTGCGCGACGCACGCCGGTGAGCAAGCACACGTTATGGATGGCCAGCGATCACCTGCTGGTGGTCCATTCCAATCGCGTCTCGGAACGTTACCAGCGCGTCTATTTCAAAGACATTCAAGCGCTGATTGTGGAAGAGTTGGATTACAGGTCAAAACAGTATGTCTGGGGAGGCCTGACCGCCATGATGATCATGATTCTGGTCATCCTGGTATTCAGAAGGAGCTATTGGTGGATCCCCATTAATTTCCTGATGCTGCTGTTTCCGCTGGGGATGCTGATGACGATCGCGGAGTGCCGCTGCTACGCACAAACCGCACTTGGCAGATACAGGTTGGGGGCGTTGCAGCGCAACGAAACGCTGCAAAACGCCTTGTCGATATTGACTCCGAGGATCATGGAAACGCAAAAGAAGGAGGAGCCCGTTGCCGGCACTGGTACACCAGAAATGCTTTGAGCATGCGCAACGCGAGGCCTCGTCGCGCTGCCTCAATTGCAAACGCTACTACTGTCGCGAGTGCGTGGTGGAACATGCGGGCCGCATCACGTGCACGGCCTGCCTGCGCGAACTTGCGGCCAGAAAAAGCAGCCGCCGCATATCCTATGGAGCGGTATTTGCCGCATTGGGATTCCTGATGGCTTGGCTGGTGTTCTACGGGCTTGGGCGCTTGCTGTTGATGATTCCGGCGCAATTTCACGAAGGGGTGATGTAGGTGCGGCGCACGTCGTTGGATTGGATCGAAGAGGCGACGCATCTGCTGCGCGTGACGCCGGCATCCACGCTTGCGCGGTATTACATTGGCGCGATGCCGTTTTCGCTCGCACTGGTGTGGTTCTGGCTCGACATGAGCCGCAATGCATTCGCCGGCGAACGCCTGGAGCTGGCCTCCTTTGCGATGGCTGTTTTGTTCGTATGGATGAAGTGCTGGCAATCGAGCTTTGCAGGCGGGCTGCTGCTGTTGCTGAACGGCCAGCCTGAGCAACGCTGGACGGCCCGGCGGATTGCGCGCACGGCGATGCAGCAGGCGGCGATTCAGCCAACGGCATATGCGGTTCTGCCGGCGTCGGCAATTACTTTATTGCCGTTTGCGCGCGCGGTTGGTTTTTATCAGAACGCCTGCCTGCTTGGCGATGGCGGAGAACGGTCAATGGGAGAGTTGCTGCACAAGGCGCGCACACTGACCTCGCACTGGGCGCGGGAAGTGTGGGTGATGCTCGCCATGCAGATCGGAATGGCCGTATTCGTATTCGTCAACGTGGCATCCATGCTATTCACATTGCCTCAACTGGCGAAGCTTTTTCTCGGCATCGAATCGGCATTTACAACCAATGCTTGGGCCATGTTGAACTCCACCTTTTTTCTTTCGTGCACGCTGCTTACTTATCTCGCGGTGGATCCGTTGTTGAAGGCTTGCTACGTGCTGCGCTGCTTCTATGGCGAAGCACAGACAACCGCTGCCGACCTGCTGGCGGAGTTGCATAACCAATGAACCGCCTGCTGCCATTCCTGCTGTTGATTGCCGGCCATGCCTTCGCCGATGAACGGCCCGTTGAAAAATTGAACCCGGAAGTGCTCGATCAAAAGATGGAGCAGGTGATTCATGAGCCGAAGTTTGCCTGGCGCATGCCGCGTCAGGTGCAGGAGGGGCAAGCGGAAAAGCCCAACTTCCTGGTGCGCTTCCTGCGCCAGGCGATCCGATTCTTCGGGAAGTGGGTGTCGGCTCTTTTCCAATGGCTCGACGAACTGATGCGTGACAAACCCACATTCGGGAATGAAACTGGCATGCCCGCCCGCGGACTCATTCGTGGCTCTATGTATGCGCTGGTGGCGCTGATATTGGCTGTCGCCGTGTATGTGATGTGGCGCTCCAGGAAGAAACTGACCGTTGTTGCGCAGCCACTGGCAGAGGCTGTTGCGATCGACTTGGCCGAAGCAGACGTCTCGCCCGCATTGCTGGAAGAAGACGGCTGGCTGGCATTGGCGCGCGAATATCTTGATAAAGGCGAGCCCCTGATGGCACTACGCGCCTATTATCTGGCAGGGTTGGCGTTGCTGGGGCAGAAGCAGTTAGTGATGCCCAGCGCGGCGAAATCGAATCGCGAATATGAGCTTGAGTTGGCGCGGCGTTCGCGTGGTGTTCCTGAGTTGAGTTCCGTTTTTCATGGCAGCGTGCAGCAATTTGAGCTCTGCTGGTTCGGCGGGCGTAGTGTGGAACCCGCCACCCTGAATGCGCTGCTTGCAAATCTGGAGAGGATGCGAACGCTTGCCAAATAAATCCATTTTGCTGGCGGGGTTCATCGTGGTAGTGTTTGCCGTTGGGTTGACTGAGTTGTTCCTGTTGCGGTTCGAAAGCGGCATTGATTACCCGGAATACTCCTCATTACGTTCGGATCCGCGCGGCGCCATGGCGCTGTTTGAGAGCTTGTCGAGCATGCCTGGGTTGGAGGTTTCGCGGAACCTGAAGCCAGCAGAGACATTGAAGGACTCGCAGGCAACCATCTTCTTTTTAGGCGTAAAGTCTGGCCGCGGTGTGGAAGCCGCCAGCAAGTTGGCGAGTGGCGGGGCCCGCGTGGTGATTGGGCATCTGCATCCGGAAAAGCCTTCGGAAAAAGCCGAGCGTCTGTTCACGGAAGAGAAGCGCGGCAAGGGCTCCATCGTTGAACTGCGCGATAGTTTTTGGCTGAGCAATGAGGCTCTGCTGAAGAAGCGTGACCCGGATCTGATCTCTGAAATTGTTGGCCCGGCGCGGCGCGTGGTGTTCGATGAATCGCATTTGGGAGTAGTGGAAACGGGAAGCATGATGGCGCTGGCGCGCAAATATGGCCTGACGGGGTTTGTATTCGCAGTGCTGCTCTTGCTGGGGTTGTTCTTGTGGAAGAGCTCCAGCAGTTTGCTGCCTCCGATGGATGAGACAGTGCTGGCGGGCACGGCGGTAGCGGGGCGCGGATCGCACACCGGCTTCACGAATCTGTTGCGCCGGAGCGTTCCACGCTCAACGTTAATCAATGTAGCGCACGAACAGTGGCGGGCATCGCTCGCCATGAACCGGCAGTATCCGGAGACGAAATTACAGCAGGTGGCGGCCGCGGTTGAATCGCGCGATGCAGTGGCAGCGTATCGGAAAATCGCCGGAATTTTAAGGCAGCGGGGGAACGGATGACGGAAAAGCTGGAACAGTTGAATGAAGCGCTGAAGCGGGCGCGCGCAGAGGTGGAAAAGGTGATCATCGGCCAGCGCGCGGCGGTGGAGAAGTGCCTGATTGTGATTCTGACGCGCAACCATGCATTGATCGAAGGCGTGCCAGGCGTGGCGAAAACACTGCTGGTGCGGACGTTTTCACAAGTGCTGGGCGGGGCTTTTGCGCGCATACAGTTTACGCCTGATCTGATGCCTGCCGATATCACGGGCACCAACGTCTTCAACCTGCAGCGCAATGAATTCACCTTGATTCAAGGGCCCGTGTTCTGCACGTTTCTGCTGGCCGACGAAATCAATCGAGCACCCGCAAAGACGCAGTCCGCTTTGTTGCAGGCGATGCAGGAACGCGCGGTTACCATCGATCGCGACACACACGCGCTGCCGCCTGACTTTACCGTGTTCGCCACGCAAAACCCCATTGAATTCGAAGGCACATATCCGCTTCCCGAAGCGCAAAAGGATCGCTTCATGCTGCGCATCGGCATGTCGTTCCCGGAGCGTGACGAAGAACTGACGCTGGCTCGGCGAATGCTGGGCAACGATGCGCCGGAAACTACGCTGGCCGGAGGCTCAGTGCAGTGCGTGCTGCCCGGATCAGGCGTCGGACAGTTGCGCGAAGCGCTGGCGGACATGATCATGCGCGAGGAGTTGGTGGCGTATGTCGTCGACGTGGTGCGCAAGGCGCGTACGCATGAATCGGTTCTGGTTGGTTGCGGTCCGCGCGCGACACAGGCACTGCTGGCAGCAAGCCGCGCATCCGCTGCGCTCGATGGACGCGACTATGTAACTCCCGACGACGTGAAAGCACTGGCAGGCGCGGTGTTGGAGCACCGGCTGATCCTGCGGCCGGAGTATGAAGTGGAAGGCTTGACGACGGCCGAAGTTGTGACGAGCGTGCTGAAGGACGTTGCCGTACCACGATGATTGTTCCCACCAACAGGCTGCTGTGGTTGGTCGCGGCGACCGTCTTGCCGGCGGCGGCAATCGGCGGTCTTGTGCCTTTCGCAGCTTGGCCGTGCATGTTGGTTGTCGCAGCGGTTACGATAGCCGCTTGCACGGACGCGGCGCGGGCGCCGGCCAGGTTGGATGGCGTGCGCGTACAACTGCCCGCGCTGGTGCGCATGATTCTTGGCCGCGAGTCATCGATTGCTCTGCGCATTGACAATGGTCCGCAGCGAATGACGTTGGGTCTGGCAATGCCTGTGGAGTTTGCGTCGAAAGAAGAGACGCTTACGGTGGCAGTGTCTTCAGCGGCTTCACAAGTGGAATGGTTCGCCACGCCGCAGCGCCGGGGATCGTACCGGTTGGACCGTTGTTATTTCGAGACGGAATCGTCACTTGGGCTATGGGCGGTGCGTGGTGAATCCGCAGTACAGTGCGAGATCCGCGTCTATCCCAATCTGAGCAAGGACACACGGCAGGTGGCGACGCTGTTGAACCGCAGCGGCGCCGGCGCGCATGCGCAGCGCATCATCGGCAAGGGACGCGAATTCGAAAAGCTGCGCGAGTATGAGCACGGCGATACCTACGATGAGATTCATTGGAAGACAACGGCCAAGCGGGGGCGGCCCATCACCAAGGTGTTTCAGTTGGAGAAGACGCAGGAAGTTTATGCCGTGATCGACTCCTCTCGCCTGCTGGCCCGCCAGGACATTCTGGAAAAGTACGTGAACTCGGCCTTGGTACTTGGCGCCGTGTGCGAAAAGCAAGGCGATCTGTTTGGACTGGTGACATTCTCCGACCGTGTGCACGGCTTCGTGCGGGCGCGCAATGGAAAGGACCACTACAGCGCATGCCGTGAGTCGATCTACACACTGCAGCCGCGCCTGGTCTCACCCGATTTCGATGAGCTCGGCGCGTTTCTGCGCACGCGGTTACGGCGCCGCGCACTGATCATCATTCTTACTGCGCTAGATGATCCGGCGCTGTCCGAATCTTTCCTACGCAACGTGGCATTAGTGAAACGGAAACATGTAGTGCTGGTTGGGATGGCGGCAGCAGCCGGTGTGGAGCCGCTGTTTACGCACGCCGAAGTGAAGTCAGATGACGACGTCTACGAAGCATTGGGCGGGCATCTGGCATGGCGCAAGATCAAGGAATTAGACCGCGCGCTCGACCACCAGGGAGTGCGGTTTCTGCTGCTTGACCCCGAGAAGATTTCAGCGCAGGTTACCGCGGCCTACCGCAGCGTGAAACAGAGGCAGTTGCTATGATCGTAGATCTGCGCAGGTTCGTGTTGGTGGAAGAGCCTTACTGGAAAGAGCTCGATGCCTTGCTAACCAAGCTCGAAGGCGATACGGCGGGCAGCCTGACGCTGGAGCAGGCGCAGCGGTTCCATTATCTGTACGAGCGCAGCATCTCCGCACTGGCGCGGATTGAAGCCATCGGAGCCGAATCGGAAACACGCCGCTACGTGGAAGCCATCGTGGCGCGGGCCTATGCGGAGATGCAGGAGACACGCGAATCGCGCAACCGGCTGCGTCCGTGGGAGTGGTTTTCGCGCACGTTCCCGCAGGTGTTTCGCGCGCACCTCTATGCGTTCTGGCTATCGGTTGGCTTGACGCTGGCGGGCACGGCATTCGGTTGTCTCGCTATGGCCATTGATGGCGACGCCAAACGCGTGATCATGCCGTTTTCGCATCTGAATGACGATCCGCGGAAGCGCGTGTTTCAGGAAGAGGAGATGGGCCGGTCAAACAAGCTGGAAGGCAACAAGTCGACGTTTTCGGCCCAGTTGATGACCAATAACACGCGCGTTGCCCTCACCACCCTGGCGTTTGGCATCACATGGGGCGTGGGCACCGCGATCGTACTTTTCTATAATGGTGTGACTCTGGGGGCAGTGTGTTGGGACTATGTGATGGCGGGGCAGAGCCGCTTTCTTGCCGGCTGGCTGCTGCCGCACGGGTCGATTGAGATTCCGGCAATTGTTCTGGCGGGCCAGGCAGGGCTGATCTTTGCCGGGGCGCTGATTGGCTGGGGCAGCCGCAAAACCCGCGCCACCCGACTGCGCGAAGTATTGGGCGATGTGATGACGCTGATTGGAGGAGTGGCCGTAATGCTGGTTTGGGCCGGCATCATCGAGGCGTTCTTCTCGCAGTATCATGCCCCGGTTTTGCCGTATGAATGGAAGATCCTGTTCGGCATGGTGGAACTGATTCTGCTGGTGTTGTTTCTGGCTCGCGCGGGAGCATCGCCGCGTGCGTAAAGAACGGATTGCCACTCTGCGGATATTGACACCGGAAGGCGTAACGATTGCGCTGCCGCTGGCCGGCCCGGTAAGCCGGTTTCTGGCCTGGCTGGTTGACTTCTCCCTTCTGCTTGTAGCCAGTTCCATGGTTGGCCAGTTGCTGGGAATGTTTTCATTGCTCAGTTCCGATGTGGTGCGCGCGCTTTCCGTTCTTTCGTTTTTCGTGCTCTATGTTGGCGGACCGATGGCGCAGGAATGGTATTGGCGTGGACAGACGATCGGGAAGCGGATGCTGCATTTGCGTGTGGCCGACGCACAGGGGTTGCGTCTGCAGAGCAGCCAGATTTTCATGCGCAATATCCTGCGTTTTTTCGACATGCTGCCGTTGTTTTATCTGGTGGGCGGAGCGGCCTGCGCGATGTCGGCGCGGGCACAGAGGTTGGGCGACATTGCGGCGAACACCGTGGTGATCCGCATTCCGAAAGTGGCCGAGCCTGACCTGCAGTCACTGACGCGCGGAAAGTACAATTCTCTGCTGGAGCACCCGCATCTGGCGGCGCGGCTTCGGCAGCTAACCTCGCCGGCGTTATCGAACATCGCGGCGGAGGCGCTGTTGCGGCGCGATCAGTTCACTGCAGAAGCCCGCCTGGCCTTGTTTGCAGAGATCGCTGCCGCGCTGCGCAAGCTGGTTACCTTTCCGGCAGAAGCAGTGGAGAACCTGCCGGATGAACAGTACGTGCGCAACGCGGTTGAGGTGCTGCGGATCCGTCGTGGGGCAGATTGTTAATCTGCAGCCGATTGGTAATCGGCTCCGGCGTCTGCTGAAAAAAGGCCGAGTGCCACTCGGCCGCAGAATGCCATTCTGCCCCACATCCGGCCAACTTACTCAAAAATCTTCTCGACGGGCACCACCGTTACCTGATCCGCGGCAGCCCCGATGCGCCACGATGCGACGACCTTGTCTTCATCCAGCAGCTCCTGCGGCTTCGGCGAGTTGTAAGTGATTGGCGATGGCGTTTCCGCCACCAGCTTGTCATGCAAAGCCTTCATATTCTGGCCGATTACTACGATATGCAGGCGATTGGTGTGCAGATGCTTGCGAATAGCGGCTGTAACTTCATCGCGAGTCAACTTGGCGATGGAATTACGCACATACTCATCGTATCGAGGCGTGCCGTACACCGCACTATCGATGGCGTAACCTAACTCCGCGCTCTTGGTCTTCAGCAACAGCGTGGAGTATTTCGAGAGGAAGTTCTTCGTGCGTTCAAACTCCTCCTCCGGGATGCCCTCGGCGATCAGCTTATTCAGCTCGAAGACGGCCAGCCGCAAAGCGAAGTGAGCGTTCGGCGGTTCGACAGGGCGAATCCATACCTGAAAGATCTGCTGTTGACGGGCAAGGTTCGGCTGCGGCTCCAGACGGAACATCCCCTGCGGGAAATATTCGATGTAGGCGTAGTCGCCGTAGTTCAATCCACGCGCGCCGCGCATGGTTGCGAACAGATGGGAGCCGCTGGAGCGGTGTTGTCCCAGGTACGACTGCGCCAGCAGCAGCGCAGGAAAATCCGGGCTGCCGCGACGGACATCGATGGGAAATCCGAATGAGATGGCAACAGAACGGGCATTCTTCTCCACCAGTTTGATCTGCGTGGCCGACAGGGACATGGGCGCCTGGAGTTTCTCTTTCGAAGGCTTGCCCTTCGGCAGACTCTTTTCGAAATCCTTCTTGATGCGGCTGGGGAAATCGGAAGGGTATCCGCCGGCAATCCCGATAACGAGATTGGCCTGCGTGAGGTTCTTCGCATAGAAGTTTTGCAGGTCATCCAGAGTCATCGACTTGAGGGCACTTACCGTTCCTGCATTGGTATGGCCGTAAGGGCGTTGCGTATAGATGTCTTCATAAAGCACCTCTTTTCCTAACTCTTCATCGTTGTTACCGCGGAGAGAGGTGGTGAGGTAGTTCATCTGATCGTCGCGGTTGCGTTCGAAATCCTCTTTGCGCCAGCCGGGTTCCAGTAACATTGTGCGGAAGATTTTATAGAAGGCTTCCAGATTATCGATGTGCGTAGACGCAGAGAAGGTCATCATCTCTTTATCTGTATAATCGCTCACCCCCGTTGCCATGGGATAGAAGGCGTCGAGCACCTCTTTGTAGGACATGGACTTGGTGCCACCGGTGGAAAGCATAGATGCGGTGAGCGAGGCAACGCCCTCTTTGCCCTTGGGGTCGGCTGTCGCGCCCGTGCGGAAGACAATACGAATGGTAACAATGGGCGACTTACCTGGCAGCGCGACAACTTTTGTCTGGCCGTGAAGCGAGGAGGCGAGTGCAAGTAGGATTAGTGCGGTTTTCATTTGGAGTCTCCGCTGGAAAGAGTAACTGTGGTCTGGCCCGATTCGACGAAATACTTACGCGCGGCGGCGCGGATGTCTTCAGGAGTAACTTCGGCGTATAACTGAAAACGCTTATTGATTGTTTCCGGCGTGCGCTTCATCGCCACATAGCGCGCGGCAGTGCCTGCAATGCGTTCCGGGTCATCCAGACGCAAAGCAAAGCTGTAGCGAAGATGCTTTTTGACGGTATCGAGCTTTTCGGAGGAAACCAGGGAATCCTTCATTCCATTGATGGCCGAAAGGATGGCTTCGCGCACGGAGTCCATATCCGCCTCTTTCTTGACGCGAGCGAAGGCAGCGAACAGATTGGGGTCGGCGTGGTTGGAGTATTCGGCGCCGAATTGATCGACCTTTTGCTCTTTAACCACCAGGCGCTGGTAGAGATCGGAGCTTTCCGCAAACACCAGCGAAGAGATCAGATCCAAGGCTGCGGAGTCCTTATCGGTGTCGGAGTAAGCGGGCGACTTGTAAGCAATCAGCAGATAAGGAAGCGTAGGCGAAGGCCATTTCACATGAGCCTTGCGTGGCGCGGTTTGGGCAGGTTCGGCGGGTATGGAAGGCTTGAACGACCCGGCTTTCCATTGGCCGAAATACCGGCCAACCATCTCTTTGGCTGCCGCGGGAGTAACATCGCCAGCGATGACGATAGTCGCGTACTCCGGGCGGTAGTAACGCTCGAAAAACAGTTTGCTGTACTGGTACTGATTGGGCATGTCCTGCACATCTTTCAGAAAGCCCATGGTTGTGTGCTTATAAGTGTGCTTGTCGAATGCTGTTTCGCTTAGAGTTTCGAAGAGCTTACTTTCCGGCGAAGCGCTGTTCTTGTTGTACTCGCCAAGCACGGCCAGCGATTCTGTACGAATCACATCCTCGGCAAAGTTCAGATTCATAAAGCGGTCGGCTTCCATCTTCAGAATCTGGTCAAGGTCGGGCTTGGAGAAGGTGGCGTGATAGACCGTGGAGTCATCATTGGTGTAGGCGTTGGTGGCCGCACCGGCCTGCTTCATGATGGCTTCGTACTTCTCGGTGGGGAACTGTTTGGTGCCGCGAAACATCAGGTGTTCGAAAAGGTGGGCAAAGCCGGTTTTGCCTGGCTCCACTTCATTGCGCGAGCCAGTTTGCATCACGATGTTGAGCGCCACGATGTTCGGCGTATCGGTGGGGATGGTGACCAGGCGGAGTCCGTTGGGGAAGTCGTGCTGGTCGTAAGCGAAGGGGAAAATTTTAGTAGTTTCCTGGGCCGCGTATAAAGAGGACGCGGCAAGGAGAGGCAGGAGATAAAAATAGCGCATTGCAATTCTATTGTAGCTTGACGGGCGTGAAGGCCTACGCGCGGCGTACCGTCACCACGGTGATGTCGTCGTTTTGTCCCCAGGCCTTGGCGGCTTCGGCGATCTGCTGCGCGGACTGAGTGCTGATCTCCCGTGTGCGGTCGAAGCCGAACAGTTCGCGTCGGGCGTTTTCGGCTTCCACTACGCCATCGGAAACAAACGTGAATCGCTCTCCGCGTGTGACGGACTCCACGTACTCCACTCCCGGCGCGATCCCAAGCGGCAAGCCCGCCTCGACCTCCAATTCCCGCCCGTCGCAATAAGGGGCCAGGTGTCCGGCGTTGGCGATGGTCACTGTTCCATCCGGATCGAACCTCGCACAGCAGCAGGTGACAAAGCCACCACCCGTATGCCCGGCCAGTCCGTTGTTGAGGGCAAGGAGTAACTGTGCAGGCTGCGAAGACTTCTCATTGCGCAGGATGCCGATCACAACCGAGACCAACATTGCCGCTTTCAACCCCTTACCGCTGACGTCCCCGACCACCGCCAATACCGCTCCGCCGGGCTCGACGCGGGACCAGTGGAAGTCACCTCCCACCTCGTGCGCCGGTTCATAGACCGCGTCGATAGTGGCGGTACCGGACGCACTGGCAGGCGCATTGAAAAGCAAGCTCTGCACGAGCCGCGCTGCCTCCAGTTCGCCCGCCAATCGATCCTTCTCGCGACGGTCCAGGTTCAGGCGCCGCAAGGTGAGGAACACCAGCAGCGCGGACAGGATGGTCATCGAAATGGATGGAGGATTCCAGTTGCCCCTCAGGAAGCGAAATGCGGTGTTACTGTGCGCCATGACGGCCAGAGTGAGCGATACCACTGTGAGCCATTCCGGCCAATCCGCCTGGTCCCAGCTCTTGCGCCACCATCCAAAACAGAGGCATGCGAAAGCAAGAAGGTCATTGTAACCGCCTGCGTTGCCCTGTGCGTTGAAAAGGATGAGGACGTAGTAGAGCGCCCAGAGAAACCAGAAGCCAGCGCGAACCAACCTGGACCGGATGCCCATGGCCGACAAAATTAATTGAGCCAGCGCCGCTCCGTTCACGGCATGCGCCATGATCACCCAGTTCGGCCACGCGGGATAAGTGTGTGGTGCAAACGTGGCGTAGCCGAGTGCGTCGAAGGCGCCGCGCGACGCGGCCAGCAGAGCGAGCCAAAACAATTGGACCTCATTTCGCTGGAAGATCCAGAGCAGGAAGAAGACCAGCCCTGAGGCGAGCAGTAGGGCTGCCGTCGCCAGATTGCCAGCTCTCGCGAGCCTGCGCCGGCCGAAAAGCAATTCGTTTTCGTCGCGCGGAGCGTTGGCGGTATCCGTGATGACGTAGGCTCCGCCCTGGAAATGAGCGGCAACAGACTGCAGATAGCGGGAGCTGAATACCCGCTCCAGCCGTATCGCCAAGTGAAGCCTGCCTGGACTGGCGTCGAAGACAGCAGGGGGAATGGCAAAGGTGCGGGATTGCGCAATTTGGGCGACGTACCGATTGTTGAAAACGCCTGCCCCGGCAATGCGGACGCCGTTGACATAGACCTCGTATACCTCGGCGATGGGACCCAGCGTCAGCACGGCTTGTGTCCGATCAAGCCCGGGCGGCAACGCGATGGAACGCCGCAGCCAATAGATGCCATGCGGCGGGAACGATGTCCAGGGCAGCCGGATTTTCTCCCAGGCACCATCATCGAACGCCGGCTGGGAGTAGGCAGCCTGGTCGTCCGTGCTGCGACGCCACTCTCCAGACAGGTCGACGGATTGAGCGGCGAGCAGCGGGGCAAAGAGCAGCAGAAGGTACTTCATGCGAGCCTCCTGCTCACGGTTACCACAGTGATGTCGTCGTTCTGGCCCCAGGCCTTGGCGGCTTCCGCGATCTCCCGGGCGGACTTGCCGCTGATTTCGCGCGTGCGGTCGAAACCGAACAGTTCGCGTTGCGCGTTCTCGGCTTCGATGACGCCATCCGAAACTATCGTCATCGACGAGCCCGGAGCCAGCACCAAAGGGCTCTCCGGGTATACGGCCTCGGCGTCCACGCCCAGTGGCAAGCCGGATTCCATCAACACTTCTGCCCCATCCACATAAGGCGCAGGGTGGCCGCCGCCGGCTATGGTCACCTGCCCGCCGGCATCGAATCTTGCACAACTACAGGTGACAAAGCCGTCAATGTAACCTGTGACGGCGCGATTGAGCGCTTGCAGCACTGCTCCCGGTTGACGCTCTTCCGTATTGCGCAGTACGCCAATCAGGATCGAGACGACCATCGCCGCCTTCAATCCCTTGCCGGATACATCGCCGAGGAAGACCATTTGCCCATCGAGCACAAAATAGAAATCCCCACCGACCTCCTGCGCGGGCATGTAGACGGCTTCCATCTGCAGACCCGGTTCGCTCAATCCGCTCTTTTTGAGCAGTAACTGCTGAATCATTCGCGCCGCTTCCAATTCGCCGGAAAGCCGTTGCCTCTCACGCCGGTCTGCCGCAAGCCTGCGGAACAATAAGGCCAGAATCGTCACCGATACGAACAACCAGAAAATGTCGTCAATCTGGACATGGTATGGTCCAACGGCGATGTGCGGAATCTTCTGTTCGCCGAATGTGGTGATAGCCTGCGCAAACGCAATGCTGTTAAAGTACAGCAGTTGAGACCAAGTAAGGCAGAAAGAGAAAGAGGACAGTAGCAACACCAGACGCAAGGCATGCTGTTCCCCCGCGACACCTTTCAGCCCGATTCGCCGCCAATCCCACAGAATGACAAAAAGCCCTAAGCAGGAAACCCACAAATAGGCGGGAAATCCAATGATCCAGATCGCATTGAGGGAACTGGTCTGCAAGGCCACCAAGGCGCCGCTCCAGCCCACCCACAATGCCGCGCGCAGTTTCCACGAGTTGTAGCCAAGGGCCGCGAATACGAACTCCACAAAGAATGGAACTTGAAAGTTTCCGAATACAAACTCCGGGGTGATGCCAATGCGATTGAAAGGCCGCACATCGGCGAGCAAGGCAAGAGACAGATAGGATGACGCAAAGGCCCTGGCGAACGAGACCAGGGAAAACCACAGCAGTTCTTTGCGCTCGCGCTCGCTTAGCCATCCCAACAAGCTGATCAACCCGATTACGGCGAAGACGGCGGCAAACGTCAATGACGGCGAGTGACGAACAAAGCGCTCTTCCAGCTGGCGGCGCCCGGCATCCTTCGGCGCGTGAGCGCTGTCAGTTAACCAATAGGGACCCTCGTCGAGCAATCTCCAACTGGGATGGTAAAAAAGAATGCCGCGCACGCGGAGGGCGATCCGAAGGGAACCACCCGAGGCAATCGCCTCCGGCGGGATCTCAAAAGTGCGAGCACGTGGAGTGAGGGCGTCTTCAAACGAATCGAAATTGCCGCTGGCGCCGATCCGTTTCCCGTTAACGTAGACTTCATAAACGTCTTGAATGGCGCCGAGCGTCAACGAGACCTGAGTACGGTCGACGGCAGCGGGCAGTTGCGCGCTGCGCCGCAACCAGTAGCTTTTGCCATGAAAGTAGGTTACCCCACGCGGCAACTCCAGTGAGGGCCAGGCGCGATCGTCATAATCGGGGGCGGCGTATGCGGGCCGGTCGTCAGGACTCAACCGCCAAGGACCGCTGAGATCCACCAAAAACCCGCTACTCTGCGCCGTCTCTGACGCGGGCGCGGTCTGCGCGAATGCGGCAGAGGAGATTAGACACACCAGAAGAATCTTCATGCTTTCCTCCTCACGGTGACGACCGTGATGTCGTCATTCTGGCCCCGCGCGGCGATTTGTTTGGCCGCATCCTGAAGCGGTAAAATAAAGGAATGAGGAAAGTCATCCGCATTTTTCACAGCTTTGAAGAAGCGGATGCCGCCGATGCTCTTTCGCGTAGCGAAATGAGCCCGCAGGAACGGGTCGAGATCTTTTTCGCGATCCGGGAGAGAGCCCATCCCGATGCCGCTCAGCAAGGACTTGCGCGAGTTTGTCGAGTGCTTGAACTCGAACGAAGTTGAGTATCTGGTTGTCGGCGCTTTGGCGGTCTCCTGGCATGGATACCCCCGGTATTCCGCAGATATTGATTTCCTTGTGCGGGCAAGTGCCGCGAATGGTGCTCGAGTTCTCCACACCATCCAGCAATTTGGATTTGGGAGTCGAGGACTCATTCTTGACGATTTCACGGCTCCGGCACGAGTAATCCAACTGGGACACGAACCCAATCGCATCGACCTCATGACCTCGATTTCCGGCGTGAGTTTTGAAGACGCCTGGGAAACGCGAGTCCTTGGCGACCTTGATGGCGTGCCTGTATATTTCATCGGGCGTGATGCGCTGTTGCGGAACAAACTGGCTTCCGGCCGCGGCAAAGATCGTGTAGACGTAGAAGAGCTTCGCAAGCAACAACCGGATTCGTAAATCATACGTTCCTCCGCACCGTCACCACGGTGATGTCGTCATTCTGGCCCCAG
>CAIRSA010000369.1 GCA_903881085.1 uncultured Acidobacteriia bacterium
GGTTGGTTGTCGCTAGGAGCCTGTGTCTGTATGCGATTGAATTGAGATCCATCCAATGTATGTTACACAGATTGTTTCAATTTGTCCAGCGCCGGGCTTAAGAAAAACGGCTTAGTGGCATTGGGCAAATTGCCCGCCCCACCCTTGAAAAAACCACGGTCTCGAGTTTAGCGTCGACGATTCACCTATACAATTGGAAAAACTATGTGGCATTGGGCGAATCCTCTGCGCCACCCCTGGACACCCAAGGCTCAATAGGGAAAGCGAATCGTACCGATCAAAAATTGCTATTGGTAAAGTTTTGCAACCGCTGGTAAGCTTCAATTTCACATTTCAGGTGTGAAACAGCCCCGTAGCTGCAATGGCCTCCCAAAGATTCAGAACACCGTCAGCCAGGATTTTGGGCTGAGGTTCGGAAAGGCTCCTAGTAGACTGCTTCGTACTGCTCACAACAGTAACCGGTCTCGATGGGCGCGGCCACGCTGATTAGGTCTCCCTTTGTCTAAAGGGATTTCAAATCACTTCATCTTTGGAGAATTGCGTTTATGCGCTACCTAGCCATTGCTGTCTGCCTTATTCCGGCGGCCTATTGCCAGATGACACCCGTCTCTGGAACCATTACCGATCCTACTGGCGCGTCCGTAGGGTCTGCCATTGTCTCCCTGACGGAAGACTCCACAAAAACCAAGTCCAGCGCCGTATCCGACGCCGCAGGCATGTTCGTATTTCCTGGAATCAAGCCGGGATCGTACACGTTTGAAGTCAAGGCGCCGGGGTTTGCACCCTTTACGAAGGCGGTGACCGCGGGAAGCGATCCGCTTACGATCAACACGAAGCTGCTGCTGGCAAACGACGCTACGACGGTGGCCGTGGATGAACGGATCGATCCCTACAACGTGGTGCCGGCAGTACCGACGCAAAGCATTTTCGGCTTCGATCAGAAGCTGGAGGACATTCCGCGATCCATTTCCGTGGCCGATTCGGAGACGATGCTGCGCTATGGCGTGAAGACCGTGAACGACATTGTGGCGGTTTCGAGCGGATCGTTCACAGGGAGCTATTTCGGCATTCCGGGCAGCGTGTTTCTGCGAGGCGATGTTGGCGACAACTTCTTCCGTGGATTCCGGCGCATGGAGAATCGGGGGAACTTCCAGACGCCGGTTGCGGCGACCGATCACATCGAAGTTGTGAAGGGCCCACCTTCGCCGATCTATGGTGGCGGGCGCGTGGGGGGATTTCTGAACTTCATTCCTAAGAGCACGCGCAGCGAAAGCGCCAAGTGGCTGGAAAAGGCTACGGGCAAAGTGTCGCTGACCTACGGCAGTTACGATGAAAAGCGCGGCAGCGGCGAAGTGGGTTTGCCGTTCATGCTGGGCACGCACAGGGCGGGCGTGTACACGTTTTTCGAAGCCGAGGATTCGCATAGCTTCTACAAGGGCGTGGCCAACCGGTACAAGTTGGGGCAGATCTCGTTCGATCTTGAGCTTTCGCCGAAGTTGCGGCTGACGGGCGGTTTCCAGGGGTACCACAACGAAGGCACGCAGAACATCGGGTGGAATCGCGTGACGCAGGACCTGGTGGACAAGCAAGTGTACATGGCCGGCACGCCGCTGGTGAACCTTTCATCGAACGGCTACGACATTCGCGCCAACGACATTGGCGCGGGCACGCTGAGCAGCTTCGCTTTCCAGAAGAACATGTCCGCTCCGTTCTTCAGCGATCCGAAGACGGCGGCGCTGTATGCGCTGGATCCGAAGACGATCAAGATGGTGACTCTGCCGCTTGACCGCATTATGATTGACGCGGAAGACTTCAGCCGTGCGACCACGACTACAGGTTATTTCGACTTCGCGTACGACGTGAACGCGAATGTGCACATCAAGAACCAGACCTTCTACGACTGGATGAATCACCAGAAGTTTTCGAGCTATGGATTTGGCGCGGGGTACAGGCCGTGGGGAATTGAAAACAAGACCACGATCAGTTTCGACTTCAAGCCCACGAAGTGGATGACCATGCGCAACATTGCCGGCGGCGGTTATCGCAAGGTGACGGTCAGCGCGGGTGAAGAGCGCAGTGACTATCAGGTGGTTGACCGGCGCGATCTTTCGATCGGGGCGACGGCGAACGATCGATTTGCAGGCCCTTACAACAGCGGGGGAAAGATCGCATACCAGTATTTTCAGACGGGCAATTATGGCGATCTGGGTTTGTTCTACATGACGGACATTCTGATGTGGAACAAGCTGGCGGTGACAACGGGGCTGCGCTTTGACCGTTATTCGCCGGACTTCACGGGGCGCGACTTTGGCGAAAAGAATACGCGCGCCACGGCGACGCAAAATGCCACGACTTACAACGCGAGTGTTAGCTACCATTTGCCGTATCACTTGACTCCTTACTTTACGGCGGCGACTTCGCGGTTCCTGGATCTGGGGCAAGGCAACGAACTGGACTATACGCAGGTGAAGGACGGGACGTTTATTCAAACCTCGAATTTGTATGAGGGCGGCGTGAAGTCGTCGTGGGGGCAGAAGCTGTTTGCCTCGGCTTCGATTTTCAGGCAGAAGCGCGCTTCGTATAACAACCTGACTAAGTCAGACGATTATTATCGGACGACGGGCACGGAACTGGAGATGCGTTCTTACCTGATGCGCCGGCTGAGTCTGTCCGCTTCGTTTACGTGGCAGAATCCGGAACAGCTGAACGTGCCGTTCCTGTTGGGGATTCCTCCGAACCTGGTGGGCATCGATCCGGCCAAGGCGTACGCGGGACGTTTCATTGGCGATGCGAGCATTTTCGGCTTGAAGGCTCCTCTTCCCGTGGGCGGTCAACCGCATGTTGTGTTCAGCCCGTTTGCGACGGTGAATGTGACGAAAACGATTGGCTTCACGATTGGCACGTCGTGGGTTTCGTCAGTGAAGACAGGTTACATCAGCGATGTGAAACTGCCTTCTTACGCACTGACGCGCGGATCGGTGTTCTATGAACGTGGCCGGCATTTGGTGAACCTGGGCATCAACAACATGTTTGACAAGACTTACTTCCAGAGCCAGTACCTGTTCTGGGATGTGTTTATCAAACCGGGGGCGCTGCGGACGGCTAGCCTGACTTACACCGTTCGATTCTAAACAAGCTGGCGAAATGATCAACAAACCTGAAATTGCCGCCGAGCTGGCGGCGCTCCATGCGGAGTACGAAGAGGCGCTGGTCACAAATGACGTGCAGAAGCTGGTGGGGTTCTTCTGGGATTCGGAAGATGCACTTCGATTCGGAGCGGGCGAGAGCCTTTACGGAGCGAAGGAGATCGAGGAGTTCCGGAAGAATCGTCCGGCGGTTGGACTGGCACGAACGGTATTCAACCTGAAGATAGTGACCTTCGGCGAGGATACGGGAATCGTGACGATTGAGTTCATCCGGCAGGTGCAGGGGACGCCGCGGCACGGCAGGCAATCGCAGGTTTGGCGAAAGTTGGCGGAGGGTTGGAGGATCGTTTCGGCGCACGTTTCGTTTGTGCCGCCCAGTTACATGGACCTGGCCTCGGCGCTGGTTGGAATGCCTATTCCAGCCGGCAACCGGGAGCAGGTCCAGGTGAATCTTGATCGAGTGGCGCAGATCGCGAAACCGCTGCTCGATTATCCGGTCGATGATTCGATAGAGCCGGCACCAGTCTTCGTTCCCTGAGGGGCCTACATGACAACATTCAAGGACGCCACAAGCCTGGCCCAGGCGGTTCGTGAGCGGCGGATCAGCGCCACGGAAGCCGCGCAAGAATCGTTGCGTGCAATCGAAAAGCAGGATGGCACGTTGAATTGCTTCACCGCCGTAATGGCGGAGACGGCGCTACAGGAGGCGGCGGAAGTCGACCGCAAGCTTGCGGCCGGCGAGGACGTGGGACCGCTGTGCGGAGTGCCGTTCGCGGTGAAGAACCTTTTCGACCTGAAAGGGCTGACGACCACGGCGGGGTCGAAGATCCATGCCGAACGGCCTGCGGCGACATGCGATGCAACGGCAGTGGAACGGTTGAAGGCGGCGGGCGGAGTTTCCATTGGCGCGCTCAATATGGATGAGTACGCGTATGGCTTCACCACGGAAAATGCGCATTACGGGGTGACGCGGAATCCGCACGATGTGACGCGGGTGGCGGGTGGATCATCGGGCGGGTCGGCGGCGGCGGTCGCGGCGGGGTTCGTGCCGTTGACGATGGGATCGGACACGAACGGGTCGATTCGAGTGCCCTCGGCATTTTGCGGCGTGTTCGGCCTGAAGCCGACTTATGGGCGCATCTCGCGGGCGGGGGCGTTTCCGTTTTGCGGCAGTCTGGATCACGTGGGTCCGTTTGCGCGGTCGGTGGCCGATTTGGCGCTGGCGTTCGATGTGTTGCATGGGCCCGATCCGCGTGATCCGGTCTGCACTTCGCGTCCGGCTGAACCAACATTGTTGGGCCTGGAAAGTGGGATCGAAGGACTACGCATCGCCATCGCGGGCGGATATTTTCAGCGCATGGGACTGCCGGAAGTGTTCGCCCCGGTGGCGGCCGCGGCTAAGGCACTGGGTGTGACAAACACGGTGGAACTGCCGGATGTGGAAGCGGCGCGCGCCTCGGCGTACGTGATAACGGCCTGCGAAGGGAGTGCGCTGCATTTCGACGATTTGAAGGCGCGGCCGCAGGACTTTGACCCGATGGTGATTGAGAGGTTTCTGGCGGGCACGATGATTCCCGCCAATTGGTATCAGCGGGCTCAACGGTTCCGGGCGGTGTTCCGGGCGAAGATGGCGAAGCTGTTTGAGAGTACGGACGTTTTGCTGGCGCCGGCTACGCCTTGCCCGGCGATCAAGATTGGGCAGGAGACTCTGCTGCTGGATGGCGTTTCCGTGCCATCGCGGCCCAATATCGGGATCTATACGCAGCCGCTTTCCTTTATCGGATTGCCGATTGTGCTGGCTCCGGTGTTTGAGGCGGGGTCGCTGCCGGTGGGGGTGCAGATTGTTGGGGCTCCTTATAATGAGGCGGCGGTGTTGCGGGTGGCGCGTCTTTTGGAGGCGGCGGGGGTGGCAGCGGCTCCGGTGGCTCGAGATTATTGGGGTGGGCGATGAGGACGCGAAGAGGGGTTTTGGAGCCGGTTAGCAGGTTCGCTTGCGGAGGGCTCGCGCATTGCTGCGAACCAAGCGTCCCGATGAGTCGGGACGCGGCAGGCACGAGTGCCTGCGCCACGGTGACGGCGGAGGTTATCGGGTGACGAAGATCATTTCTGTGGAGGCTGAACCTTATTCGTTTGAGTTTTCGGCGGCGACGTGCGCACTGCTGATCATCGATATGCAGCGGGATTTTCTTGAGGCAGGCGGTTATGGGGCGATGCTTGGCAACGATGTGTCGCAGCTGCGGCGCACGATTGAACCGAATCAGCGATTGCTGGCGGCGTGGCGCGCGAAGGGGCTGCAGGTGTTGCATACGCGTGAGGGACACCGGCCGGATCTGAGTTGTCTTCCGTTGACGAAAAAGGTTCGCGGGCGATCGGCGATCTCGATTGGGGATCTGGGCCCTATGGGCCGCATTCTGGTGCGCGGGGAAGCGGGGCACGACATCATTCCTGAGTTGTATCCGCAGGCGGGCGAGGCGGTGATTGACAAGCCGGGCAAGGGCGCTTTCTATGCGACGGACCTGCACACTATTCTGCAGAACAGGGGCATCAGGCAGTTGATTGTGACCGGCGTTACGACGGAGGTGTGCGTGAACACCACCGTCCGCGAGGCGAACGACCGCGGCTACGATTGCCTGGTGCTTGAAGATTGCTGCGGGTCGTATCTGCCCGACATGCACGAAGCGGGGCTGAAGATGATCAAGGAACAGGGCGGGATTTTCGGATGGGTATCTGATTCCGCAAGTGTGCTGACCGCGCTGGGATATTAGCTGGGAAGGGAAAGAGGACAATCATGAACACAAATAACCGACTTTGGGTGCCAGGCGACTGGAATGCGTTCTTCGGCTTTGGCACGAACATTTTGGTGAACCTGCTGACGCTGACGGCGCTGCTGCGCTTCGTGTTGAAGATGCCGGATGATCTGGTGTTTGGGCGCATTCTGCCGGCCACCGGGCTGATGATGTGCCTGAGCACAATGTACTACGCCTACCTTGCTTATCAGCTGGCGAAGAAGACGGGGCGGACGGACGTGTGCGCGCTGCCTTCGGGCATCAGCGTACCGCACATGTTCATTGTCACGTTTGTGGTGATGATGCCAATTGCGCTGACGACGAAGGATCCGATCAAGGGTTGGGAGGCGGGGCTGACGTGGGTGTTTGTGCAGAGCTTCGTGCTGATGGCGGGCGGGTTTGTGGCGCCGATTATCCGCAAGATTACCCCGCGGGCGGCGTTGTTGGGCACGCTGGCGGGGGTTTCAATTACGTTCATTTCCATGGCTCCGGTGCTGCAGATGTTCA
>CAIRSA010000370.1 GCA_903881085.1 uncultured Acidobacteriia bacterium
AATCCTACCAGCAAACGGCCTGTCGAACACACTCTCGAATTGGCCGGAGATCGCGAAAAGTCTTGCCGAATCCAAACGAAAGCGAAAACGGTTCCTCCTTAAGTAAACGCTTATGGGGGGTCGCCCATGTAGCCGGCTTCTCCTTTCTTTAGGCCCCAGCAGGCCAGGGCGAGGGCCATTGCCATGTCGTCGTGTTCTCCTCCGCGGCCGTCGCCTTGCGGCCGCATGCAGGTCAATTCCTTTACCAGCAGACTGCTTTCGGGCAGTTCCCTGGCTATGCGCAGATCCATACATTCCAAGACCACCTGGAGCAGGGTGAGGAGATGCGCTTTGGGGACGTACCACCACTCGGCGACGCCGCGCTGACGGGAGCCTCCGGTGAGAGTAACGGCCGTCATGGAGCATTTCAGGCCAGGGCGCACCATGTCGACGAAGGGGCTGCCGAGGCCGGTGGCGTCAACTACGATGTGGCGCTGCGAGCCGAGGCGCAGATCGGCGCCCAGTTCCTGGACGCGATCGCGGACGAGGGCAAAGCCGGTGCCGAGAGGCATGCGCTCCAGATAGCGGACGACCAATTCGCTCTTGCCCGGGCGGCGTTCGACGACGGCGATGGCGGTGTGGTCCTGACGTTTTCCGAGATCAACTCCGATGGAGACGCGGCCACGGGCGAGCGGCATGACCCAGCCGGAGGTTTTCTGGCGGAGCGGCCACATTTCGCAGTCGTCGTCGAGTGCGGCTTCGACCAGTTCGCGGCCGAAGACCTCCGTGCCGTTGTCGATGAACTCACACATGTACTCCTGGCGGAACCACGTTTCGCCCTGGACGGCGCGCTCCTCTTCGACGAATTCGGGGGAAATGCGCGGATTTTCGGTGACTGGGGAGATAAACTTAGCCCAGTCATCACCGAATTCCCAGGTATCGAAGAAAAAGCCACGACGGCCCATGGGGGTGCTCATCATCCACAGGTCGCCGCCGCTGACGGCGAGCATGGGGCGGAGGGCGCGGTACATTTCGTCCGTTACGCGGGAGGCTTCATCGATTAGCAGGAGCGAGACGGCGGAGAAGCCGCGGACTGTGCCTTCATTGCCGGGGAGGCCGACGATGCGGGCGCCGTTGGGGAGGCGGAGGCTGACGCGGTTGTGGCCATCGCCGACTGCGCGAATGCCGGCAGAGGCGGCGAGGGATTTGACTTTGCTGAGGAATTCGGCGGATTGGCGTTCGGTGGGCGAGGCGACGAGGACGAGGCTGCGCGGTTTGGAGGCGGCGGTGTGGAGGGCCTTGCCGGCGGCGAGGGTGGACTTGCCCCACTGGCGGGAGCAGTTGACGATGACGCGCTTGGACTGGCAGGCGAGGACGTCACGCTGCTTGCCATGGGGCACGATGCCGAGGCGATGCTCAAAGAAAGAGATGAGACCGGCGGGCGGAGGTTCGGCGGGGTCCGTTTCCTGCTCCAGGCGGGAGATGTCGAGTTGTTCGAAAAATGTTTCCGTCACGACCAATTTCTAGCATTGGCGGCAGGGGGGAGTTCGGAAAACGGAGGATGGGCTGCGCGACGGTGACCAACTATTCAGATCTTTATTTCCTCTGTTTTCAGACATTTGCAAAAAATGGCCGGCCAATTGGCGCGGAACAAAATATATGTTCATGGGTGGTGACTGAGTTTCACCAGTATGGAGTATTTTATGAATGAAAATAATTCGAGCTTTCGAATTCCGACACAGAAACAGATAGAGGCCTCGCGGCGGAACGGCGCAAAGTCGGGCGGCCGGAATTCCAAGATGCGGGCGGAGGATCTGGCCATGGTGGCAGAGATAAACAAGATACGATCGCAGCTACTGACCGATACGGTAGTGCTGCCTGGAGAGGTTGACAACCGCTTTGTGGAGCTGACGAATGCGCTGAGGCAGCAGTTGCAGCCGGCGAATGAAGTGGAGGCGGAGCTGATTGACACGATGGCGATGGCGCGGTGGCGGCAGATGCGGGCGGCGAGCATGCAGCGGAAGGTGACGGCGACGGTGATGAAGGAGCAGGAGGGCACGGCGCCCACCCGGTATTTTGCGTGCATCCAGAAGTATGGCGAGGTGCTTGGGGAGTTGCGGATGGCGGAGAAGGATTTTAACAAGGAGTTTGTGCTGTGTTTGCGGACGTTGATGCATTGGAGGAAGGGGAAGGCGCAGGGTCCGGGGCTGGAGATTGCGCTTACGGCGAGCAGCCATACGTGGGCGCCGGAGGAGGTTGAGGAGGATGAGGTTTCGGAGGGGGAGGGAGAGCAGTCGCCTGGAGAGTAGTAGGCTGGGGTTTTGAGGCTTTGGGGAATTTTGTTTGGCGATGGGTGGCGGTGGCGTCGCGGAGCGGCGCTGCTGCCGCCTTTGGGAGCGTGGCTCAGAACGTCTTTTGTTGCGGGCTGTCCGTTGAGATACCTGCAGGGTCTTGCGGCGCACCCACGGCGGCTTTTCGTTGGCGTTGCAACGTCGAATGCTCACAGGAATTTCGTGCGGCCCTAAAACTTCCCAGAACGGCACACATGAGGGGTCTGGATAATTGCAGGCGGGAAGCCGACTTATGGGGAGTAATCCACTGAATCGATCGGCTTTCTCCGAGTGGGCGACGATTCGGGAGTTGTAGAAGATCAGGAATTGAGCTTCCCGTTATGAAATCCGTGATTAGGTTGCACCGCTTGGAGTTACAGTTTGCAGCGGCGCCGAAATTGAATTATGCTTAATTCAACAGTTCTGATGTATTGGAGGCGGGTGATTTGACTGAGCCCCAGCTATTATCGAAACTCCGTGAGAACGATTGGTCCAACATTCCGTCAGCTCCTGGCGTATATTGGTGGTACTTCGCACTACCAGACCTCGACCGCTTGCGGGTCTCGGAATTGTGCGAAGTGGCCAAACTAAAATTGCGCGTCGCAGCGGACGGAAAAGTGTGCCTATATCATGGAATGGCAAAAAACCTCGCGCAGCGCATCGAATGGCACGCAGATCAGAAGCTCACGCTAAAGTGCTTACAGTCGGGCTTCCTCTCCACGTTTCGTTTCACTCTCCTTGCTCTCAATGACTTCGATTACTTGGGAGGGTCGACTCAAATCAACGACTTCTTCGACAGGCTGTCGGTAAGTTGGCAGGCTGCAAATTCACGAGACGACGCCGAATCAGAGGAGCGCAAGGAACTGCATGGCAGCTTCCACTACCCACTCAATATACAGGGTAATAGGCGGCCAGAGCTCCTAGCACTGGTTCGGCATCTGAAAGATTCTCGAAGAGCCTACAAACGTCGATTCCTAAATTCGACCCCTTCCGCCCATGTAACCCCAGCAGCATTATGCAGCTAAATGGGCTCACTGTCTATCTTGTGTCCTGCGTCCGGCAGAAGGGGGAACAGAGGTGTGCTGCCCGAGACTTGTATACCTCCGTCTGGTTCCGCAAAGCCCGCAGATTCGCAGAGGCGTCGGGTTGCCTATGGTATATTCTCTCCGCGAAACATGGCTTGGTTTCTCCCGATGTTGAGCTCGAGCCATACGAGCAGACGCTCGCAAAGATGCGGGCAGCCGATCGCCAATCATGGGGTGTGCGAGTAGTGACACAGCTAATCGAGGAAGTTCCGAATCTCGCGCGGGTAGAATTCCTCGCCGGCGAACGGTATCGTGAGTTCCTCGTCCCAATTCTCGCTAGGCGCGGAGTGGAGTCGTCCATTCAAATGAAGGGGCTGCCTATCGGCAAGCAGTTGCGGTGGTTGCAGCAGCACTCGCCGCCGCAAGCCGAATAGCGCAGAAGTCGCACCATGGGCGGCAAACGTCCAGTTTTTCAGAAACCCATTCGGAAAGCGGCTGGAGGATTACGCGCTACTCACAGAAAACGCTGGCCCTGGTCCTCTCGGCTCGATCTCTGTCCGAGTCGCCGACAATTCGCCCACTTCTCTTGCACTGTCCGCCACGCCGCTTCGTATTTTGTGCGTAAGCGGTTTGCGAAAGCAAGTGGGATTCTCTAACAGCAAATGCAACTGTTACTACATCAGTATCATATTTTGAATGGGAATATAAACAAGTAGGTGAAAGGCATTTTTTCAAGTAGCAACGTCCAGCACTGTCTGCAGATACAAAACTTTGTATACTATGGATGTGTCTGATGCCAAACCTGTCGAGTTTCGGGGCAACTCTCTAGAAGACTTGCGCGCCTTCCCTGTTACGGCCAGGCGAGAGGCTGGACATATGTTGGACGAAGTACAGTACGGGCGGGAACCATACGACTGGAAGCCTATGAATACGGTGGGCCGGGGTGTTAATGAGATTCGGATTCGGGATGAGACTGGTGCGTTTCGGGTCATCTACGTGGCGAAGTTCGCTGACGCGGTCTATGTGCTGCATTGTTTTCAGAAAAAGACCGAGAAAACCAGCAAGTCAGATTTGGAGCTGGCGGCCAAGCGTTACGGCGAGTTGTTAAAGGAATTAGGTCAATGAGCAAACAACGTTTTACCAGCGTGTGGGACGCTATTGAGGATACGCCTGAGCAGGCCGCAAACATGAAGCTGCGCTCGGTGCTGATGATGGCGTTGAAGGATCACATCACGCGTGCGGAGCTTAGCCAGGCGCAAGCGGCCAAGCTTTTCGGCGTGACGCAGCCGCGCGTGTCAGACCTGATGCGGGGCAAGATCAGTTTGTTTGGCCTCGACGCATTGGTGAATATGGCCACGGCTGCGGGCTTACGCATCGAGATGCAGGTGTTGGAAGCCGCCTAACGGCGCGGCTTGCCCGACTGCTGCGGCGGGCGCCAAATGCATCTCGACTTCCTATGCGGCGAAGAAGTGGAATGTTGGACAGGCGAATCCACATTCGAGAATTACGAGGGTTTCGGTGTCCATTGCCCCAGTGGCCAGGGGTGCTCCACCAACCAGCGGCCTCTGACCAACTCAAAGCGTATTGCTCTTTTGCCATATGGGTCAGACACTCACAATTCGTCGTACGTAGGAACAGGCAGGGCTGCCCCAGGGCCGGATTGTGCGGGATCGGATTGAGCAGGCTCGCGAGGCCGCGCTCCGTCCTTTTATGAAGTTGGCGGGCATCATCGATGGGCCGCGCAATCTTTCTTCACGCAAAGCAATTGGGGCAGATGTGTCTGCGTCCTACTTTGGGGAGAACTCATGGGGTTGGGTATTCCGTGCGGATTTGCCGCATGGGGCAAACGATGGGGACAGAGCAAGCTCTCGTCCCCACGTTTGCGCGGTGTCGATGTGTGGATACTCACACTCTTGATCGGGATCGCGGACACGGGGTTCCTGGTGGTAGGACGGGCTTTGTACTGGAGATGATTCATCAGGGCTTGGAACGGCTGGCGTTCCAGGCTGAGTCCGAGATTCCTCGACTTTTGCCGGAATCATGCGGGCTGTCCCCGGTTTGCCCCACGAGATACCGCCCGCAATGCGAGTCACCCAGCAGGTGACGAGCACGTTGTATGCAACCGATGCTAAATGTTGGAGATAGCTTTTCCAGATGCGTTCAACTGCTCTTTCTCGGTTCAGGGACAGATGCGTCTACCTTCGCTGAAGCTATGGCGGACACCACTGCGGAGCGGTTGGCGGACAGGTCGACCAAGAGAGAGCGCTCAATTCTGTTGTAGGTTCCTTAAGTTAGTTTGGCTGGGCGAGTACCACTCGCCCGCAGATTACCAATCTGCCCCACATCGGCTTACAAATTAGAGTTGGGACTTAAGGACTTTCCGGAGGACATAATTTGAATTAGTTTTTTGGGACAGGCAAATTGCCTGTCCTACCCTTTTAGAGGGGGACGTCGGTGGCGGCTAGGATGTCGGTGAGGATGTGTTCGCTGGCTTCGGCGGTGCGTTGCGATAGCGGGAGGCGGCCGCTGAGGACTACGCGGTGGGCGAAGAGGGGGACTACCAGGCGCTTCACGTCGTCGGGGAGCGTGTAGTCGCGGCCTTCTACGAAGGCCAGGGCCTGGGCGGCGCGGTAGAGCGCTTGGGCGCCGCGCGGGCTTACGCCTAGTGATAAAGACTCATGACTTCTAGTTTTTTCCACTACGGCTAGCATGTAGTCGACCACGGAATCGTCGACGCGGATGCGGCTGCATTCCTGCTGGGCTTGGATCACGTCCTGCCCGGACAGCACGGGCTGCGTGGCGGCGTTGTCGCGGCTGGAATTGCGGAGGATTTCGCGTTCGCTGACGGCGTCGGGATAGCCGATGCGCAAGCGCATGAGGAAGCGGTCGAGTTGGGATTCGGGGAGCGGATAGGTGCCGTGGTGTTCCACCGGATTCTGCGTGGCGATGACCATGAACGGGTGCAGTAGCGGATAACTGGTGCCATCAATGGTCACCTGCAGTTCGTTCATCGCTTCGAGCAGGGCGGACTGGGTTTTGGGGGTGGCGCGGTTGATTTCGTCGGCCAGCAGGAAGTTGGTGAACACGGGGCCGCGCTTGAATTCGAATTGCTGGATCTGATTGTTGTAGATGGTGACGCCGAGCACGTCGCTGGGCAGCATGTCGCTGGTGAACTGGAGTCGGTTGAAGCCGCAATCGACGCCGCGCGCGAGGGCGTGGGCCAAGGTGGTTTTGCCGACTCCGGGCACATCTTCGAGCAGAAGATGCCCCTTGGCGAGCAGGCAAACCACTGACAGCCTGATAACGTCCGCTTTTCCGCGTATCACAGTGGCGAGGGAAGCCTCAAGGCTCGCCACACGCGATCCTGTCTCAACGACTTCGCGCTGGATCATGTGGGTCCTTTTGTATTTACCATCATACCCCAGGAATGGAAGTCTTCCGTTGACGGCTGAGTGGCTGGCCGTTATACTTAAGTTTTTACTTAAGTATAACCAGGAGAGAATTATGTCACAATCACCTGTGGTGCATAACACTTTTGTCTTAGAGCGCGTTTATGCGGCTAGCGCGGAGTGCGTCTTTGCGGCCTTTTCCGATGCGGCGAAGAAGCGCCGTTGGTTTGCGGAGGGAAGTGGCAGCTCCGATGTGGAGGCATTCGAAATGGATTTCCGCGTTGGCGGCATCGAACGCGTGCAGTACCGGTTTCGGGAGGGGACTCCGTTTCCGGGCGTTTCGCTGGAATCGGAGAGCGTTATTTTGGACATTGTGGACGGGCAGCGGATTGTTTCGGCGTCCACTATGGCGATGGCGGGGCGGCGGTTTTCGGCTTCGCTGGTGACGGCTGAGATTTTGGCGGCGGGCGGCGGGACGAAGCTGGTGCTGACGCATCAGGGGGCTTTTTTTGAAGGCTCGGACGGGCCGCTGCTCCGCGAGCAGGGGTGGAGCGAGTTGCTGGAACGGCTTGCAAAGGAGCTGGATTGAGGGCCCAGGCCGAACGAATCAACAAGGTATTTCACGCGCTGGGGGACCCTACGCGGCGGGCTATGGTGGAGAGGATTAGCCGTGGCCCGGCGTCTGTTACGGAGCTGGCCACGCCGCTGAAGATTTCGCTGGCGGCGGTGGTGCAGCATCTGCAGGTTTTGGAAGAGAGCGGGTTGGTGGAGAGCGCCAAGGTGGGGCGGGTGCGGACTTGCAGGATTCGGGCGGCGGGGCTTTCTACGGCGGAGAAGTGGTTTGGGGATATAAGATCGGCTTGGGAGAAGCGGCTGGACCGGTTGGGGGATTTGCTGGCGGAGGAGGAATAACAGAATTAGCCACGGATGGGCACAGATGGACACGGATAAGACGGAGCAAAAACAAATACAAAAAGGCCGCCGCGTTGAACTTACCGCAGCGGCCCTCTCTCAAAAGTCGAACGAAAACAACTATATTACGTCGACGCCCATGCTGCGGGCGGTACCGCGCACGCTGTTCATGGCCGCGGCCACATCGAAGCAGTTCAGATCGGGCATTTTCAGGGTTGCGATCTCTTTGATCTGCGCTTCCGTGATCTTGCCGACTTTAGCCTTGTTGGGCTCAGCCGAGCCCTTGGCGATGCCAACGGCGCGCTTGATGAGCACCGGCACCGGCGGGGTCTTGGTGATGAAGGTGAATGATCGATCGGAGAAGATCGTGATGACAACCGGGATGATCAGGCCTTCCTGATCCTTCGCGCTCGTCTTGGCGTTGAACGCCTTGCAGAACTCCATGATGTTGACGCCCTGCGGACCGAGCGCCGTACCCACGGGAGGCGCGGGAGTGGCCTTGCCAGCCGGGATCTGCAATTTTACGTTAGCCGTTATTTTCTTTGCCATATTACTTTAAACCGGTTTCCTCAAACTACTGAACTTTTTCTACTTGCCCGAATTCCAGTTCGACCGGCGTTGCACGGCCGAAAATTGTGACCAGAACGCGCAACGTGTCGCGCTCGGTATTGATCTCGTCCACCTTGCCTGTGAAGCTGGTGAACGGTCCTTCAATGATGCGAACCGTCTCATTCCGTTCAAAGCTCTGTTTCGGCTTCGGACGGTCGGCGCTGGAGGCCTGACGGTAGAGAATCTGATTTACTTCATCAGCGGTCAGCGGCACCGGATGGTTGCCTCCGCCGACGAAGCCGGTAACACGGGGCGTATCCTTTACGGCATGCCACAACGTGTCGTCCATTTCCATTTCCACCAGCACGTAGCCCGGGTACAACATGCGCTTGCTGGTGACCTTTTTACCGTTGCGAAGTTCGAAAACCTCTTCGGTGGGAATCAACAATTGCCCGATGCGATCGGAATAACCGAAGGCCGAGGCACGCGTACGCAAACTTTCCGCAACCTTTTGCTCAAAACCGGAATAAGTGTGGATGATATACCAATGCTTTGGAGGGGCGGGGTCGGCGGGCGCTTCTTCCGCGGCTTCCAGATGCGACTCATCTACAGCTTCGAGTTCCGAGGCTTCGAGTTCCACGACGTCACTTTCCACTACTTCGTGGTCAGCAGCCTCGTGCAAAACCGCTTCCGTCCGCGGGTGAATGTCGTCTTCCAATTCTGACATGGTGGACTCCCGCTACCTGGCTAAGGTGCCGAACAACTTCTCAATCAAGCGGCCCACCACTGAATCGACCAGCGAAAAATAAGCGGCAAACGCAAACACGGAAACGATGACAACCGTAGTGGTTGCCTTGACCTGTTCCTGGCTGGGCCAAGTGACACGGCGCATTTCCATCTTCAACTCATTGAAATATTCCTGCGTGGCCGCCGGAAATGCGGCGAGCTTCTCACCCAGGCTTTTTTCCTCAACCGTAATTGCTTTTGCTTCCATAATTGGATATTCCTAGCTGAGCCCGGAGCTCGTAATGGCAGGGGAAGAGGGATTCGAACCCCCACTCGCGGTTTTGGAGACCGCTGGTCTACCGTTAAACCTATTCCCCTATCCTGTGGACCAACACTCTAGTTTACTATACTGTGGAGTGTTACTACAAATGGGACCAATCAAACCAGTAGCGGGGCGTAACGCCCCGCATCCGGCTACTTGATCTCTTTGTGAGGGTGATGTTTACGGCAAGAGGAACAGTACTTGCTGAACTCAAGACGCGTGGTGGTCAGCTTCTTGTTCTTCGTGTTCGTGTAGTTCTTACGCTTGCATTCACTGCATTGAAAGGTGATAATTTCGCGTGGCATTCCACACTCCTATTCGATGATTTCCGAAACGGTGCCAGCGCCTACGGTACGTCCGCCTTCGCGAATTGCAAACCGCAAGCCCTTTTCCATGGCGATGGGAGTGATCAGATCGACAACCAACTGCACGTTGTCGCCCGGCATCACCATCTCCGTGCCTTCCGGCAGCTGC
>CAIRSA010000371.1 GCA_903881085.1 uncultured Acidobacteriia bacterium
CATCTTCTCGACGCCGTCCAACCCTTCCAGCAGCGGCACCGTACCCACAATCTGCGGCAACTGGCCGTAATCGCGCTGCAGTTCGCGGCCGACAAGCAAATTGAATTTCTGATCGGTTCCGCCCAACTCCACGTCCGCCTCCAGCGCAACCGAATCGTAGCCCTGAGCCAGAGGATACAACATCTCATGCACCGAAATCGGCGTGTTCTCCTTGTAGCGCTTGGCGAAATCGTCGCGCTCCAGAATGCGCGCCACCGTGTAGCGTGAACACAGCCGGATGACGTCTTCGAACTTCATCCCTTCCAGCCACTGGCTGTTGAAACGCAGCTCGGTCTTCGCCGGATCCAACACTTTGAACACCTGTGTTTTATAGGTCTCGGCGTTGGCGTCCAGTTGCTCGCGGGTCATCGGCGGACGCATCGAGTTGCGGCCCGTAGGATCGCCGATCAATCCGGTCATGTCACCGATCATGAATATCACGGTGTGTCCCAGATCCTGAAAATGCTTCATCTTGCGCAACAGCACGGTGTGCCCCAGGTGCAAGTCAGGCGCGGTCGGATCGAATCCGGCCTTCACGCGCAACGGCCGGCCCAGCTTCAGGCGCTCGCGCAAATCGGCTTCGCGGATCAGTTCGGCGAATCCTTTTTTCAGGTATGTGATCTGTTCTTCGACGGGTAAAAATGCCACTCAACTATTGTAATGGTTTGAGACGCGCGACTACACTATTTGCATGGCCTACGAAACCATCCGATTTGATCGCGAAGGCGCCATCGCGCGCGTGACGCTGGCGCGACCCGATCGCCGCAATGCGCTGTCACTGGCTTGTATGCGCGAACTGCTCGATTGCCTGCGTGTCATCGGCGGCGACGAAAACCTGCACGCGGTGATTCTTGCCGCTGAAGGAAAAGCCTTCTGCGCCGGGCACGACTTGAGCGAGATGACCGGCCGCAGCGTTAGCGAATACCGAACCCTGTTCGATGTGTGCTCGGAGTTGATGATGAAGCTCCAGTCCATTCGCCAGCCCGTGATCGGCGAAATCCAAGGTGTCGCCACGGCGGCCGGGTGCCAACTGGCCGCCACCTGCGACGTATCCATCGCCTCCGATGACGCGTGGTTCGCCACACCCGGCGTGAAGATCGGCCTCTTTTGCACCACACCCATGGTGGCCTTGACGCGCGCCATCGGCCGCAAGCGCGCCATGGAGATGCTGCTAACCGGTATGCGCGTGGACGCCGCGCGGGCCGCGGAATGGGGCCTCATCAACCGCGCCGTCCCCGCCGCTCAACTGCGCGATGAAGTGCTGAGGCTGGCCCGCCAGATCACCGATGCCAGTCGCTTCACAGTCGGCCTGGGCAAGCAGGCATTCTATGCTCAGATCGATCTTGAGCAGGCCAAGGCCTACGCCTACGCCAAAGAAGTGATGACTATGAATGCCATGGATGGCGACGCGCAAGAGGGCATCGGCGCCTTCCTCGAAAAACGCGCCCCATGCTGGAAGGCCTGATATGCGCCTGATGCTGCTTGCTCTGCTGCTCTGCTCGGCCGCCGCGGCGCAAAAGCCGGAGTACGCATTCTATTCCGAATACCGCGACTTCATGTCGTCGCTGTGGGTGAAAAATCAGTCAATCACTCCAGCGCAGGTTCATGCTGCCTACCAATCGAAGTTGAAAGCGGATGGCATTCCCGACCACGAAATCGCCCGGCGCATCAAAGTGCTGGAGACGCAGTCCGCACAGTTAGAGGCCGACCGCTGGGACCGCTACTTCAGCAACGCCTCCAACGAAAAACACTTTAGCCAAAAGCCCAACGGCTTCCTCATGTCGTTCGCGGCAGACCGCCGCCCCGGCGTGGCTCTCGACTACGCCATGGGCACGGGCCGCAACGCCATTTACCTGGCTCAACTGGGGTGGGACGTTTATGGCTTCGACCATTCCAAGGTAGCCGTGGCCGAGGCGCAAAAGCAGGCTGTATTCCAGAAGCTGAAGCTGCACACGGCTGCCGTCTCCGATAGTGAATATGACTTCGGCAAAGAGCGCTTCGACCTCATTGTGTTCAGCTGGTCCATGCCACTGATCGATACGCGAAAAGTGATTGATTCGCTGAAGCCCGGCGGAACCGTTCTGATGGAATGTGCAGTCGATTACGTTGGCCGCAACGGCATGCTGAAGAAATTCGACGGCCTGCGCATCGAACGTTACGAAATCGTGCGCGGTTTAGCCGATTGGTACGATCGGCACGAAGTGGAAATCATCCGCATGATCGCGCGCAAGCAGTAATCACTTCAGCCGGTACACTACCGAATGCGCCGTTCGCCCGATCTCCGCATACCCGCTCAACCACGACTGCAATTCAGGAAACTGTGTAATAGCCAGCTGCGGATTATACGGCCCCAGGCCATCGACAATAAACGTCGGTTTTGTTTGTTGCAGGATCACCCGGTTGCGTAAGGAAAGCTCTGGAAACAGCGGCTCGCTGCTCGTCAGATGCCTGTCCGCCAGCACACCCGTCAATGGTTGCGAATCAAGAAAATGGGTACCGGCGGTCAGCCGTGTATACGCAAACACATCCGGCCGGTAACCCCAAACCAGCAACGTGTCGCTACTCTTCGCCGCTTTGTTCACGATGTCCGATGCAGCGCGGCTATCCTGATTCATCGCCAGGTCCGTCCAGTTGTGCGCTCGTCCTCGGACCAGATCGTCAGCCAGCGTAACGTAGCGCGGCCCGAATCTCGCAACAGGCACCAGGAGCAGCAACAACACCAGCGCCGGATACTTCATTTGCGAAATACCGCGCGCGCCAAGCAGCGCCATCACCGGCACAAGCTGGAAATAATAGCGCGGGAAGAATCGCAAGCCGGCGGCAACGCCAACTAGCGATAGCAGCAGCCACAGAAAACTTCTGGTGAATCCTTCCGCCCTGCACTTCCACGCATACCAGGCAACTCCCGCTACCATGGCCGCATGAAATCCCATCCAATTGAGAGTGCGCATTACACCTTCGCGCCGCGGAATCCCAACAAACGTGTTGGCCGAATACACGTAGCCCCATCGCCACACCTGATCGATATAGGGCTCGCGGAATAGCGCCAGCGCGATCGCATTCGGAATTGCAAACCCGGCCAGCAGCGACAGCGCAGCGATTGGATTCCACAGTAGACATGCAGCCAGAACAAACAGGCCTTTGGAATTGATGCAGACAGCGACTCCGCATAGAATGCCGCTTAAGAAGGGCTTTTTACGCCATGCGAAATACACGGCGGCCAGATGCGGCAACACCATCAACAGATCTGGAGCCAGAGTCATCACTGCCGAAGGAATCCAGAACACAAAACTAGAAACAAGCAGCGCCGCCGCGATCAAGCCTTCCCGCTCGCCCCACCAGTCGCGCGCAAATTTGTAGATCATCGTCGCGCACGCCATCACAAAGAGCGCGCCGGCAATGCGTAGCGGTAAGCCAGTCAAACCGCCCCACAACAAATAAAACGCCGGAAACAGCGGAGGTTTATCGAACCAGAAATCACGATACGGAACCGAGCCATGCAGCATCTGAATCGCCGCGGCGCTCGGATACCCTTCCTCGATCCACAAAATATTCAGATGGCAGAGCCGTGAAAGTAGGACGATCACAAACAATCCGGCAAACACCGCCTGCTTCTTCATCACTCATGCTCCAAACGCATCTCTTTCGGCTGAAATTGCGCTGCGTATCACCCTATGAATATAACAAGCAGAGTCGCAAGGGGTAAAATAGAAATATCGCGAGTCGATGAGGAACCGCTCCCTCACGGTCGCGGCTCTGGGCGTTCACCGAGCCGCGACC
>CAIRSA010000372.1 GCA_903881085.1 uncultured Acidobacteriia bacterium
AGCGGCACTCGCGGGCAATATCGATAAACAATCCGCCCTCTGAAACGGCAGTAGAAAACCGCGGCTCCGCATCCACCGCCCGCCCCACCAGAGCCATCCGAGCTTCCAATCCCACCCGCTCATACGTCTTGTGCGGAAACTCACGCGGCATAGTAAACACCACTTCGTCCACCACCGCAAGCGCTGCCCGCGCCACCGCCAAATGCGCCGCTGTCACCGGATGGTAACTGCCGGGGAAGGCCGCAACCCTGCGTGGAAAGCCGCTGTTTTGACGCTGAAAAAACTGCATACATTGTTATAATCGTCTACTTAACAACCCATGCGCATCACGGAGTACCGCCTTGGCTAACCGCCTGCTGAAGACCGCCCTCATCGGGCAAGGCTTCATGGGCCGCGCGCATTCAAACGCCTACCGCCAGGTAAGACATTTCTTCGAAGTTCCGTTTGACATCGAAACCACCGTATTGTGCGGCCGCAACCAGGCTGCGCTCGATGCGATGGCGGCCACGTGGGGCTGGCACGAAACCTCCACGGAGTGGCGCGCCATTGTCGAACGGCCCGACATCGACATCGTCGACATCGCCACGCCAAACGCGCTGCACGCCGAAATCGCCATCGCCGCAGCCGAGGCCGGCAAGATCGTATTCTGCGAAAAGCCCATGGCAATGTCAGCCGGCGAAGCCGCACGCATGGCCGCCGCGGCAAAGCACGTACCGAACATGGTGTGGCACAACTACCGCCGCGTTCCGGCCATCGCCTACACGCGCCGGCTGATCGACGAAGACCGCATCGGCCGCGTGTTCCACTACCGGGCCACATACCTACAGGAATCAGGGACCGATCCTACCCGCCGGCCCAGTTGGAAGACGCAAAAGGCGAGCGCAGGCTCGGGCGCGATGGGCGACCTGATGAGCCATGTAGTGGACACAGCGCTCTATCTGAACGGGCCAATTGCAGCGGTCGCCGCCATGCAGCATACGTTCGCCGAAGGCCGCGACGTGGACGATGCCGCGCTCGTGCTCGTTCGATTCGTGAACGGCAGCCTCGGATCATTCGAAGCCACACGCTATGCCACGGGATGCCGCAATGCCAACCGCTTTGAGATCCACGGCTCCAAAGGCATGGCAGCCTTCAATCTGGAAAATCTGAATCACTTGCAATTTCTCGACGCCACCGAACCGCGCAATCTGCAGGGCCCCCGCAACATCCTTGTCACCGGCCCGGACCATCCTTTTTCCAGTAACTTCTGGAAACCAGGGCACGTCATCGGTTATGAGCACACATTCATTGCGGCGCTGGGAGAATTTCTGCGCGCGTTGGCCGAGGGCCAGCCGTTTCATCCCAATTTCGAGGATGGCTTGCGAGTGCACACTGTTTTAGCGGCCATCGAACAAGCCGCCGAATCGAAGCAGTGGATTGAGTTACTGTAGGAGATACAATGTTTACCTGGATCTGTCCTCAATGCGGGCGTGAAGTGTTGCCTTCGCAAAGCGAATGCCCGGCCTGCGCTGACCGCGCCAAGGCCGCCGCCCAGCCACAACCCCAAGCACCACCGCCCGTGCAACCGCCGTCGCAGGCTCCGCCGCAGTACGCGCCCCCGCCGTCACACTATGCTCCGCAGGCGCCTCCACAATACGCGCAGCCGGTGCAACCACCGCCGCAGTACGCACCGCCAGCGCAACAATACGCCCCGCCTCCGCCGCAGCAGCAGTATGCCGCGCCGCCTTCGCAACAATTCGCGCCGCCCCAGCAGCCTCCCTATGCGCCGCCGCAACAACCGGCCTTTGGCGCTCCCCCGATGCAGTACGGGCCGCCGCCCGCCAAGGGCTTGCCGCAGTGGCTGGTGATGGTGCTGGTCGCGGGGGGCATGCTCACCGTGGGCTTCCTCGCATACAAGTATCTGCTGCCGTCGTCCAAGTCAGCATCGGACGATACGGAAACCGTAGCCACCGGCAAACCCAAAGCCGGCGCAAAGAAAGCCGCAGACGGCAAGGTCCATCCATACATGAAGCACTTGGAAGTGGCAGGTATCCGGCTGAGCGAAGATGCGCGCCAGCGTCTGGTGGTGAAGATGACCGTAATCAACCACTCCGCGGCTGACCTGAGCGGCCTAAAACTGCTGGTCTCCGTGAAGACGAAAGGCAAGGGCGCAGCCACGCTGAGCGAAGTACCGGTGGATGTGCCGAACCTCGGCCCCTTGGAATCGAAGGACGTCAGCGCCACCGTGCCCACGAAGCTCCGCGCTTATGAACTTCCTGACTGGCAGTTCCTCGAAACCAGCTTCGAAATCACCGCCCCATAATCCGGCGCTGCTCGTCAGAGTAGCGGCAGGTTGCGGGAGCGTCGAATCGCTTTAGATTAAGCCGCGCGTCAAACTGGCAGGGATCGGCCCGCAAGGCCGCTTCAAAGTCAGCACGCGCGGTTTCTGTTTGTCCCATCGCCTGCAGTGCCACGCCACGATTGTTCAATGCCCGCGCGTCGCCGGGCCTAATCGCAAGCGCCTTGCCGAAATCCATCAACGCGTCCATGTATCTTCCGCGCTGCATGTCAATGCGGCCGATCTCCGCATAAACCGCGGCGTTTTCCGGCTCCAGTATTTTCGCGCCTTCCAGCAACAGCAATCCCTTCTCTGGCGGCACCACACGAGCGAGCATCAATCGCGGGCGAATCTTGTTCGGCGCTCGCTCCAACGCTTCCGACCACAGCGCTTCTTCGCTCTGCCACACGGCCACGCGCGCAATAGCCAATACGGCAAGAAGCCCGATCACCCAATAAGGCTTGAAGCGTTCAATGGCCAATGCCGCACCCGCGCACAGCGCGATCATCGGCAGATACATGCGCCGGTCGGCCGAAAGATCGGCAGTGGGGAAGATCGACGAGCTTGGCGCAAGCAAAACCAGAGCGCCAATGAGCCACATCCGGTATGGAGACCGCCAGGCGAGCACGGCCAGTCCGCCCACAACCGGCCAGGCGATCCACGCCAGATTCGTCTGCAGCGCGGCATCGACGGAGAATCCCCACGGAATTACGAACAGGCGCAAATAACGAAAAATGGCCACGCCCTGCGCTGTAAGATAGGCGGCCGGAGTCACGCCGGCATCGAAGCCGGAGCCCGCGCCAGCGATCGCCTTGGTCGCCAGAATGACGCGCACGCCTGCCGTGAGCGACAGCCCGCACATCGCGGCAATCTGCCTCCATTGCGAACGCGCCCCCGGCATCAGGGCCAGGAACAGAGGAAACGCCGCGCACTCTTCTTTCGCCAGCAAGGCCGGGACAAACCACAAAACAGCCCACCACCGCCGCTCCATGATCCAACAGCGCCACGACAACAAACAGAACATCGCCGCCAGCATTCCACTGCGGGCAAAGATGTAGATCACCACTTCGCTCTGCAATGGATGCACGGCGAACAGCAACGCAGAGATAAAGGCCGTGCGCCGCGGAAGCAATCGTCCCAGCACATCGAACAACAGCAAACAGCACGCCAGATGAATGGCCAGGTTCAGCGCATGATAGCTCCAGGCCGAGTTGCCGCCGGTTTGAAAGTTGAACCAGAATGTCAGATACGTGAGCGGACGAGTCTGCAGCGGCGACCACACATCGAGCCATCCGCCCGCCGAAGTGATCGCCGGATCGGCGAAAATCGCATAGTCGTCGTACTGGAATGGCGCGGCGACGGCTCCGCCAAAGACCACCAGTGCGACCAGTGCCAGAATGATTTTTTCACGCAATGTTACCATGATAATTCACCGATGCCATCGAAGCCCGCACGCCCGAAAACCGCAGCAGACCGCCGCGCCCGCATTACGGAAATTCTGCGCGTGCTCGACGAGCGCTACCCCAACGTGGAATGCGCGCTACACCACACTAATGCCTGGGAGTTGCTGGCGGCCACCATCCTTTCGGCGCAATGCACGGATGTGCTCGTCAACAAAGTGACGCCCGGACTGTTTCGCAAGTACCCAACCCTCCAGGATTTCGCCAATGTCAGCCAGGCTGAACTAGCCCAGGATATTCACTCCACCGGCTTCTTCAACAACAAGGCCAAATCGTTGATTGGCGCGGCCCAAACGCTGCTACGCGATTTTGGCGGCGAGGTTCCAACAACGATGGAGCACTTGCTGAAAGTGCCCGGCGCGGCGCGCAAAACCGCCAACGTCGTGCTCGGCTCGGGCTTTGGCATTGCCGCCGGAGTAGTTGTCGATACCCACGTACAACGCATCGCCACGCGGCTGGACCTGACCAAACAAGCCACCCCGGAGAAGATTGAACAGGACCTGATCAAAGTAATCCCGCAGGACCGTTGGATTCTGTTTTCGCACCAGGTGATCCACCACGGCCGCTCTCTGTGCCCGGCACGCAAACCCAAATGCAGCGAATGCCCGCTCGATTCGTTATGCTATGCGAAAGACAAAAGTATCTGATATGCGCCTCCGATTTCTGACCCTCGCCTTGTTTGCCTCGCTCGCAGCGTGCGTGAAGATTCCCGACAGTTATGCCCCGCCGATGCAGCGCAAACCAATGGACGTGATTGAGCCGTCTTTATTGAAGTTCTTCATCCGGATGAGCGACGCCACCGCTTCCAACAACATTGTTGGAGACATCAATGAGTCCATCGAGTGCAGTTCGTGGCGCTGGACAAAGCGCAAGCCCACCATGCGCTTTCAGCTCAAACATGTGAACAATCAAAAGTTCATGGCCGACCTTTCCATCGCCGACCAGACCTTCAAAGACACAGGCCCAGTGACCATCACGTTCGTCGTGAACGATCATGAACTGGACCGCGTCACCTACATCAAGCCCGGCCATCAGCCGTTTGAAAAAGCAGTGCCTGCCGAATGGCTGCACGCCGTTGGTGACAACATCGTTTCCATGGAGATCGACAAGATGTGGACCGCGCCGGCCGATCATGTCGAACTCGGCTACATCCTCGCCAGCGCGGGATTTCTGGAGTAAATGTCGCAGGTTTTCTATCTACTGCTTGGCGCGCTGCTCACGGTAGCGTGCGCATTCGCGTTGGGCCGCGTGTTGCTCGCACGCATTGCCACTCCGATGTATAAGCACGAGCAGATCTTCTTTTCGTTTGTCACCGGTTCCGCGATGCTGAGCCTGCTGGTGTTCTTACTCGCCGCCAGCGGCACGGCGCGCAAAGGAGTATTCATCGCGCTTGGCTTGGCCATCCCCGCGGCGGCTATTTACAAGGGACTGTTCCGGCTGAACGGAGATGACTTTCCACGGCTGGCAAAGCCCTTGAAGTGGCTGTGCATATCGGTGTTCACCGTATACACGGCGCTCTACCTGAGCAACGCAATGGCTCCGGAGATGAGCCCGGATGGGTCGACCTATCACCTCGGACTGGTTGCCCGCTACTACCGCGACCACGGCTTCACGCGCATCACCAACAACATGTACGCCGCGCTTTCCCAGGGCATGGAGATGCTGTTTCTGTTCGCGTTTTCCATCGGCCGCCACTCTGCGGCCGCCATGATTCACTATGCTTTTCTGTGTGCGCTGCCGTTGGGCATGATTTCGTTCGGACGCCGCTTTGGCTTTGCCGGCGCAGCCGTGGCAGCGGCGATTCTCTTTTTCTGCTCGCCTGTCGTTGGCAATGATGGCACGGCGGCGTACAATGACGTGGCAACCGCCTGCATTCTGTTCTCGATCTTTTATCTATTGCAGATTTGGGAACAATCGCGCGAACAGAAACTACTGATCGCCGTGGGCGTGCTGGCCGGCTTTGCGTTCGGCGTCAAATACACGGCTTGCCTGGCGGTACCGTATGCGCTGGGTTTCGTATTGTGGAAGGAACGGCGCATCAAACCGCTGCTGTTGGTTTCTGCTTGCGCCCTTGTATTCATTGCTCCGTGGATGATCAAGAACATCATTGTGATGAACAATCCGGTGGCCCCGTTCTTTAACCGTGTTTTCCCGAATCCCTTTATCCACGTGCAATTCGAGCAGGACTACATCCGCATGATGTCGCACTTCAACGACGTGCCGTATGCGAACCTGCCGCTGGAAACCACTACGAAAGGCGGCGCTCTTGGCGGCTTGATCGGCCCGATTTTTCTGCTTGTCCCGCTGGCGCTGTTGAGTCTGCGTACGTCGTTCGGACGCCGTGCGGTGTTTGCATTTCTGTTTTTCGGGGCGACGTACTTCGGCAACACTGGCACACGCTTTTTGATTCCTTCGCTGCCGTTTCTTTCGCTCGCGATTGCGCTCGCGATCCCCAATTTGCAAGCGGCATTGCTTGGCATTGCACTGGTTCACGCCGCAATTTCCTGGCCGAGTGTGATTCCGCGATACTCTGACAAGCATGCGTGGCGGCTGGAGAAAGTGGTTTGGAAAAACGCGCTGCGGCTGCGCCCGGAAGACCAGTACATCCACGAACACCAACCCGGCTACCTGATCACACGCGTGATTGACGAGCTCGTCCCCAAGGGCAAAAAGATTCTCGCATTCACCGACATCCCGTACGCCTACACTAGTAAGGAAGTGGTAGTCAGCTATCAGTCCGCATTGGGCGAGAACCTTATCGACGGCCTGTACTGCGCCATGATTCAGGAGCGCAGTCCCATCGCCCGCCAGCGCTTTAAATTCCCGCCACGAAAGCTACGTAAAGTGCGAGTCGTGCAGACTGCGCCTGCAAACATCGACCTGTGGAGCATCGCGGAGTTCCGCGTGCTGCGCAACGGCAAGGAACTGCCGCGCGCGGCCGATTGGAAATTGCGCGCCAGCCCCAATCCCTGGGAAGTACAGCTGGCTTTCGACAATAGCCCCATCACCCGCTGGCGCAGCTACGAAGGCGCCAAGCCTGGCATGTTCATGGAAGTGGAATTCCTCTTGGAGACAGAGGTCGACGAAGTGCTGCTCGAATCCTCGCGCGACCAGTACAAGGTGCGCGTTCGACTCGAAGACGGCAACGGACAGGTGCTTGTGCCTGAGCCGGAGGAGTCCGAAATCCCCGTGCCGCCGGGCCTGCGCCGTGCAGCCATCGACGAGATCGTCCTGAATGGTTTCGATTACATGGTGGTCTGGCCCGACGATTTCGGCTCTGAGGATTATCGCAAGAACGCAGAGATCTGGGGCATCGAGCAGATCGCCGAGCGCAATCATCTGCGACTGTACAAGCTGAACGGGACCACAAAATGAGCAGACTCTATCTAGGCGTAGACGGTGGCCAATCCAGCACCACCGCCATCGTCGGCGACGAAACAGGCCGCATCTTAGGCTTCGGCCGCGGCAGCGAATGCAATCACGTCAAAGGCCCCGAAGGCCGCACCAAGTTCATCAACGCGATCAACGGCTGCATCGAAAAGACCGGCTACCACGGCGCAACGTTTGAAGCGGCCTGCCTGGGCTTCAGCGGCGGTCCGGCCGACAAAGAACAATTACTCAAGGAAATGTTGCATGTCAGCGGCGCGATGACTGTGACGCACGATGGCCTCATCGCGCTATCGGGCGCAACCGCCGGCGCACCCGGCATTATCACCATCGCCGGCACCGGGTCCTTCTGCTTCGGCCGCAACGCAGAAGGCCGCACCGCGCGCGCAGGCGGCTGGGGCTACATCTTCGGAGATGAAGGCGGAGGGTTCGACATCACACGCCAAGCCTTGCGCGCCGCGCTACGCTACGAAGAGGGCTGGGGACAGCCGACCATTCTCCATACGATGCTGCTGGAAGCGACAGGCGAAAAAACAGCCAACGACCTGATGCACCACTGCTACACTTCCGACTATCCGCGGCCCAAGATCGCAGCCATGTCGAAGTTGGTTGACGAAGCGGCGGAAAACGGCGACGGCATCGCGCGCGACATTCTGATGGCAGGGGCGCAGCAACTGGCAGGCTTCACCATGGCGCTGGCCAGCCAACTTTTCAAGGAAGGCGAGCCGGCCTTTGTCGCTTACATCGGCGGAGTGTATCGCAGCAATCTGTTGCGCGAACGCTTCCGCATGCTGGTGGAGCTTTCGGACGGGATCACAGTCGGTCCGCCCAAATTCGGCCCCGCCACGGGCGCACTGATCGAAGCGTATCGTTCCACAGGCATCAACCCACCACTCAGCAATCTACCGGAGTCAGAAAAATGAAATCGATTCTCGCCATCCTCACCGCAGCCGCTGCCTTCGCCGCCGAGCCTGACTGGCGCGCCATAGAACCACACGCGCTGGAACTGCTGCAGCAGTACATCCGTATTGAATCGGTCAACCCGCCAGTCGATTCCCGCAAGGCCGCGGCCTTCTTCCAATCCGAACTCGAAAAGGCCGGCCTGCATCCAAAGCTGTACGGCAATTCGCCGGAACACATGAACATGATCGTGCGACTGGAAGGTCGCGACCGCACAAAGAAGCCGCTCATGCTGCTCAACCATTTTGACGTCGTACCCGTCGACGCAGCCGCCTGGGCCATGCCCCCGTTCGGAGCCACTCTGAAAGACGGCATGATCTGGGGCCGCGGCGCGCTCGACATGAAGGGTATCGCCATCATGCATCTGACCGCGCTTACCACGATGAAGCGGATGGGAATCGTACCCTCGCGCGATATCATCATGGTGACCACGTGCGATGAAGAGACCAACGGCACCAACGGCATCCGCTGGCTGATTGAGAATCACTGGAAAGAGATGGATCCCGAATGGGTCATCGATGAAGGCGGCTTCGGCACTCGCGACATCCTCGCCAACGGCAAGCTGATTTTCGGCGTGCCCGTGGGCGAAAAGCAGGTGGTGCAGATTCGCCTGCGCGCCAAGGGCACGGCGGGCCATGGCTCGCAGCCCATTCCAGACAACGCCAACGACACGCTGCTGCGTGCGATTCAGAAAGCGCTCGACGCCCCCGTCAGCGCGAAAGAAAATCCGATCGTTACGGCGATGCGCACCAACGTTGGCGGACAGATGGCCGAAAACAAATACACCGCTGCGATCCAGCGCAACACCATGTCGCTGACCACGCTGACGGCGGGCGTCGGCAATCCGCCCAAGGTGAACGTGATCCCATCAAACAGCGAAGCCACCATCGATTGCCGCTTGCTGCCCGGCGTCAACGCACAGGAGTTCATCAGCGATGTGCGCGCCCGCATTAATGATCCAAAGGTCACCGTCGAACTGATCAGCAATCCCGCCGACTCCGGCGTTAGCAGCAGCCAGACCGCTGCCTTTGAAGCAATCAAAGCCGCGATTCTGAAGCATCACCCAACCGCTACAGTAACGCCGATGCTGGTCCCGCACGGCACCGATTCCGCGCAGATGCGGCGCAAAGGCGTGAACTGCTACGGCCTGACGCCGATGATTCTCGACGCCGCCACCGCCGGCACCATGCACAGCGACCAGGAGCGCATTCCGGTCGCCGAATTCCAGAAAGGAATCCGCATCTTCTTCGACGTGCTACGATCAGATTTGTAGGAGCGCGTCTCCCGCAACCCCCTTATGCCTAAACTATCCGTTCGTGATTTAGCTCTCAAAGACAAGCGTGTATTTATCCGCGTGGACTTCAACGTTCCGCTCGCACCCGGCGGCCAGGAGATCACCTCCGACAAACGCATCAAGGCCTCGTTGCCAACCATTCAATATTGCCTCGAACATGGCGCAGGCGTGATTCTCGCCAGCCACCTAGGCCGTCCGAAGGGCAAACCAAATCCGGAGATGAGCCTGAAGCCCGTCGCCGTGCGGCTTGCTGAATTGCTGGGCCGTCCCGTTAAAATGGCGCCCGATTGCGTCGGCCCCGAAGTGGAAGCGATGAAGCCCGCGCCAGGCGAGGTCCTGCTGCTGGAAAACCTCCGCTATCACGCTGAAGAAGAGAAGAACGATCCTGCATTTTCGTCGCAGCTCGCCGCGCTCTGCGACGTCTATGTGAACGATGCCTTCGGCTCCGCGCACCGCGCCCACGCGTCCACGGCAGGTATGGTTGCGTTCGTCTCGCAGGCCGCCGCCGGCCTGCTGATGGACAAGGAACTCGAATACCTCACCAAGGCCACCAAGAACCCCGATCGCCCGTGCATCGCCATTCTCGGCGGCGCGAAAGTCTCGGACAAAATCGAAGTCATCCAGAACCTGATGAAGTTCGTCGACCGCCTGGTAATTGGCGGTGCGATGGCGTACACGTTCCTGGCCGCAAAGGGCGAGCCCACCGGCAAGTCGCTGGTGGAAGCTGATAAGATCGACCTGGCGAAAGAGCTGATGGCCTCCGCGGGCGATCGACTGGTGCTGCCCGTCGATCACATCGTCGCCTCGGAATTCAAAGCGGGCGCGGAATGGGAAGCCGTAGAAACCATCCCCGAAGGTAAGATGGCGCTCGACATCGGCCCCAAGTCGGTGGAACTCTTCAACTCCATTGTGAACGGCTCAAAGACCATCATTTGGAACGGCCCCATGGGCGTGTTCGAAATGCCTCCGTTCGATAAGGGCACCTTCGCCGTGGCCAACGCAGTTGCCAACTCCGGCGCTGTGTCGGTAGTGGGCGGCGGCGATTCAGAGAAGGCAGTGAAGTCGGCCGGCGTGGCGGATAAGATCTCGCACATCTCCACCGGCGGCGGCGCTTCGCTCGAATTCCTTTCGGGACTCGAACTTCCCGGCGTGGCCGCTTTGACTGAGAAGTAGTTATATGTGGCAAGGGGCGAGGCCGGACTCGCCCCCCTGCAAAAAGTGATAAAGTCAGGGCATGAAATCAGCCCTGTTTGCTTTCCTGCTATTTTCCATTTCATCGCCCGCGCAAGTCTTCACATTCACCCGCGAGCAGATGCTCCAATACACCGCAAAGAATCCCTTCGACCGCTTCCCTGACGGCCGCCCCATGGTGCCCGATGCGCTGCTCGAAAAAGCCCGCGACCTGAGCCAGGAAGAGGTGTGGGCCGTGCTGCCAGGCAAAGGCTATCCGAACTTCTATGAAGGCGGCTGGCGCATTTTGCATCCGGAAAAGAAACTGGTTGGCCGAGTGGTCACCGCACAGTACATGCCGCTGCGGCCTGATGTTTCCGACGTCTCGGAAGGCGCTGCCAAAGCGCGCGGCGTTTCGGACAAGGTGAACCAACGCGTGATCGATATGCTGCAACCGGGCGACGTACTTGTCGTCGACCTGTTCGGAAAAGTCGAGGATGGCACCTTCGTCGGCGACAATCTGGCCACGGCAGTCTTCGCAGCGACCAAGGCCGGCATGATCATTGACGGCTCTATTCGCGACCTGGAAGGAATCCACCCCATCGAAATGGGCGCCTACTTCCGCAATGTACATCCGACACCGCTGCGTAACGTAATGCTGACCGGCGTGAACATTCCGATCCGCATCGGATCAACCACAGTGATGCCGGGCGACGTAGCCTTCGGCGACCGCGAAGGTGTAAGCTTCATCCCTCCGCATTTGTTGAAAGTCGTGCTGGATAAGGCCGAAGAGACGCACATTCACGACGAGTGGACCAAGGCGAAGTTCCTGACCGGGAAGTACAAATCGAGCGAGCTCTATCCTACGCCTTCGAGCCCAGAGCTGAAACGGGAGTATGAAGAGTACAAGAAGGCGAAGCTGAAGAAGTAAGGCCCTGTTGGCGTTATAATGCATACATGATCACACTCAGCGCGGAGGAGGAAAGATTGGTCGAGACCATACGGTCGCTCCCACCCGACTCGGCCGATCACTTACGGGTTTGGATCAAGCGGCTCGGTGAGTTAAGCGAAGGCAAAGGCGTTGATTGGTCGGACAGTTGGAGCGAGGAAGACATTGAGGATTTGCAGGCCGCGTCCATCAAAGATTTTGAGGCACGAGAACTGGAAGACCATTGAAACCTGGGGAAGTTGTTACGGTTCTCTTCCCTGGCGCCAAGACAGCTAAGATCCGGCCTGCCGTTGTGCTTTCAACGCATGATTATCATCTTCATCGACCCGATGTAATTCTTGGCTTGATCACTTCTTCGCAGATTCCGCAGCTTGGGCCTCCCGATTATCGAATACGGGATTGGCAGGAAATCCGCAAGCGCATTCCGTTTGGCATCGCAGGATTATAGGCTTTGGCCAGCCAGTATAGGAATCTGCCAATGGCTCAGCCACGATCCATGAGTCAGCCGAGTGCGCGGATTGATTTAGTTCACTACTTAGTTCACAATAAAACCATGAAGTACGTCAACATGCACGATGCGAAAACCAATCTTTCGCGTTATGTTGCAGGCCTGGCTCCGGGCGAGGTACTGGTGCTGTGCAATCGGAATCAGCCGGTGGCCGAGGTACGGGCAATTTCCAAACCGAAGCGCCCCATCCGTAGAATTGGGGCCTGCAAAGGTGAGTTCGAGGTTACGGACGCTTTCTTCGATCCCTTGCCGCAGGATATTTTAGACGCGTTCAACGGGAAGTAGCATCGGTCAAAGCATGAGGTTTCTCCTCGACACCTGCGCCTTCCTGTGGATTTCAGAAGACTCGCAGAAGGTGAATCGATCGGTCCGTGACCTGTATCTGGATCAGGACAATGACGTCTACCTAAGCACCGCGTCGGCTTGGGAGATCGGCATCAAATTCAGTTCGGGCAAACTTTCGCTCCCAGAACGTCCAGATGTTTATGTCCCCAAGATGCGGCTCCGCAGTCGCGTTGAGACACTCGAGATAGGCGAAGAATCTGCGCTTCTAGCAGGCAAGCTCCCCAATATTCACGCGGATCCATTCGACCGAATGTTGGTGGCACAGGCGATTGTCCATGACCTGATCATTCTCACGCCGGACCCCAAGATCGAAGCTTACGCAGTCCGAGTTCTTTGGTAAGTAGGAGCACTATAATGATCGAACACATCGAAGCAATCGGCCATGTTGAAGCATCGCGCCTGCATGCGGAAGACGACTATTGGGGCGGCCAGGAGTCCTGCATCGTTCTAACGGAAAGCTACACGGCGGAGGCGCTGCAAGGCCTGGAGGATTTTTCGCACGTGGAAGTCCTCTTCCTCTTCGACAAGGTGGAACCCGCAAAAGTCGTCAACGGCGCGCGCCATCCGAGAAACAACAAAGATTGGCCGGCCGTCGGCATCTTTGCCCAGCGCGGGAAGAATCGCCCCAACCGAATCGGCAGCACCATCTGCAGAGTCTTGAACGTAGAGAAGACCAAGCTCTATGTCGCGGAACTCGACGCGATCCACGGCACGCCTGTCCTCGACATGAAGCCGGTAATGACCGAGTTCCTTCCGCGCGAGGACGTGCGCCAACCCGCTTGGTCACACGAACTCATGCGGGAATACTGGATGGTTAAGTAAGTAGGCGGAACCGCCGCCCGCCTATGTTAAATTGGAGTAAGCTACCTTGTGCGGCATCGCTGGATTTACTCATCGCAACCATCAGCCTGACCCCGAACGGATTCGCCAAGCAACACTCTCTCTGGTCCATCGCGGACCCGATCAACAGGGCGTTTTCGAATCACCCGTGGTGTCACTGGGAGCAGTGCGTCTGCGCATCATCGATCTCGCTGGCGGTGAGCAGCCTATCCGCAGCGAAGACGGCGATTCGGTAATCGTCTTCAACGGAGAGATTTACAACCACGTCGAAATCCGCCACGAACTGGAAGCCCTAGACCACCGCTTCCGCTCGCATTGCGACACAGAAGTTGTGCTGCGCGCCTTCATGCAATGGGACATCGCGGCGTTCTCAAAAATGCGCGGCATGTTCGGCGTTGCGCTATGGAGGGAGTCTACGCGGCGGCTCGTATTGGCTCGCGACCGCATGGGCATCAAGCCGCTCTATATTCACCAACGCGGCGAAGAGATCTACTTCGGTTCCGAACTGAAGGCCATCTTCGCGCACGCGGAAATCGAGCGGCGCATCTCGCCCGAAGGCCTGGCCCACTACCTTTCGCTGAATTACGTTCCGTGCCCGTACACATTGGTGGATGGCATCCGCAAGCTACCGCCCGGCCATTATCTGGACTGGCGGGATGGCAAGTCGACAACCGGCGCATGGTGGGAGTTGAAGCGGCCCGCGCCGCGCAACATCACGCTGGAAGATGCGAAAGTGGAGCTCGACCAACTGCTGAAGGACTCCATCAAAGAGCATCTGATCTCCGATGTGCCGCTTGGCATCTGGGCCAGCGGCGGAGTGGATTCGTCGACGATCCTACACTACGCGGCCGAAGCTTCGTCATCGCAGCTGAAGACGTTTTCCGTGGGCTTCCCTGGCCGCAAGTTCGACGAAAGCCCCTATTTCAGGCAGGTCGCAAAGCAGTACGGTACAGACCATCACGAATTCGATCTGAACCCGGAAGCCGATCTTGTCGGCTCCGTCGAAGAGCTTGCATTCTATTCCGACGAGCCCAGCGCCGATGCAGGCGCGCTGCCCGTGTGGTTCCTTTCGAAGATGAGCCGCCGTAACGTCACCGTCGCACTCAGCGGCGAAGGCGCCGATGAACTCTTCGGCGGCTACTACACCTATCTCGCTGATCGCTACGCCGGCTGGATGCGCATGGTCCCATCGCCGCTACGCAGCCTTGGTCTCGGCATCATGAATCAACTGCCGGTGTCGGACGATAAGATCAGCTTCGAATACAAGGTGAAACGTTTTCTGACGGGCTCACTGTTGCCGTCGAACGAAGCCCACTTCTTCTGGAACGGCACGTTCACCGCTGCCGAACGCGTTCCTCTGCAGCGCAACGGCGCGCAAGTGCAACCGCTGATGGAAGCTAGCAACAAGCTCGAAGATTTTCTCGACATTGACCAGCGCTATTACCTTACCGACGACATTCTTTATAAGTGCGACCGCATGAGCATGGCCCACTCGCTGGAAGTGCGCCCGCCATTTCTTGACCATCGAATTGTGGAATTCGCCGCAGCACTGCCGATCTCGCTTAAGGTGCACGGGTCGAAACTGAAATATGTATTGAAGGAACTGATGCGCGGCAAGCTGCCGGACGAAGTTCTGTTCCGCAAGAAGGAAGGCTTCGACATTCCCGCCCACCACTGGTTTCGCGGTGTGCTGAAGCCCCTGCTGCTGGAAACACTTTCGCGTGAAAACATCGAACGCACCGGCTTGTTCCATTGGAGCTACATTGAATCGATACTCAAACAACACTTTGAACGGCGCGCCAATTACGGCTACCATCTATGGGGCCTGCTCATTCTGCTGCTGTGGATGAAACGATGGGGAATCGAAACCAACTCGAACGCTACTACGGCGCGATAGTCATTGTCTTCGCCGCGCTGATCTACCTTGGCTGCATCGTCAGCCCACCATCATTGATGGACGACGTGGATGCCGTGCAGGCGCAGATCGCGCGCAACATGCTCGACTCCGGCGACTGGGTGACGGCGCGCCTGGATGGAGTCGCCTACCTGGAAAAATCGCCGCTCAAGTATTGGATGATCGCCGTCAGCTACATGATCTTCGGCCCTACCGATTGGGCCGCACGCATGCCGCTGGCGCTGGGCGTGATCGTGCTTTGCTGGCTTGTATTTCTGATGGGCCGCTGGGCTTTTGACGCGCTGGCAGGCTTCTATGCGGGCATGATCCTGGCGACGTGCATCGGACTATGGCTGTTCACGCGCATACAAATTCCCGATGCAATCCTCACAGCGACCATTGCCCTTGCAATGTGGAGCCTGCTTCGCGCGATCGATCCCGATGAGCCGCGCCCGCGCTTGTGGGCCGCGTCGCTCGCTGCCTCAATCGCCGTGGGCCTGCTGCTGAAAGGCCTGATCGCCGCGGTATTTCCAGTAGCGGCGGGTCTGCTCTATCTCGGCTTCACGAAGCAACTGTTCTCGCTCGAGACATGGAAACGCATCCGGCCATTTTCAGGCATCGCCATCATCCTGATCATTGCAGCCCCGTGGCACGTGCTCGCCACGCTGGCCAATCCGCCGTATTTCGATTTCACCATGAAGAGCGAACCGGGCCACTACCACGGCTTCTTCTGGTTCTACTTCTTCAATGAGCATGTATTCCGTTTCCTGAACATGCGACATCCGCGCGATTACAACACCGTGCCACGCGTATTGTTCTGGGCCTTTCATCTGCTGTGGATGTTCCCGTGGAGTGTATTCTTTCCGAAGCTGGTGAAGCTCACCTACAAACCCTTAGACCGCGCAGGACGCATGCGCCTGCTGTGCCTCTGCTGGACCGGCTTCCTGCTCACATTCTTCACTTTCTCAACAACGCAGGAATATTATTCGATGCCCTGCTACCCCGCGCTGGCATTGCTATTGGGCTCTGCGCTGGCAACCGAGGACTCACTTTCGCGCATCGGCAGCCGCGTACTCGCTGTAGTCAGCGCACTCGCCGCCGCTGCGGTTGCCGCCATCTTCATCGCAGTGCGCAACCTGCCAACTCCGGGCGACATTTCGAACGCACTGACGCAGAACCCCGATGCCTACACGCTTTCGCTCGGTCACATGGGCGACCTGACGCTGGAATCATTCGCCTATCTCCGCGTTCCGCTACTGTTAGCAGGCGTGGCCTTCCTGATCGGCGCATGGGGCGCGTGGAGTCTGCGCAGAGTCAGCCGCGCACTGGCACTTGGCGCGATGATGACTCTCTTTTTCCACGCTGCGCGGCTGGCGCTAATCGCCTTCGACCCGTACCTGGCCTCGCGCCCGCTGGCCGAAGCGCTGATGCAGCAGCCCGCCGGCCAGCTCATTGTTGACGACCAATACTACACGTTCTCCAGCATATTCTTTTACACCAACCGGACTGCACTATTGCTCAACGGGCGAGTAAACAACCTGGAATACGGCGCCTACGCGCCCGGTGCAGTTCAGGTCTTCATCGGTGACGAAGACTTCGCCGCGCGTTGGCGCTCCACCCAACGCTACTATCTGGTGATCGAAAAACCAAAGCTTGCGCGCATCGAAAAACTAATCGGCGTTGCAGCCATTCACGTCATCAAAGAAAGCGGCGGCAAGCTGCTCGTTTCAAACTGAGACAATAAGCTATATGGATTCAGCGCTGGCGATCCACCGACTCCACTTCGCGTTCACGATTACGTATCACTACATTTTCCCGCAGTTGACCATGGGGTTGGCCCTGCTGATACTCATCCTGAAAACCCTAGCACTCAAAACGGGCGACGAGCACTACAACGATTGCGCAAGATTCTGGATACGCCTCTTTGGCATCAACTTCGCCATGGGAGTAGTGACCGGCATTCCCATGGAATTTCAGTTCGGCACAAACTGGGCGCGATTTTCCAGGGCCGCGGGCGGAGTCATCGGCCAGACTCTGGCGATGGAAGGCGTCTATTCGTTCTTCCTCGAATCCACATTTCTGGGCCTGCTTGTTTATGGTGAAAAACGGCTCAGCAAACTCGCACACTGGTTCGCGGCATTGGCGGTCTTTGCCGGCTCGTGGCTTTCCGGATATTTCATCATCGTGACCGATGCCTGGATGCAACACCCGGTTGGCTACAAGATTGGCCAGGCCGGCGACATCCAACTCGACAGCATCACCGCGCTGTTCTTCAACCCTTGGCTGATGTGGCAGTACCTGCACAACATGACCGGCGCTGTCGTCACCGGCGCATTCACCATGTGCGCTGTGGGTGCCTTCTACCTGCTCGAAGGCAAGCATGATCGTTTCGCTAAGACATCTCTCACCCTTGGCGTCATCACTGGTTTCATCGCCTCTATGACGATGGCCTTCCCCACCGGCGACGGCCAGGGCAAGATGGTCGCACAGTATCAACCGGCAACGCTGGCCGCGATGGAAGGGCTGTTCCACTCCGAAAAAGGCGCGCCGCTTGCCATCCTGGGGCAGCCCGATATGGACAAGCTGCAACTCGACAATCCGCTGCTGGTGCCAAAACTACTGAGCTTTCTTACCTACCAGCGATGGTCCGCCGAAGTGCGCGGTCTCGATGAATTCCCGCGCGAGCAGTGGCCCGACAATCTTCCGCTGTTGTTCTACAGCTTCCACATCATGATCGGCCTCGGCACCATTTTCATTGCAGTCACCGGCCTCGCATTGCTGCTTCTTTTCCGGGGCGCGCTATGGACGGCGAAGCCCATTCTATGGGCTCTGATGCTGCTGCTTCCCTTCCCCTTCATCGCCAACACCGCAGGATGGATGACCGCTGAAATTGGTCGCCAGCCTTGGCTCATTTATGGCTTGATGCGCACGGACAAAGGCTTTTCCGCCAACGTCTCCGCAGGCAACGGTCTGTTCACGCTGATGGGCTTCATGGGCATGTATGGGCTGCTAACCATTCTCTACCTCTTCATGATGCAGCGCGAACTCCAGCAAGGGCCTGAAGGAGGTGGCCACTAGTGGAAACGATTTGGTTCTGCCTCGTGGCATTCTCACTCGCCGGTTATGTTGTGCTGGATGGCTTCGACCTTGGCGCGGGCATTGTTCATCTCATCGCTGCGCGCGACATCGAACAGCGCCGCCTTCTGCTCGCCTCCATCGGCCCCTTCTGGGATGCCAACGAAGTGTGGCTGCTCGCCTCCGGCGGCACCCTCTACTTCGCCTTCCCTACCCTCTATGCGTCGAGCTTTAGCGGCTTCTATCTGCCGCTCATGATGGTGCTGTGGCTGCTAATTCTACGCGGCATTGCCATCGAGTTTCGCAACCACATCGAAAGCAACACGTGGATACAGCTGTGGGATGTTGTGTTCTCAGGCGCCAGTGGGCTGCTCGCCATCTTTCTTGGTGCGGCCATCGGCAATGTGGTGCGCGGCGTACCACTCGATCGCAGCGGCGAATTCTTCCTGCCGCTGTGGGGCGAGGTCGGCATACTCGATCCGTACACCATCGCCACCGGCCTTCTCGCCTTCGCCGCCCTCGCATTGCACGGAGCATTGTGGGTCCGCCTAAAAACCAATCTCCACGTGAACCACATTCTTGTTTGGGCGTGGCGCGGCACAGTCGTGTTCACCTTGCTGGTGACATGGGCGACGTTCCAGATTCAACCCATCATCGGCTTCAGCTTCATCACTCGCAAGTGGGGCTACATTATTCCAGCCATCGCACTGGCAGGCCTTTGGACAGCCGGCAGCGCGCGCGAGTTAAAATCATTTCTCGGTTCCTGCGTTTTTTTGCTCGGCATGATGGCAAGTGTCGCATTCGGCCTGTATCCCAACGTGCTGCCCTCGCTGGGCAATGGCGCCACGAATCTGACGATCTACAACACGGCCACCGGCAGCTACGGCATGAGCGTGGGCCTGGCGTGGTGGATTCCCGGCATGATCCTGGCGACTGCTTACGCAATTTTCCAGTACCGGAAATTTAGCGGCAAAGCGGCATAAAATAGCTGCATGAACATTCCTGTAGTCTTGGCGCTGCTTACGGCGGCCGCAGCCCATTGCGCGCAACCTGTTGCCGCCTGGCTTGATCCTGACAAGACAGAGCCAGAAGGTACGCACTACCGGAGCTTTCCCAGTAAACTCGCCAACAGCGAAGTCAGCTATCTGATCTACTTTCCGCCCTTCTATGAAAAAGACACCACCGCGCGTTTTCCTGTTACCTACTGGCTTCACGGCCTGAACGCAAATCAGCGCGGAGGTGCGCCCTTCGTCGCTCAAGTTGATGCCGCCATTCGCGCGGGCCAAGCCCCGCCGATGATCGCCGTGCTTGTCAACGGTATGCGAGACGTATGGTGGAACGATTCCGCCGATGGCAAAATGCCCGTCGAAAGCGTAGTCATCAAAGAACTGATCCCGCACATCGACAGCACCTACCGCACCATTGCCCGGCGCGAGTCACGCGGCGTTGAGGGTTACTCCATGGGCGGTTATGGCGCGGCGCATCTCGGGTTCAAGTACCCGGAAGTCTTCGGCATCGTCGGCATCATCGCCGGCGGCCTTGCAGGTTCGCCGCAACCCCACATTCAGGCCGCTACTCTTGACCAATATTTCGGCGGACGCAAGGGAACATGGGCAGATGGCGACCCATTCCTCCTGCTACGCAAGAACGCGGATGCAATTCGCGGCCGCACAACCATTCGACTCGCCGTAGGCTACGAAGACGGCTTCCACGTCCACCACCGCGCGCTGCACGATTTTCTCAATGAACTGAAGATTGAACATGAGCACGAAATCCTCCCAGGGTTGGCGCACAGCGTAGTGAAGTGGTATCAGACGCTGGGCCCGCGGTCGTTCACCTATTACAGGAAAGCACTCGACAAAAGGTAGCTCATGCTTACCAGACGAGAACTACTAGCATCGGCGCTGTTCTCACCAGCGGCAGGCAAATGGTCGCTCGCTCGAAGAGGCGAACGCTCAGCCTTCCAGTCTCCCGAAGGCAAACGGACGTTTCTGTTGGGCGTGAATCACGCCGCGCAGGCAGCGGCCGTGATGAAGCCCGCCGCGATCCGCCAGACCATCCTGGATCTCGGTTACAACTCCGCCGGCTACGGCGCGCCCGAACCATCGGACGGCAAAACCCCTTGGTTCGCCGCGCTCGACATGGTCGCCAACTCCCACTACCTTGCGCCGGACAAATTCCAATATGCCGACGTCTTCGACTCAACTTTCAAACAAACGCTCCGCAACAAAATCAGGGCACTTTGCGATCGCCACAAAAACGACCCAAGTCTGGTTGGCTACTATTGGACGGACACGCCACGCTGGGACCCCGAGATCGCCAGGCGCACCCGCGGCACCAACTGGCTGGAGTATTACCGCGCCCTCCCCACCGACGCTCCGGGCCGTCAACTTCTCGCAAAACTGGACTTCGCTCCCAACGCCTCGCTGCAAGCCATCGCCCGAGAAATCTTCCAACTTTCCGCAGGGGAATTCCGCGCCGCCGACCCCGGCCGCCTGCTGCTCGGCGAACGCTACAAGCTCTACGATCACCCAACGCCAGTGCTGGAAGAAGCAGCGAAATACACCGATGCCGTCGCCATTCAACCCGGCCCCGCAACAGGCCCCAAGCCCGGTCAAGGCAATGACGAAACGACATTCGACAGAGCCGCGTTCGATAATGTTCACCGCGTAACAAAGAAGCCAGTAATCATCTGCGACCACGCTTGCAGCTTCTACACCGGCGAATACCCAGTCACGCTGTGGAATCAATTCCCCTCGCGCGAGGAAGCCACCGCCGCGATGACGGCCTACGCGCGCGCCGCCATGGAGCGGCCTTACCTCCTCAGCTACAGCCGCTGCCAGTTCATCGGCCGCTTCGACCCCGCGCGTCAATTGCTCAAACAAGGGCTGCTCCTGCCAGACGGCCGTCGCGATGAGGCTCTCTGCAAATTGACGCAACAAAGCAACGCCGCGCTGTTAAAGCGTTTCAGCGAACTATGGATGCGGTGACCTTATCGAAGCTCTTTTTTCAAACGCGGATCTATCTCAACCAGTTCCTTCATGACAAGCGCGGCGATGGCACGGGCACCTTTCTCATTAAAGTGCGTGCGGTCCTTGGCGTTGGCTTCCAGTTCGGCCGTTGCGGCTTCGCCCAGTTCGCCGTACAATTTTCCGCTCGATCCGTGCAGATCGATCAGGGCCACCTGCTTCTCCGTCGCAACCGCGCGCATCGCATCGGCGTAAGGAAGCAGCGAATCCACTTTGGTGCGGCGTTGCACCGGCGTGATCAGCACCGGAACGGCGCCGGCTGCGCGCGCCTCATCGACGAAATTGCGCAGATAGTCTGCATAATCGCCCGCCGCGTTTGTCGCCTCAGGCTGCTTCGGGTCATGCGAGTCGTTATGCCCGAATTGAATCAAGATCACGTCTGGCTTCACCGCCAGTGACTTTGCCCACAGCCCTTCATTGAGAAATGTCTTGGTGCTTCGGCCTCCCTTGGCGAGATTTGAAACCTGCACGGAATCGCGAAAATACCACTGAATATACTGGCCCCAGCCGCGCTGCGTGGTCTTGTCGCCGTATTCAGCCACCGTGGAATCGCCGGCAATAGCGATGCGCAGGTTAGTTTCGGCCACCACTGGCGCAGCAAAGAAGAGCATGGCTAAAAGAAATTTCATAGTGGAAGCCATTATGGTATCGTCAACTGGAGTATGAACCCCACACGCAGAGAATGGCTCGCAGCAACCGCGGCGATGGCGGCCCCCGCACAGAAACCGAATCTCTTATTCGTGTTTAGCGACGAGCACCGCGCCTGCTCGCTTCCAGGTGAGCCGTTCAACGAAGCGCACACTCCCGTGCTAGCGAAATTCGCCGGCGAGGGAATGTCGTTCAACAACTGCATTTCGAACTACCCGGTCTGTTCGCCCTACCGCGCCATGCTGCTTACAAGCCGTTGGCCTTATCAGACCGGCATTACCGACAATGCGCTGCAACTGCGTCCCGATGAAGTGTCGATCGGCCGCGTCTTTCGTGACGCGGGCTATCGCACCGGCTACATCGGCAAGTGGCATCTCTCACCCGGCGACGAAGGCGGCACATTCATCCCCAAAGGACCAGCCCGCCAGGGTTTCGACGATTGGCACGTGTGGTCCAACACCAATAAACATTACGACAAGTCGTTCACGCACAATCCCGATACCGGCGAGCGCATTCAACCCAAGGGCTACAACGCCACGCTGATGACCGACACTGCTCTAGAGTTGATCGAAAAGAATCGCCAGCAGCCTTGGATGCTGATGATCTCATGGAATCCGCCGCATCCAAATTTCGAAGATGCGCCGCCTGACCAACAGAAACGCTACGAGCCCGATGCGCTCAAGTTCCGCCCGAATCGGAAGGCCGCGCCCACGGCGAATTTGCGCCGCCAACTGCGGGGCTACTACGGCCACATCAGCGCGGTCGATACGGAATTCGGCCGCCTGCTGCGCAAACTCGAAGAGACCGGCCAGGCCGCGAAAACTATCGTCGTCTATACGTCCGATCATGGCGACATGATGGGCTCGCACGGCTTCGGTGGCAAGCGATTGCCTTGGGACGAGTCGTGCCGCGTTCCATTCATGGTGCGCTATCCCGGCGTGGTGCCGGCGAAGAAAGTGGCCAGGCAACTGTTCTCAACCGTCGACATTTATCCCACCATGTGCGGGCTTGCCGGCTTGAAAGTGCCGCCACACTGCGTGGGCAAAGACATATCCGCCGTCATGCACGGTCAGGATCAGAAGTCGCAGGAGAGCGTCTTCCTCATGCACATCGCCAAGGAGAACGCCTCCGGCGGCGTGGAAAATCGCGCCCGGCTCTTCCGCGGCGTTCGCACGCAAACCCACACCTACGCGCTGGGCGAAGATGGCCGATGGTGCCTGTACGACAACGTTGCCGACCCTTACCAGATGCACAATCTGATCGATGATCCCAAGCAAGAACCGCTACTGCAATCGCTGGACGCGATGCTGCGGCAATGGCTCAACAAAGCCAGGGATCCGTTCCCGCTGGAAAAAATGCGCCAGCAACGTTCGTCGCTCAGTGCCTGAAGCTAACTCGCGCGCTTCATTACGAAGGCAGCGCCCTTGCCTTTACCTTGATCGGCCTTGTGGCGGCCTGAAATCTGGCTATCGGTGACCGTACCTTCCCAATGCGTCTTTATATCGCCCTTCTTCTTGTTGCGGGCAACGGTATCAAAGGAAATCTTGTCGCCTTCGATCTTGCCGTTCTGCAAAGGTGTAGCCTTCATCTTCCGCCCAGGCTTGTACATCGTACCCATCACCTTGCCGCCATCGGTCTTCAAATCGAAGGTGACCGTGACCGTCTGATCCTTGGCCTTCTGCTCCATATTCCACTTACCATCAACCGAGGCGCCAAATGCGGCAACGGACATCGCGAACACTGCGATAATAAAAGAAAGCTTCTTCATGCGTCTAACTCCTTCTGATAGGAACACTGCTCCGCGCGGAAAGTCGCTTCGATGAGATACTGCGACGTGAGCCTTCCGGTCCCGCTCGACCGGCCCTTCACCTACGAACTTCCGCTAACCCTACGCCATCGCGCGCAGCCGGGCTGCCGCCTCATCGTACCATTCGGCTCGCGCAAGATGACCGGAGTCATTTTACGCCTTCATGACGACCCACCGCAAATGGCCGCTAAAGAGGCTCTGTTACTGCTGGACGAAGAGCCGGCCATCAGCCCCGAATTGATGGCGCTCGCCCGCTGGATCTCTGCCTACTATTGCGCCCCGCTTGGCGAAACTCTGCGTGTGATGACGCCACTGTCGTCCGAAGTTCGCAAGGGCAAGATCTACACCGTTACCGATCAGGGCCGCGACATCGTTCGCCAGCTTTCGCTCATCACCGAAACCGATCCACAAACACAGATTCTGCAGCTGCTGGAAACACGTCCGCTCTCAGCCGGCTACATCATCAAGAAGGTGACGGACGGTGCCCGTCATTTGAAAGCGCTCGAAAAGCGCGGCCTCATCTCGCGCGAAGACGTGCAGGAGTCGCGCGATCCGCTGCGCGCCTCGGCAGCGCATCTTGCGGTGGAGTTCACAGGCCGCCCCGAGGGCGTGAAGCTGATCAAGGCCGAACGTGAACTGATGGCATTTCTCGAATTGCATCCTGGCATCCACAATCTGGCCGCGGTAGACGAGATGCTCGCCGGCGCCAGCGTGGCCGCACGTTCACTGGCGCGCAAAAAACTACTCACGCTGAAAATCGTTACGACGCCAATCACGCCAATCGAAATCAAGCGCCGCCACTCGCTGAACGAGCGTCAGCAGTATGCCGTGCACGAGATCAAGAGCGCGATTCAAGAAGCGAAGTTCCAGGCCTTTCTCCTCGCCGGGGTAACAGGCTCCGGCAAAACGGAAGTCTATCTGTCGGCCATCGACGAAACGCTCGCCATCGGCCGCAGTGCGCTATTGATGGTGCCTGAAATTGCGCTCACGCCTGCCGTGGCCGGACAATTCTTTTCGCGCTTTGGCGACAACGTGGCCATTCTGCATTCCGCGTTCACCGACACCGAACGCGTTGAGCAGTGGCGCCGCATCCGCAGTGGCGCGGCGCGCGTTGTTGTCGGCACGCGCTCCGGCGTTTTTGCTCCGGTGCAGAATCTGGGCCTCATCATTGTCGATGAAGAGCACGACCAAAGTTACAAGCAGGAAGAGGTGCCGCGCTACAACGGCCGCGACGTGGCCATCGTCCGTGCTCGTGCGGCAAACGCCGTGGTTGTGGTCGGCTCAGCCACGCCAAGCCTCGAAACCCGCTACAACGTCGAACGCGAAAAATACCGCCTGCTGGAAATGCCCGAGCGCATTGAGAGCCGCCCCATGCCGCAGGTGGAGTTGATCGACATGCGCGCCGAATTCCTGGAATCACGCAAGCAGGCGACGTTCTCACGCCGGCTGGTGGAAGCCGTGAATGAACGTCTGGAAAGCGGCGAGCAGACCATGCTGCTGCTCAACCGCCGCGGTTTTTCGAGCTTTGTGACATGCCGAGCATGCGGAGAAAAGATTCAATGTACCAACTGCGCCGTTACGCTGACCTACCATCGCCGCGATAAGCGCCTGCTGTGCCACTACTGCAACTATGCGGAGAAGGTCCCGAACAAGTGCCCCAAGTGCGATAGCGAGCACATTCAGTTTTTGGGCGTCGGCTCTGAGCGCGTAGAAGAGGAACTGCACCAGGCATTCCCGAAAGCGCGCGTGGCAAGGCTTGACCGCGACACGGCATCGAACAAGAACCACTTCCAGTCGATTTTGCAGGGCTTCCGAGAAGGCAACTACGACATATTGGTGGGCACGCAGATGATCGCCAAAGGGCACGACATCCCCAACGTCACGCTGGTTGGAATCGTCTCCGCCGATATCGGCCTTGGCATGCCCGACTTCCGCGCCGCCGAACGAACTTTTCAATTGTTGACCCAGGCCGCCGGGCGCGCTGGCCGCGGCACACTGCGCGGGCGAGTGCTAATCCAGACCATCAACCCGGAACATTATGCAGTGCGTTTCGCTTCCCTGCAGGACTACGGTCTCTTCTACGAAAAGGAACTGCAATTCCGCAAGCTGATGCGATACCCACCTTTCAGCGCACTGGCTAACGTGCTGGTGCGCGCCCAGCAGCAGGAGGACGCATTGCGCATGAGCGCGGAAATCGGGCAGTTCCTCAATCCGCCGCCAGACGGCATGAAAGTGATGGGTCCGGCTGAAGCGCCAGTGCCACGTCTGAAGAATGAATTCCGCTATCAGCTGCTGCTGAAATCGATCGATCGCAAGAAACTGAACCAGATTCTCCACAACCTGCGCGACTTTGCGCAGAAGCGGCAATGGCCGGCGACTTCATTGGTGATTGACGTTGACCCATTGAGTCTGCTTTAATCGCGGTTCTGCCGATGAGCAAGGCCTACGAAATTGTCGAACAAAACTTGCGCCAGTCGCTGCGATTCTTCGCCCGCGCCACAGGCAGTGGGCAGGTCCGCGAGACGCCTGGCGTGACTATGATCAGCTGCGGCAAGAATTATCCGCTCTTCAATAGCGCGCTGCTCGCATCAGAAGTGCCCGGCGAAAACGGGGACCTCGGTTCGCGCATCAGCACTCCTGCTACTTATTTTTCCAACCTCGGCTTCGGCTGGAGCTATTGGGTTTGCGAGGACATGCTCGACGAAAAATCGCAACGAGGCGCCGCCGGCCTGTTTCATTCGCGCGGCCTTCATCGCGTAGTGGGAACACCCGGCATGGTGGCCACGCAACTCACCCGGCCACGCATGAAGCCGCCTCAGATGCAGTTCCGCCGGATTGAACAAGCACACCATCGAATCGCCTTCTGCCACATCACGGCGATGGTGTTTGAGATCCCATTCCCAATGTCGCGTGACGTCTACGATTGTGAGTCGGCATGGCGCAGCGACTTCGTCGGCTACCTGGGCTATCTCAACGGTGAGCCCGTCACATCAACCATCGTCGTGATCACCGGCGACGTGGCCGGCTTATACTCGGTTGCCACGCTGCCTGCGCACCAGCACAAAGGATTGGGCGAAGCGACGGTGCGGTATGCCATCGAACAGATCCGCGCCGAGCGCGGCATTCAGAAGTTTATACTGCAATCCTCGCGCGAAGGCCTCGGGCTGTATGTGCGATTGGGGTTTCGCGAGGTGTGTAGGTTTACGATTTATCGGACGTAGCGATCAAAGACCAGTGAACCCGAAGCTGCGAAGACTTTTATTCAATGTAATCGGATCGAGTCGAATATTTTGATTTAGAAGGTCCGCGTATGCATCTTTCAAATCAGTCAATGCTCCCCTCCGATAGAGTTCTTCAAGAATGCCAATACACCCGAATGTCGACAAGCCCAATTCGATAGCCATCCGACGCCCTCGGCGCTCATCAATAAGAACAGCACCCAGCCCCAACTCTTTGGCCAGGACAACGGCGCTAGGAGCCTGTCGGACTGAAATTTTCTCATTTCCGATTTGTAGGCGTCTGACCGGATAAAATTATCGCCCATGCTAGAATCCATTCCACCTCGAAATGCCGCCTGCAACCGCCGGTGGAGACTCATCGAATGAATATGTCTATCGCCGGTTACAGGGCCGCCAGATCCCTCTTGTGAGCCCAGACCTTTTCGAACGCGTTCACGTATTGCGAGTTTACTTCCTGCGCGTCGCCGTGCAGGTTGGGCAAGAAGATGTGGGTGCGGTTAACCTCCAAGGTCCCGGGCAAGGCGTCCGGAATCACTGGCGGGTGATGCCACCATTTCGATTCGGCATAAATGGCGAGCGTGTGCTGCTGCGGATAATCCCAGAACGTAGCGCGGACGCCTTCCGCCACCAACGCCTTGATCAGCGCGCCGCGCGAAAAGCCGGCTTTCTTTTCGTCCAGGATCAGCATATTGCCGTTGTAATAGACGCGGTCCTGATCGGGCCGGCAGCGCGGTTCGCTCAGTCCAGGAAGTTCCACCAGGCGGTCGTTGAGATTTCTGATGTTGGCCTTGACCAGCGTGTTGCGCTCCGCCAGACCGCGCAGTTGTTGCCGTCCGATTGCGGCGGCAAAGGGGTGCATGCGGAGTTTCATGCCGAAGCCGGTGCCAGAGTAGCGGCGCACGGGACTTTCCTTGGGGAACTTGTCCGGATCCTCATAATGGCCGAAGGCTGCGGCGCGCTCGTAGTATTCGCGCGTCTGGTACATTCCCATGCCGCCTTCCACGCAGGGCATGGGTTTGCTGGCCTGAAAACTGAAGGCCGCCATGACGCCCCAGGTGCCCGTCTTCTTGCCCTGCATGGAAGCGCCGTGGGCATGCGCTGAATCCTCAAGCAGGATGATGCCTTTCTCTTTGGCGAAGGCTGAGATGTGGTCCATTTCGCAGGGCAGACCCCAGGAATGCATCACTACCATGGCCTTCGTCCGAGCGGTGAGCTTGCGTTTGGCGTCTTCCAGGTCGAAGCAGGCCGTCTTGGGATCGATGTCAATGAAGATTGGCACGTAGCCCAAGAAGCGCATGGCCAGGCACGTAGAAAAGAAGGTGTACGAGGGCACCATGATCTCGCTGCCAGCGGGCAGATCGAGCGCGAAATACATGCTGGTGAGGGCGCTGGATCCGTTCATGTGGGCTTTGGCAAAGGCCGAGCCGGTGAAAGCGCACCATTCTTTTTCGAACAGGGGCAGTTCGCTGTAATACTTGTTCTCGTCAATCAGGTCGTGCAGCACCTTCTTTTCGGCTGCGCCGTAGCGCGGCCACTTTGTCATCGCCGTGATTTTGGCCGCGGGCACGGTGACGGCTTTCTTGCCGCCCGATAGGGCCAGCGGTTCGGTGGAGGCGGCACTCAGCGCCCGGCTGGCGGCTCCGGCCGCAGCCAGAATTGCGCCGCCAGCGTTGACAAACTCTCTTCGGGTAGTGGGGATGAATCTCGTGGTCTTAATTTGAGTCATAAAAGAGATCAATAGACGCTCTTATCTTGATTGCAGCCTTCAATGGAATATTACTCCATCGGCGAGCTCTAAGCAAGAATTGTAAGGTGGATCCCGGGTGGTAACATTGACAAATGAGGCGAGCCACCCCAATTGCAATTTGGGCGATTGTTATCGCTACGGCGGCCAGCTCTTGTTTCGCATCGGATTGGAACAAGCAACTGGCGGCTGAATATCTGGATGCGCGTCAAGAGGCCTGGTTCGCCTGGCGCGCGCCCGCAAAAGACGCCGGCGGCGCGTGTTTATCGTGCCATACCGGACTGACCTATCTTCTGGCGCGCCCCGCATTGCGCGCCGCACTGCACGATGCAACGCCCACCAAACGCGAGACCGCGCTGCGCGAAGGCATTACGTTCCGACTGGAAAGCGAAAAGCCAGGGCGCATGTTCAAAGGCCGCACCAAGGAGCCCGAACTGACGCAGGCCGCAGCAGTGCAGGCGGTGGTTGAGACGTGCGCACTGGCAACCGGCAAGGCGCCGGCTGAGATGCTGGCAAAGTCGCTGGACCGCATGCTGCAATTGCAGGATGCGCAAGGTGGCTTTCCATGGTTCGATCTGCACGATTCGCCGTGGGAGGAGGCCAAGTCCGGCTACTTCGGCGGAGCGCTGGCGGCTGCGGCGTTGGACATGGCTCCCGCAGGCTATACGGACAAAACTGAGGTAAAGCGGCAGATCGCCGCATTCGAAGAGTATCTGAAGCGCGAGTTCAGCGCGCAACCGCTGCATCACCGCCTGACGCTGCTTTCGGCTTCGCAGGGTATTGGCAAGGCCGTTCCCGCGGACGTGCGCCAGGCAACGCTCGATGAAACGGCCCGGCTGCAACACACGGATGGCGGGTGGACGATCGCCGAATTGGGGCCGTGGAAGTCGAAGGGCAACCTGGTTGAGAACGCCGAAAGTGACAACTATGCCACGGCCATTGCAGTGATGGCGCTGCAGCGCGCGGGCGGGGCGAAAAAGAGCGTGGAGAGTGGGCTGGCGTTTCTGCGCACGCATCAGGATGCAGCGACGGGGGCGTGGCTGGCATCGTCGATGAATCATAAGTACCCACCGGAATCGATGATGTTTCAGTTCATGAATGAGGCGGCTACGGCGTATGCGGCCATTGCGCTGTTGGAGTCAGAGAAAAAGAATTAGCGATAGCGCAAGAAACGTTGTCCGCATCCGTGCAAACGCTTAGTTGGGCGAGACGGCGACAGTAACTCCGACTTGGCTGGTTGAGGAGCCAATGGTAACCAATACCGAAACTGCACCCGCCTGGGCGTTGGCTGGGATTCTGGCATTGATTTGCATGAGGCCGGCGACGATTCCAGGTGCTGCGCCGGCGTAGAGAAGTTCGGCGGCTTTGCCGTCAATGATCACGCTGACGCGCTGCTGAGGTTTCGGGTATGTAGCCGTTGCCAATTGCCCGTCCACGCCCGCGGGGGAGGTCTGGCCTTCTCCGGTGGCGTACATTACGAGGATAGACCCGGGCTTGGCTGGCGCGGCGGATTGATTCAACGCACCATTCTCATTGAAAGCGGCCGCCTGGCCTTTGCCTGAAGCGTCCATGGTGAACAGCCCCGGGGCTGCGGGCGCGATGGGAACAACAATGGGATCGCTTCTGACGCCTTGATACTCCATCTGGACGCTGGCGGTTGTGCCACTGATTCCGTAAGGCACAATCGCGGAGACTTGCGAAGACCATGTATAGAGGATAGGCGCGGGCGTGCCATTGAATAGAACGCGGGAGGTGGCGAGGCTTGTTCCATAGAACCCGTTGACGTCGAGAGTCGCCTTGGTAAGTTGGGAGGGGCCTACTAAGGAACCATAGAGAACGACTATCTCCCCTGGAGCGATAGCTCCGCCCAGGTTGCTGGCGGCATTGGTCACACTGCTGACGGAAAGCAGGGCGGCGACGGGCTTCAGAACGCGGATGGCGTTGTTGCCGGAATCGGCGATGTAGACGTTGCCGGATAAGTCTACCGCGAGTCCCCATGTGGTGCTGATTTGCGCGCTGGTAGCGCGACCGGCATCGCCTGAAAAGCCGCGAACGCCAGTGCCGGCGATCGTATTAATGATACCCGTGGAACTTACTTTCCGGATGGCATAGTTATCGCTATCCACCAGATATAAGTTGCCGGTTATATCCAGTGCGATGCCCAGAGGGTAGGCTAACTGCGCGCCGGCTGCGGGGCCGCCGTCGCCCGATGAGCCGTAGGCGCCAGTTCCGGCGACGGTAGAGATGGTTCCATTCGGGGTAACTCTGCGGATGCGGTGATTCAGATAGTCGGCAAAGTAGAAGTTACCGGAAGAATCAAGCGCCATACCCCAGACGGTGCTTATTTGCGCGTTCACGGCCTGGCCGCCATCGCCCGAGTAACCGGAAGAGCCGGTGCCGGCGATGGTAGTTATAATACCGTTCGTCGAGACTTTGCGAATGCGATAGTTCCCATAGTCGGCGATGTATAAGTTGCCGTCGGCATCGAGAACCACATCGTTGATGTTGTTGATTTGGGCGCTCTGCGCGGGGCCGCCGTCACCTGAGTAACCGGGCGAGCCGGTGCCGGCAACTGTGGTGATGATGCCGTTGGCGCTGACTTTGCGGACGCGATGGTTGAAGGAATCGGCGATATACAGTTCGCCGGTTGGACTTACGGCCAGACCAAGTTGATACGCAAGTTGGGCATTGGTGGCCGGGCCGTTGTCACCGGAATAGCCTTGCGTCCCATTGCCGGCGACGGTAGTGATAATGCCATTGGTTGCGACCTTGCGAACGCGGTAGTTTCGACCATCGGCGATGTACACGTTGCCCGCGGCATCAGTGGCAAGGCCGCGCGGCTGGTCCAACTGCGCGCCTATCGCAGAGCCGCCGTTAACGGCATAAGATCGCGAACCGTTGCCTGCGATGGAGACGATCGAGCCGGTAGTGGTGATCTTGCGGAGTCGGAAGTTGAACTGGTCGGCCACGTACAGATTGCCAAGCAGGTCGACCGAAAGGCCCGTAGGCGTATTCAGCTGGGCTGTTGCTGCCGGGCCGCCCTCGTTTGTAAACCCGGCGGAGCCGTTGCCTGAAACCGTGGTGACGATTCCGCTGGTGGATACCTTGCGAACGCGGTTATTGTTTGTGTCGGCTATGTAAAGATTACCCGCATAATCCACGGCCACGCCAGCGGGTGAAGATAACTGGGCAGTTACGGCCTGTCCGTTGTCGCCGGAGTAACCGGTAGTTCCAATCCCGGCAACGGTCGAGATAATGCCATTGGCTACTTTTCGAATGCGGCTATTGCCGCTGTCGGCAATGTACAAGTTACCGAAGGCATCCGCGGCAAGTCCAGCGATGTTACTCAGCTGCGCGGAGGTTGCAGGACCGGCATCGCCGGAGAAGCCTGAAATGCCGTTTCCAGCAATGGTGGTAATGACGCCGTTGGACCCGATGCGGCGAACGCGACAGTTGTTCGCGTCGGCGACATACAGGTTTCCGGAAGCATCGAGGGCGAGGCCTACCGGATTCGATAGCTGGGCGTTTACGGCGGGGCCGGTGTCGCCGGAAAAGCCGGCCGTTCCGGTGCCGGCAACCGTTGCGATGGCGCCTGCCTGTGTGATTTTTAGAATGCGATGAAAAGTTGTGTCGGCCAGGTATACGTTTCCCGCGGTGTCGGCGGCGACGCTGCTCAGATTGCCTAGTTGCGTGGTTGCTGCTGGCCCGCTGTCGCCGGGGCGGCCCGCTCCAGCTACGCGCGTTAAGACGCCGCGGTTGTCAACCTTGTATAGGGTGGAGGCGCTGTTGGTGAAGTAGGCATCTCCGGCGGGGCCGATGGCAACCGAGGAGGGTTCCCCGATCGAGGCCGAGGGCGCCGCGATGGGCGTTGGGGTGGCCGGTCCGCCAGCGACGGTAGCGATGACGTACTGCTGGGCTACTGCTACCAACGAGGTGAGCGCTAGGCCGAGGATTATCTTCATGAAGTTGGTCTAGCCCCCTGTACTCATAGTGGCACGTTTCCGGTGGCGCGAAAAACAAAAACAGATTTAGCCGCGGATAGGAGCGGATGGACTCGGATAAAACGAAGAAAAGAAGCCTTGGCCGCGATTACTCCGGGTAGACCCACGGGGCACGGTAGGTGCTGCGCAGGAATTTGTTGGCTGCGTCGTCGCCGATGCAGCGGTTGCCGTCCCAGCGGATGCTGTGGCCAGCGCGCAGGCTGACCATGCCGAGCAGCGCCGCAACGGTGGCGCGGTGGCCGATTTCGATGTCGCGCACAGGCTTCTTTTTCTTCTTGATTGCCGTTAGGAAATCGGCCCACAGTTCCTTGATGTTTTGGCCGTCGGGGTCGTTGAGCTGCGGCTCCACGTGGATCACTTGCTGGCTTTTCTTCGCCGGATAGAACGTCCAGCCGTCGCGCCAGCCCATGTGAAACGTGCCTTCCGTGCCGTAGAAATACGCGCCGATGAGGTGCTTTTCGGCCTCGTTGCCCGCGTAGTGGCGCTGCTCCCAGGTGGCGCTGAAGGATTCGAATTCGTAGGTGACAATCTGTGTGTCGGGCGCGTCGGTGGAATCCTGGCGCACGAAGCGGCCGCCAGTGGAATAGACGGCTTTGGGATGCGTTTCGTCGGTCCACCAGAGTACCTGGTCCATCCAGTGGACGCCCCAGTCGCCGAGGGTGCCGTTGGCATAGTCGAGAAAGTGGCGGAACCCTTTGGGGTGTATGGCGGGGTTGAAGGCGCGGCTGGGCGCGGGGCCGAGCCACATGTCCCAATCCATGCCCTTGGGCGGTTCGCTGTCGGGCGTCTTCTTGCCGGGACCGCCGGAGGCATGGGCAAAGGTGCGGACCATGCCGATCTTGCCTACTTTCCCGGATTTCAAGAACGCCATGCCGGTGATGGGGTGCGGCGAGACGCGTCGATGCAGGCCAACCTGCACGATGCGGTCGGCTTCGCGTGCGGCTTTCACCATGGCCTTGCCCTCGTCGATGGTGTGGCTGATGGGCTTTTCAACGTAGACGTGGGCGCCGGCCTTAACGGCGGCGATGGTGGGCATGGCGTGCCAGTGGTCGGGCGTGGCCACAATGCAGATGTCGGGTTTCTCTTTGGCCAGCATTTCGCGGAAGTCGCGGTAGTGGCGGGGCTGGTCGGAGGAGAGCTTGGAGACCAGTTCGGAGGATTTGGCGAGTTGCGCGGGGTCGGGGTCGACAAGCGCGACGGCGCTGCATTCGCCCGAAGCCAGGGCTTCGCGCAGGATGTTGCCGCCCCACCAGCCGGAGCCAATGAGCGCGGTCTTGTATTTGCGGCCCGCGGGGGCGGAAAGCAGGGGAGTGGCGGAGAGGGCGGATTGGAAGAATGTTCGGCGGTTCATTTGTGGAGTAGTCTATCGTATTTCTTGGGGTGGGAGAAGTGAGACTTAACATAGCTTTACATTGTGCGGGTAACCGCGCGGCGGCTAGGGTTCGTCTTCTCGTACAATGACTAACATGCTTTTCGTAGCTATTCTTGCCGCATCCAGTTTGATGGCGCAGCCGCCGGAAGGTGAGCGTGGGCCGCGTCCGGGGTTCCCTCCCGGTGGATTCATGCGCTTTAATCCGCTGCTTTCTGCGATCGACACGAATCACGACGGCGTAATTTCGGAAAGCGAGATTGCGGTGGCGGCGAAGTCGCTGATGATTTTGGATAAGAATGGCGATGGTCAGATTACGGCGGACGAGATGCGTCCCAGTTTCGGGCCGGGTGGACCGGGCGGACCGGAAGGGCGGCGGCGCGAAGAGGGCGGACGCGAGGGCGGTCCTGGCAATAATGCGGCGGCCGAACTGGTAAAGACGCTGATGGCCTTCGATAAGAATGGCGACGGCAAGCTTTCGAAAGACGAATTGCCGGAGCGCATGCAGGGCATGTTCGCGCGCGGCGATGCCGATCACGATGGCTTTCTGACGCCTGAAGAGATCACGAAAATGGCTGCGGCACAATCGCAGGCGCGCGGTGGTGGCCGTGGTGAAGAGCGCCGCGGAGAAGAGCGTCGTGGCGAAGGCGAACGCCGCGGACCCGGTGGGGAAGGCGGCGGCTTCCGCAGGCCGGACGCGGTAATGGCGGCCCTCGACACAAACCACGACGGGACGCTATCGGCCGAGGAGATCAAGAACGCCCCAGCCTCATTGAAGAAACTCGATACGAACGGCGATGGTAAAATCAGCGAAGACGAAGTTCGTCCGAATTTCCCGCCACGCCGCGAAGAATAACTGAATCACCGGATCACTCATGAAAAAACTGGTCACAGCTACTGCTATCGTTGTCTCCGCTCTTTGCCTTTTCGGCGCGAGCCGCTTGGAGCAACCTTCCAACACTTACACCCTGCACCATGAGAACGTGCTGGGAACTTCCATGGAGATTCGCCTTAACGCCGAATCCCCTGCCGCGGCCGCCCGCGCGGAAGCCGCTACACTGGCAGAAATTGACAGACTGGGGCGCATTCTGAGCTCCTACGACAGCAAGAGCGAATTCAGCCGCTGGATGCGCACCACTGGGCAGCCCGTGGCCGTTTCCGAGGAGTTGCGCGAAGTGCTGACATTGTGGGACCGCTATCGTGCGCTAACTGGCGGAGCCCTGAATCCGGCCGCCGAAGCGGTGAACCGCGTGTGGAAGCATGCTGCGAAACAGAATCGCATGCCTTCGGCCCAGGAGTTAACGGCGGCGGTTCGCATCGCCGGCGGAAAACATTGGAGCCTGGGCGCGGGCACGGCCACGCACTTGAGCGCGGCCCCGTTGGCGATGAACTCTTTTGTGAAGAGCTACATTCTTGCCAAGGCGAACGCAGCCGCACTCGCGGCAGGCGGTGTAACGTCGGCGATGGTCAACATTGGCGGGGACATCGTGACTGGCGGCAAAAGCGAACAGACGCTGCAGATCGCAGATCCGGTGGCCAAAGCCGATAACGCCGCACCGATGGCGCAGATCGCGGTTCGCAACCGCGCCGTAGCAACCAGTGGCAACTACAAACGCGGAGTGCAGATCGGCGGACAGCATTATTCGCATATCGTGGACCCGCGCACGGGCTCGACAGCCGACCAGATCGTGAGTACTACGGTGGTGGCGTCAAACGCCGTGGATGCAGGCGCACTGGCAACTGCCTTTTCAGTGATGACTCCGGAAGAGAGCAAGCGCGTGGCAGCGCTGATCCCGGGCGTGGAATACATGCTGGTGGACCGCAACGGACATCGCATCACCAGCGCCGGCTGGAGCCGTATGGAAACGGCGCCCTTCAAACCGGTGCAGTTGGCAGCGGCAATGCCCCGCCCTGGCCTGCTGGCCGCGCAAGGACAAGCGGGCGGCGCGTGGAATGCCGGTTTCGAATTGAACATTACGCTGGCGCTGGCGCAGATCGAAGGGCAGCGCACTCGGCGGCCTTACGTCGCGGTGTGGATCGAAGATAAAGACAAGTTCCCGCTGCGAACCATCGCGCTGTGGTACAACAAAGACCGCTGGTTGCCTGAGCTGAAAGCCTGGACGCGCGATGAACGCGTGCGGTCGCTGGCCGAAGGCACGGACATCTCTGGCACGGTGGCCAGCGCCACACGCCCGCCCGGCAAGTACAACTTCAAGTGGGACGGCAAAGATAACGCCGGCAAGCCGGTGAAGCCCGGCAAGTACACGGTGATGATCGAAGCCTCGCGCGAACATGGCACGTACCAGGTGATGCACCAGGAGATGGACTTCACCGGCACACCGAAACAGATCCAGATCCCTGGAAATACAGAAATCGAGTCTGCAACCCTTGATTACCGCAAAGCTACCCGTTAGCGCACCGGCGCAGAAACATAAACATACAGTCCCGCACTGGAAGCGCCAACTGGCGGCAGTGTCGCGATGGCTGCACATCTATCTTTCGATGGCCAGCTTCGGCGTGCTGTTCTTCTTTGCCGCCACCGGCATTACGCTGAATCACACGGAGTGGTTCGCCACGAAACAGAAGGTGTCGCAGTCGAAGGGCACGCTCGACAAGAAGTGGATTGCCTCGAAGGATGTTGCCAAGCTGGAGGTGGTGGAGTATCTGCGCTCCACCGGCGTGAAGGGCGCGCTTAGCGATTTCCGAGTGGACGATTCGCAGCTCGGCGTTTCGTTCAAAGGGCCGGGATATACGGCGGATACGTTCATCGATCGCGATACGGGCAAGTACGATTTGACCGAGACGCGGATGGGGCTGGTGGCGATCATCAACGATCTTCACAAGGGCCGGGATAGCGGCAAGGCGTGGTCGTTGATCATTGATGTTTCGGCCGCGCTGATGGTGTTTGTTTCGCTCAGCGGGTTGGTATTGATTTTCTATCTGAGCAAGCGGCGGACATCGGGGCTGATTGCATTGGCTGTGGGCGCGGTGTTGTGCTGGGGCGTTTATATGGTTTGGGTGCCGTAGAACAAACGCTCCCTTGCGGTCGCGGCTCTGTAAGCAACGGCGCGGTGAAATCTCAGGGCTGCGCAGCTTGCGGTAGCGAACCGGCCGGCGTCTTATAGACCTTTCGGGCTTTCGTTCCTCGCCAGGAGCCTTGGACCTCGGCTGGAAAACCGGGCACCAACGCTTCGATGCGCGCGTAGATTTCGGCCACCACGTCGGGGAACTCGGCTGCCCGGTCATAGCCTTCTTCCGGGTCCTTCGACAGGTCGTACAGTTCCGGCGTGGGCAGCGGTAGATTCTGCAAGCCCTCTGGCGGCAGCGGCGCGTAGGCCGGCGCGTTGTGGCGCGAAACATGCAGTTTCCAATTTCCCATGCGGGCGCACTGAATGTCCCAATAATTGAAGTACAGGAAGATCTCGCGATTAATCGCCGCGGTGCTGCCGGTGAGCATGGGCCAGATGTCCACCCCGTCCAACGGATTCAGCGGCCGCCTGGCGCCAGTAAGATTGATCAGCGTTGGCAACACGTCGAGTGTGCTGGCGAAGGCGTCTGACACCTGCCCCGCCGGAATGCGGCCGGGCATGCGTGCGATAAAGGGCTCGCGCATGCCGCCTTCGAAGGTGTCGCCCTTGCGTCCGCGCAGTGCGCCGGCGCTGCCCTGATACCACGGGCCGTTGTCGCTTGAGAACATCACCAGCGTGGAATCGTCGAGACCGCTTTCCTTCAGCGTACGTAGAATCTCGCCGACGCTCCAATCGAGTTCCTGAATCACATCGCCATAGAGGCCGAAACCGGACTTGCCAAGGAACTGATCGGAGGCAGCCAGCGGTATGTGAGGAAACGTGTGAGGCAGGTATAGGAAAAATGGCTTATCGCTTGCGGTCTTGACGTAATTAATGGCCTGTGCGGTATAGCGGGCAGTGATCGTTTGGAGTTTAGCTGGCTGTTCAATCACGTCGGTATTGTGCATCAAAGGCAGCGGCAGCATGTCGTTGCTATATGGAATGCCGTAGTATTCGTCAAAGCCTTTGTTGGTGGGCAGGTGCTTCAAGGCGTCGCCGAGGTGCCATTTGCCGATGCACATGGTGCGGTAGCCAATTTCCTTCATCACCTGGGCCATGGTGGTTTCCTTGGCGCCAAGGCCGGCCGGGTCACCGGGGCCGATTACGGCAGGAAGTCCGGTGCGCACCGCATACCTGCCCGTAAGCAGCGCTGCGCGCGAAGGCGTGCAGACAGGACTCGCGGAATAGAAGTTCGTCAGGCGAATGCCTTCGGCGGCCATGAGATCGATGTTGGGCGTGGCGATTTTGGCGCCGTAGCAGCCGACGTCGGCATAGCCCAGATCGTCACAATAGATCAGTACGACATTGGGCAAGGTGCTCTTTGCCCGAAGCGCCGTAACCGAGGCGGCGATCACACCGAAAAACTTTCTGCGATTCATTATCGATGCAGTATACACAAATACTGCACCCCAGCGGACTCGCCTCTTCGAACTACTCCGTCAGGTCAGGGTCCTGATGCTTTCGAATCAACACAAAGCTTTCGTCGGGGTTATTGGGAATCGGAGTAGATATCGGCCAGCCGGAAAGAGCGGTATACGGTCTGGGAAAGGTCCATCGTGCGGACGACCTTGCCGGAAGCGTCGACCTCCAGATGGCGACTGGCGACGGCGGGCGTCCAGCCCGCAGTAAAGTGGTAGTCCCCGTTTTGTAACTGCTGCGCCGAGCCCAGGGCGAACGAATATACGCCTAAATCGCTGTTTAACTGCAATCTGGCGGTACGCTTCTGTTCGTCAATCTCAAGTACCTGGCCGCGACTGGTGGCGGTAGGGTCCGTAACCAGGCGGGTGTTGCCATTATCGAATAACTGGATGTGGGCAGTATCGCCTGCCAGAAAATGCGCGTCATGCTGGTGGGAGAACCACGGGTTGGCAAGCATGGAATCCATGAAAAAGTCGCCGTCTTTTCCCAACCGCCACAGGATGCGCCCGTCACCGGAGCCGTTCTCATAATTGATCTTGATCAACCAATCCTGGTGGCGCGAGGAGTAAAGAATCGACCCATCGGGTGCTAAGGAGGCTGCGTTGCCATGGGTCCAGTCGTTGGCCTGCTTGGCCAGAAACAGCGGCGGGCAACCGCCCTGCGCGCAGCCCTCATTCAGCACGGCTGTGCGATGCGGGTCGAGCCAGTCGAAGGCGTCCCATGCCCATTGCACGTTCAGATCCTGGTCGAGGACCAGGATCATATCCCCGATAACATCGACCGTTCCGGGGCCTTGGACACCAGTAAGCAGCCGTTCTTCGGAAGCCATGACCAGGAAATTGCCATTGGGCAGCAGCCTCGCTTCATGATGGAAAGAGCCGATACTTTTCTTGCCCATAGCCGTCAACTGTTCATTCACTCGCGCCGCATTGGTATCTTTCACGATCAAGCCCATCAGATCGAATTCGATAAAGCGCTGGTCGGCCTGTCTCGACGGCGCCTCAAAGACAGCTAAAAATCGTCCGCCGCCCACTGGGCGAGTGATGTAGCTGACAGCGGTGGGCAGGTACCACACCAGATTTCCACTCAGATCGGTGATGGTTTGTGGATTCGGCGGCAGCGAGCAGAATAACATCAGGCCGCTGGTGGGAGCAGGCCCATCGCTGATTAAAGGCAGTTTCGCCGGGATGTCCGCGGAAGCAGGAAGCGCCTTGGTGTGGAATTTCCGCTTCCTGGTGCTGACCACGGTGGTGGTGTTGGTAATGGAGTCCTCAAGCGTGATTTCGGTGTTCTGCGGCACACCGGCAATCAGAAAATTCATGGTGTGGGCACCATCGCATGCCTTGGCAGGCGTCGTCTGCGATTGTCCTCCGGTGACGGAGAATTGCACGTGGCTGGTCAGCCCCTTGCGGCAAGGCGGGGCACTATAGAGATACACCAGCGGGTGCTGGGTCGGCGTTACCACCACCGCGTTTGACGCGATGGCTGTCCATTCATAGGGCATGGATTCCACGGTGATCGCGCCGGTCGCATTCTCTCTTGCCGAGACCTCCATTTCCACCACGCCTTCACGGTCATAAACAGTCCAGTCCAAGGAGGCAATGGGACCGAAGTCGCGAATCATCGAATACGAACCGTCCAAGCCCTTGATGCGAAAGCGGAACCAATAAGCATCGCGCGCTGCGCCGGGTATGCTCGCGCTGATGTTCACTACCGTAGCCAAGGGTTGCGGTCCATCCAACGTGGCAAACAGTTGCACGCCACCTGGGCCGTCCGCAAATAGCGACACCGATGATAACAATAAGAATAAGATCGACAACATTTCTCCTCCAACAGAGACTGGCCTTACCGTTTCATCGCTATGTCTTTATTCGGGGAAACGTGCCCTACTTTGCTTAACACCTGTTGCCGCCAATAGTCTCTGCAACATTTTCAGCATCCCGAATGAAGAGACTCTTTACTCTTCGGACGGGCGAGGCGGGACTTTAATTTCACTCTGTTCTTTGCTGGCCATCACCTGCGGAATGGTATTTTAGTTAGGAATGAACAAGATATGCGTATTGATATTGGCGGCTTGCGGTGCGCCCACTGGATTGTTCGCCGAGCAGTTCGTACTCTTCGACGTCACCTTTACTTATTCCAAGCAGGATGCTGACAATTCAACACCCAGTAAGTCACACTACTACGTGCGCGGCGAGACCTTAAACAGCGAGCGCCCACGCGATTGGACTGCGCCAGTGGATTACCGCAACGGCACCGTGCATATTCGCACGGAAGTTCTGGAGAAACCCGCCGGGGGCGAAAAGACCACTTGGTCGCTGTGCTACATTCCCAATCGCGGCCAGGGCAACGGCTATGGGTGTACCAGCACAGGGTTTTACACGGAAAAGGGCGTCTATGAGCAGGACGTGTCAATGAAGGCGTTCTGGCAGAATGAGGGCATCGTGTGGACAGAAGGCATCAAGCAGATGGATCTGGTGATTAAAGACGCTAGCGGGGGCGGCGGGCATGCGCACAAACGCGCCGACCATGAGAAGTTCTTCCCCACCAAGGTGCGGATTACGATGACGCAGGTTTCGGCGGGTGCGAAGTATCAGGCGGCTCAGTAGAGAGAGCAGCTGCGTCGAAGATTAAAACATGGCGTTCGCAAGCGAGCGGGCAGGCGAATACTAACTCAAAGAACAGCCGGATCTAGAAAACGAGTGGTATTGGATTGGCAATCTGCAGCCGACCTATCCGCCAGCTTGTCCGCCATAGCGTTAGCGGAGGTGGAAGCTTTAGCGAAGGCGGATTGGTAGCCAGCTCTTCGTGCGCTGCAGAGAAAAACAGGCCGAGTGCCACTCAGACGCAGAATGCCATTCCAATTTCGCTTACATTGGAGGCAACCTGGCGAATGTCCGGGATCGCTTCGGGGCGCGGACACTCGTGTCTGCCGCGTCCCGACTTTTCGGGACGCCTTGTTTTCAACACCGAGCCAAGCCTCGGCACGAGTGCCGAGGCGGCAGGCAAAAGTGCCTGCGCCACAAAAAAGCGGCAATGTAAGCGACATTGGAATGCCATCCTGCCTACACTCGCTACGCGATGTAAGTCAGCAGTAACTCGGCGTCGGAAGCCTTCAGTGGCTGAGATAACAGATAGCCCTGGCCCAGGGTGCAGCGCATTTCGCTTAATATATCGGACTGTTCCTGCGTTTCAATCCCTTCGGCGATCACCTGCATGTGAAGCCGCTGCGAGAGGTTGAGTACGGCGCGAACAATCTCCGTATTGCCTGTATCTTGCCCCAGGCCGGCGACAAAGCTGCCGGCGATCTTCAGCATCTCGACCGGAAACCGGCTCAAATACGACAAGGACGAATGGCCAGTGCCGAAATCATCCACCACCAGGCGCACGCCAAGATCTTTGAGCGCCGCAAGGGACGCGCGGTTAGAGATCGCCTGCTCAATAAAAACGGTCTCGGTGATTTCCAGCTTCAACCTTCCCGGATCAAGCGACGTCCGTTCCAGAATATTTTCGATGCGCTCGATCAGATCCGGCTCCATGAACTGCAGGCCGGAAAGATTCACATGCATGGCCACACCGTCGGGAATCTCAAGTCGCGAATCCCAGTCATGGAATGTGCGGCAGGCCTCCTCGAGCACCCACCACCCGATAGGCAGAATCTGATAGGTCTCTTCGGCCACCGGAATAAACTCCACCGGCGATACCGCGCCGCGCTGCGGATGTTTCCAGCGCAGCAGCGCTTCATAAGCAAAGAGGCTGCGATCCTGCAGGCGCATGATGGGCTGATACTCTACCCAGAATTCACCGCGGTCGAGTGCGCGCCGCAGGTCGGTTTCGATCCGCAAACGGTCAACAGGCTGCAACGGGGCATGCGGATCAAACCATGCCAGCCGGGCTTTACCCGACGCCTTGGCGCGGTACATTGCCGTATCGGCATCGCGCAAAATGTCTTCCGGCGTCTTGGATTGGCCGGCGCACAGCGCGATGCCGATGCTGGCGGTGACAATCAGTTCGTGACCATTGAGCACAGCCGGCTTCAACATCTCCTGCAGCACTCGCACAGCCACGGTCTCGGCTTCCGCGGGTGTCTTCAACTCTTCCAGCAGCAAAACAAATTCGTCACCGCCTGAGCGCGCCACGAAGTCGCCCGGCCGCACGCACAGTTCCAAGCGCCGCGCTACAATCACCAGCAGTTTATCGCCCACGGCATGGCCCAGGCTGTCGTTCACCAGCTTGAAACGGTCCAAATCCAGATACAGGATTGCGGAAATACTACCGCTGCTGCTGCGTGGGCGCGCCAGCGAGTTGGCAAGGCGGTCCAGCAGCAGCGGCCGCGTCGGCAGCCCGGTTAAAGCATCGTGCACCAATTGCCGTTCGGCCAATTTGCGCTCGGTGATATCGGTGAACACGCAAACGGCCCCGGCATATTCGCCCTTTTCGTCATTCATCGGAGTAATGTTGGCAATTACCCACAAATCGGCGCCATCCTTGCGCCTCAATTTCCAATCATATTGGTCCCGCGGAATGGAAACGGCCGGAGTCGGATAATCCAGGAACTCAGCCAGACTGCGCCCGGTCAATTCCGCAATTGTGCACCCCAACATATCGGCCATCTGAGGATTGGCAATGGTAATGTAGTTGCGTGCATCCAACGCCGCGATCCCAGTTGTGGCGCTGTCTACAATTTGACGATAGGCGTCAGTCATGAACCCGTATTATAGACCGAAGCGCAGGCAGGGCGTTGAAGAATTCACACTTCGAAACCCAGTGCGCGCCGGCATCCCCATGCAGATGGTGCAGCCAGAACAACTGGCGAAAATACCGCGCGTCGATTCTTGGCAACGAAAATAACTCCGAATCCGCGCCGGCAAAACGTGGCGTGCGCCCTACGGCGAGGCGGAATCTTTGCGAAGCCAGCCACTGAATCCTCCGGTCCGACCGACCGAACGGATAGGCAAGCGCCAGCGCCATGGTGCCCGTATACTGCGAAATCTCTTCGGCGCATTCATCCATTTCAGCCGCCAGTTGCATGCTACCTTTCGCGCTCCAATCGGAAAGCGTAACGCCTTGCGCCCCGATTTCCACGCCGCCCTGTTGCGCAATCGTTCGCAACTCATCCCATTTCAGGTAACGTCCACCCCTTTTGCAGTGCCCGCTGCTAACGAACAAGGTGGATGGATAGCCGTAACTTTCCAGGATTGGCAATGCGATTTCGGCGTAAGTGCGATAAGCGCCGTCAAAAGTAAGTGCAATCGATTGATTAGCGCTCCGAATGTCCTGTAACTTCACCACGGGTATTCCGGCTGTAGCGATGGTTTCGATCTGGCGGCGGAAACAGTCCGGAGTAACGGCCGCTGTCGACCCGGAATCGTCAATGGCACGCCAAAAGAGGATCGCCGATCGCACTGGCGCTGTCATAGGTTCTCCAAGTGTAAACTTTTTCCTATTGGAAGCCAAAGTTTCATAAAGTTAACAAGGGCGCAGTCCGATTAGTTCCCAGATAAGGACAACGAACATGAACATGATTGCCAAAACACTGGCAAAATGCTTTGGCGTCGGCTTGATCATCATCGGCATTGCTGGAGTAATTCCGAATGGGGCCATCGGCGCGGAGGGCTTTCTGGAAACTGACATGGCCGGCAACGCCATCCACATTGCGTTCGGCCTGTTGCTTCTGGCCAATAGCTTCAAGGGAGAAAGCACGGCCGCAATGGGCCACTTCCTGGTGGCGGGACTATCGTTCCTGCTTGCCGCAGTGGGCTACAAGGCAGTCGGAAATTACGGTAGGGCGCTGGTATTTGACATAGTGCAAGTTTCTCCCATATTGAATTACTTTCACGCTGGGTTGGCTTGCTCTCTGGCTGTATGTGGAATGCTTAACACATCGAGCCGCCAGTTGATTCGCGACTAGCTGGAGTAGGCACCGCTCCCTCACGGTCTCGGTGAGAGGATGCCGACTGCTCACCGAGACCGTGAGGGAGCGGTCACCTACATGCGGTACAGCATCAGATACACCACAACCCCGGTAACGTTCACGTAGAGCCAGATGGGGAACGCCCATTTTGCGATTTTGCGGTGCTCGGCGTCGTCCCGGCGCAGGCCCCGGCGCAGAGTGATTACGGCCAGAAACGGAACCGCCGCGGCCAGCACAGTGTGCGTCAACAAAATAGTAAGATACAGGATTCGCATGGCGCCAGTACCTGGAAACCGCACGCTCCCCACCTGTAAGTGGTAAATCACGTAGCAGACCAGAAAAACCACTGACGATGCGAAGGCGCCCAGCATCATCCGCTTATGCATGTCAATTTCACGGCGGCGAATATAATAGTACCCAGCGCAAAGAAACAGCGCCGAAATCGTGTTCAGCCCGGCATTCAATTCAGGAAATCCCATTATTCCTCCAGTAAACCCCGCACGTCGTCAACCACGCGTTGCACCGGGTCGGCATCCATGGTCGCGTAATACGCCCGCACGCGCATCTTATTGTCGATCAACACAAATCGGGTACTATGTTCCAGGTCTCCGGTCACGTCGCCGAGCTTGAACGTTTCCCGTTTCAAATAGTGGATGACTTCGCGCTTACCCGTCAGGAAGTGCCAGCGCGAAACATCGGCCAGGTAACGCTTGGCATAGGCGGCCAAAACCGGCGGTGTATCCACGTCAGGATTGATGGTAATCGAGACCAATTGGACGTCTGGCCACTTTGCGGTGAGTTCCTGAATGCGCCGCATTTGCGTACTCATGCGCGGACATGGCCCGGGGCAGGTAGTGTAAATGAAGTCGGCGATCCAGATCTTACCCTTCAACTGATCCGAGCCGAAGGTCTCGCCCGCCTGGCTGGTGAGTTCGAAACCAGGCACGGCGCGCAACACCGGTAACTGCTGGCGGCGCTGGCACCCGGACGAGGCCAGCAATGCCAGCGTCAGAAAATACAGCCCGGTTGCGCGCCTGCCAATCATACCGTTGTGTCTCTTGCACTCCTGCTGCCCGCCACGCGGGCCGACGCCATTAGCAAAACAAATCCGCAAACCGCCGTTACCGCCAGGCTCAATTCCAGCCCTGGAGTACCCACTGGAACAACCGGTTCCAGCACCTGGCGCAGGGCAGCCAGGCCGTATGTCATGGGATTGATCTTCATAATAAACTTCATCCAGCCGTGGGCCTTCTCTTCGGGAAACAGAGCGCCTGAAACCATCCACAGCGGGAATAGCACCAGCATCATCACGGCATGGAAGCCCTGGCTGGAATCCATCTGCCAGGCGATCAGAAAACCCAGGACGGTAAAGGTGAACGACACCAGAAACAGTGCGCCCGCCGTCATCAAAATCGTCATGGGCGAAAGCGGAATGTTGGTGAATAGCGCGAAGGCCAGAAAGATCATCCCCTGTATCCACGCCAGTGTAGTTGAACCCAGCACCTTGCCGAGCACCATCGACGCGCGCGGCGCGGGCGAGACCAGCATCGACAACAGGAACCCTTCGCGCCGGTCTTCGATCAGCGACATGGTGCTGAAGATGGCCGAAAACATCACCGTCATGGTGAGGGCGCCGGGAAAGAAAAACTCCAGGTTGCCGAAGCCCGACCCGATCACGAACCAAAAGATTAGCGGCGAGCCGACAAAGCCCATCACGCGCGACTTTTCACGCCAGAACCGGACCAGTTCGCGCTTCCATAGGGCCCATACGGGCAACCAAAAGTTCATAAGCGCGCTCCCGTTTCCTTGAAAAATACGTCTTCGATGGTCGGCTTATGAAACGCTACGGATTGAATCGAACCAGGGAAAGCTTCCACCGCTTCGGCGGCAAAACGATGCCCATTGGCGATCTCAACCCGCACCATGCCTTCGTCAATCACGCATTCGTAGCCAAAACGGCCACGGATTTCACGGCGCAACGCTTCGGGGTCGGCCGCTTCTAACGACACGACATCGCCACCCACGCGGGCTTTCAGTTCGGCCGGACTGCCGCGCGTAACGGCCTTGCCTTCGTGAATCAGCAGCAGCGTGTCGCAGCGGTCAGCCTCTTCCAGAAAGTGCGTGGTCACCAGCACGGTCAGCTGTTCCCTGGCGCGCAGATCGGCGATGAACTGCCACATCTCGCGGCGGGCTACCGGGTCGAGGCCAGTTGAGGGCTCGTCCATCAGCAAAACCTTGGGACGATGTAACAGCGCCTTGGCGATCTCCACGCGGCGGCGCAGGCCACCGGAGAGTTCACCAGTCATGTCGTTGCGGCGGTCGGTCAAGCCCAGCCGGGCCATAGATTCTTCGGCCCGCGTGCCGAGCAGCGCTCCGCTCATGCCGAATAATTGGCCCTGGCTGAGCAGATTTTCGAGCACGGTCATTTTCTTATCGAGGCTATGCGACTGGAAGACGACGCCGACTTCGCGCCGCACTTGAGCCGATTGTTTGTCGATGTCGAAACCTGCAATCCGCGCGGAGCCCGAAGTCGGTGCCATCAGCGTGGAAAGAATCCGGAATAGTGTGGACTTGCCGCTGCCATTCGGCCCCAGCAATCCATACACGACACCGGCAGGCACTTCGAACGAGACGTCATCCAACGCTATCCGGCCGCCATATTTGTGAACGATGTGATCTACCTGAACAATCACAGAGAAGGCCTGTCCAACATCATCAAACCGTACAACACCGGCAGGTAAAGAACCGAGGCGAGCAGCACTGCGCGCGCCCGGACCCGAGTGCGCTCACGCGCTACACGAACGCCGGCGTACAGGAAGTACATGCCCAGCATGATGGCTCCAACAAAATAGATCTTACCCGTCATCGCCAGAAACACAGGCAGCAGGCTGAACGGAATCAGCACCACGGAAAACGCCACAATCTGCCTCGAAGTGGACTGGCCGTCTGGTTCGACAACCGGCAGCATGCGGATGCCGGCCCGTGCGTAGTCGTCACGATACATCCACGCGATGGAGTAGAAATGCGGGAACTGCCAAAGGAACAGTATGCCGAAGAGCACCCACGCCTCGGCGGTCAGCGTACCGCTGGCGGCGGCAAAGCCGATCAGCGGAGGCATGGCGCCAGGGATTGCGCCGATCGTCGTGGAGTGCGGCGACTTCTGCTTCATCGGCGTGTAGAGAAACAAGTAGCTGGCAAGCGTCAATGCGCCGAGCGCGGCGGTCAACAGGTTCACGCCCAGCCATAGTTCGATGAAGCCGAGCACGGAGAGCCCGATGCCAAACCACATGGCGTTGCCTGGCGTGATCTGACCCGAGGGGATAGGACGCTTGTTGGTACGGTCCATCTTGGCGTCGGCCAGATGTTCCCACCACTGGTTCAACGCGGCGGTTCCGGATGCGATCAGACCGGTGCCGATCAGCGTATGCAGGAATACAAGCCAGTTGAAGCCGTTCTTCAAGCCAAAGAAGTAGCCGACGCCCGTACTCATCAGGATGAGCCAGGTGATGCGCGGTTTGGTTAAGGCCAGATAAGGAGCGCAAAGGCCGCGCAGGCTCTTAGCCGGAGCAGGTCCGTTCTGCGCGGTTGTAAGAGACGGTGTCAATTGTGCACCGCCAGAGAATGCTGCCCCGATATCCCACGCACGGGGATGTGACGGTGGATCTGCAGCGTGAGCAGCGCCGTGGCGGCCATGGTGAGTGAGCCGGTGACGATGTGAGCGGCGGAAAACAGTTGAGGCGGGAAGCCCACGATGGGCGAACCGACCTTGTTAAGATAAGCGCCGATGCCTAACAGCAACTGCGCCGCGATCAAACCGCTGAGGGCGACCGCCGGGTACATCAACTCTCGATGCGAAGAATATTGCATAAACACTGCCATTACTAGATATAGGATGACCGCCGATGCCAACATGGCGCCAAGGATATGAGGGATTACCGGGATCGCTTCGCGGCGGAAAGAAGCGCCCAAGCCAACTTGCACAGCCAGACCACAAACGGAAAACACCGCAACCGAGCGCAGCGGCGGATTACCAGAATCCTCAAGCATAACAGCCGGCCCCGACCACGCTCTGCTCAAGCGGACGGCCGACATGACGGCCATGGAAAAACTTCCGCAAAGCACACAGGAATGGGCTACTCCAGCCAGCTTGGGGTATTCCGCGAACATGCCGGCAAGGAAACCATCGACAACGACGAGCGAAAAAAACAGAACACTGCTGCGCGCTGCGGCGGTCTTCCGCGCCCCGGCCAACAGGCCAAGCGAGAGAACGCCAACTGCCCCCAAAATGCGCAGGTAGGCCGTCGTGTCAGGTGCAGTGACAGCGCCGGTAATCAATAAAATCAGCGAGCTTGCCGCAGCCAGAAGGGCATAGCGGGGCAGCCAGGGTTTGTCCATATTTTACGAAAGGAATGGGGCGGCCACAATCCGCCCCACATTCCATGATACTACGTCTTTGGCGTGGGGCTTGGTTGTTGGATGCCGCGGAGAGGGTTGCGATTCGGGTTTGGAGAAGCGTCGTCTTCGAGCGCCAATGTTGGAAATACCGAAGCAGATCGGGCAAACGGTTGTGTCAGGAGGACGGCGGAGAGTCGATACGAGTTGCAGAATTCTAAAGACCCGGAAGCAGGTCGACAGCACTTAACTAGTGGAGGATGTGGGCTACATCGCTACCCTGTCATTCAACGGGATAGCCCAGAGCAATGGCGTTGTCTCGAACGCGATTGTCTCGAGTTATCATTGTGACGAGAGCAGGCGGATCGCCCAAGGCTTCCGCCGTGGCAAGGTGAATCGCATCCAAAGTTCGGACCGGCTCGACGGGGAACCTACGGCCAACTTGGGCAAGGATGGCTTCCGTGACGCTCACGACATGACAACGCTGGGTAAATTTCTGCAGCGTGAGCATGGCAGCCCTCTCCTGCTGCGCAGTGATCCTTCCGGAGAGCCGGGCACGAAGCACGGCTCGACTGGCTTCGGCCAAGGTAAGAGCCGACGTGACTCTCTGACCTTGGGCTCGAATTGAGGCGATAGCGGAGGCATCGCCCTCAAGCACGGCCGCGACCAAAGCGCTTGATTCAATGTAGCGCATGGATTCCGTATCGGGCAGGATAACAGTGCCCTTGGCGGCGGCTGAACCAACGGCCAGCCGAGTCCGGCGGATGGGAACATGTTTAGGCTTCGCCACGGTCGTAGTCAATCAGAGCGGCGGCCGTTCCCTTAGGAAGGCCAATCTTGGGACAGTTTTCCAAAGGGTCACCGGCCTCGCTTGGCGCCGTGATCACACCAGAAGCAATGAGCCTTTCGAATTGGCTAGTCCTGCTTGACCGGCCAGCAGCCGGCGGAACGAGCTCCGCCACAACTCGCCCATGCGCTGTAACGACGACACGCTCACCGGCTTCGACACGCCGGATGTACAGGCTGAGGTTGTCCTTCAAGGTGCGTATTCCAGTCTCCATATTCTAATTATAGCCACATATAGCCACATTGCGAAACTGGCCCGCAGACTGCACTGACGTTTGCGTCGCGACAATTCACAATTTTGATCACGTCCGTCCTACTGCTTAAACGTGAACTCCGCCGTCTTCGAATCCTTCGCTTCCACCTTCAGCTTCAACTGCTGCGTGCCGAACTTTTCGTGCCAGGCTTCAAGCGTGTAATCTCCCGGCGGCAGGCCCTTGATAGAGAACGTTCCGTCCTCGGCGGTAACAGCGAAAAACGGATGCTGCAGCACGCTGACATACGCGCGCATCCAGGGATGGACATTGCATTTGAAAAGAATCCCGACCTCTGGCTTGTCGAAGGTCTTCAACTTTTTGTCGGACTGAGGCGGCTGAGATTCGTTCCACTCCTTGTTGCTGCGCGGCATGGGATGCACGTTGTGGTTTGTTGGATCGCTATTTGAGATCGCCAGCCCCTGGCCCACCATCACGCCCAGTACATGCGGGCTGTAGACGCAGCCTTTTTGGTCGAGGTCGACGGGCATTTGCGGCATCGGCCAATTGCCCGCCGGCAGCCCTTCCTTCACATAGACGAACACATTCGCAAGTGCACCGCCGGCTCCAACAATTGCGTCTTCGGCCAGCAGCGGCTTTTCATGCTGGCGCGCGCAGTTGGGGACCGCGTCCATGCTGATCGCCATGCGCTTGGGCTTTTCGCCGCTGAAGATGGCCTTGCCGGTAATGCTGGCGGCGGTCGCTGCATCCACGGTCATGGTAGGCGCGGCCGCTGGGGCGGAGACAGACTTCACCTCTTCTTTCTTCTCGCCGCCGCATGCGGCAAGCAACAGGATGGGAAGGGTGGCTAAAAGTGTTTTTCTCATAGGGGGCTATCACTGATTATAGCTCCGTGGTATTTTAATATTAAGAGATTCGTTTCTCTCTTATTCGATATGCGCATAACAGTCCTTCTTCGACGCCCGGCAATGTCGAAGCGGCCTGTGTGCTTTTATAAGGAGCTCATATGAAATTCGCTCGATTCTTAATTCCCGTGGCAATCGTAGTTGCGGGCCTTACTATTAACGTGAAACCTACCGAAGCAAAGATGGAGTACACAAAGAAAGAAAAGAAGCCCTGCGCCACCTGCCACAGCACGGCTAAACCGACCAAGGAAAACGAGGCGTTGAATGCAGTAGGCAAGTGCTACAAAGAAAAGAAATCAATGGAGACTTGCGCCGCCGCGAAATAACCTGTGCTAGCGGGTATTCCAAGGGTGCACTGCTTTTTGCTACTCTGAGCACGTGCACTCTTCTTTTTACGACATGGATCCCGGCCCCGAGTCGCCCGAGATCGTCCGGATGATTGTCGAGATCCCCAAGAACTCGTCCAACAAGATCGAATACGATGGTAAGCTCGGAGTTTTCCGCCTCGACCGGGCGCTATACTCTCCAATGCACTACCCCGGGGACTATGGATTTGTCCCTGGCACAATAGCGGAAGACGACGATCCGCTGGATGTACTGGTGCTGGTGCAGGAACCAAGCTTTACCGGTTGCCTGATTGAAGTGCGGCCCGTTGGCGTGCTGAACATGATCGACAACGCTGAGGGCGACCAGAAGATCCTCGCCGTTCCCACCAAGAATCCGCGCTACGATCAGATCCATACAATGGATCAGATTTTCCCGCATGTGCGGCGCGAGATCGAGCATTTCTTTACGATCTATAAGGAGTTGGAAGGCCGCGTGACGAAGATGAACGGCTGGGGCGATCCCAAGGATGCCCGCCATGCAATTGTGGACTGCCGGCAGCGTTACTTGGACAGGAAAGCCGCAGAGTCGGCTTAGTTGGAGATCTTGTGGCGCGGACACTCGTGTCTGCCGTCTCCACATTCGTGTCGAGACGTTTGGTTTTGGCCTCTCCCGCAAATCCGAGTTTCCTATCTTGGAGATGTAAATAACGCGCCGAGACGAGACTCGGCGCGGCAGACACAAGTCTTTGCGCCACGCTAAGCGCGTCCGGCGATGCGGCCAGAACCTATCGGAGCTTCGGAAGCAGCGATGTTCGCATCGATAAACTCTACGCGGTTTCTTCCGTTGTGCTTGGCACGGTATAAGGCATCGTCGGCAATTTGGATCAGCTTATCGCCGGAAACGCCACTTACCAGATTGGTAGCTCCCAGACTAGCGGTAACGAACACTGGGCCGCTTTCAAGCATGATGGGTTCGGTTCGAATCGCGCTCAGCATTCGCTCGGCTTGAGCCACCGTGCAGTGCTCGTCGCAACCGGGCAGGACGATCAAAAATTCTTCGCCCCCGTAGCGGCCGATGGAGTCGTAGTCCCTGACACAGGAAGCCATGCGGTTTGCACATTCCTTCAGCACTGTATCCCCAGCCGCGTGGCCATAAGTATCGTTGATCCGCTTGAACAGGTCCAGATCCAGAATCACCAGGCCAAGGCCATCGTGCATTCGTTGATCGCGAGCCATCTCCATATGCAGCATTTCTACGATCGTGCCGCGATTCTTCAGGCCCGTGAGCGAATCGTGGGTGGCCTGCTGTCGAAGCGCTTCGCGCGCCACCAACAGATCGTCCTGCAGGTCAATAATTCTCTGGCCGGCGCGCAGCCGCACGCGCAGTTCCTGTTGATCGAAGGGCTTGGCGATGTAATCGTCGGCGCCGGCATTCATGCCTTCGATCAGGTCTTTCTTTTCATTCTTCGAAGTGAGAAGAAGAATGTACGTGTAAGTGTCGCGATTACGCTGCCGGACCATGCTGCAAACTTCCGGACCGGTAAGTTCGGGCATCTCCCAATCGAGAATGGCAAGCCGCGGCGCATCGTCGGATTGAAACACATCCCAGGCGGCCTGGCCATCGTCCACCGAGATCACCTCGTAGTCCCAGTTCTGCAGCGATGCTTCCAGCACGCGCCGGGAAACTGCGTTGTCATCTGCGATTAGTATTCTCATGCCCCAAAGTGACTATCGGTAGTCTTCGCCCGAAATTTAACCACACCCTGCTTATCGGACAGCTCAGGCAATCCGTTAATACTGGATCTCCTTGTCCGGCGTATTCGAAGTGGACCTACGAAAGGGTCTACGCATATCACGCGCTGATAGCTTTATCAGTATCATATCGCTTTCCGTGCTGGAATGGGAGGAGCCTCAAAAGATGGGTCTCCCAATTCCATATCAAAATATCATAAGATCTTATTGGGGGAGTTCAAATGATCTTTTCGCGAGCAGCGGAGTACGCAATCAGGGCGTGCATCGATATGGCGGTACTGGAGCCCGGCTCTTTTGGCATGGGCAAACACATCGCCGAACGAACGGGCGCACCTACACCATTCTTACTTAAAATACTACAACAACTAACGCGCGAACGAATCCTGCGTTCCAATAAGGGGCCTACGGGCGGATTCTCGCTCAGGGTTCCGCCATCGGAGCTGACACTGCGCCGCATTGTCGCCATAGTGGACGGCGAGGATGAGGAACCGCGTTGCATCGCCGGGTTCTCGGAATGCACCGATACAACGCCGTGCCCAATGCACGATAGCTGGAAACCGCTTCGGAGCGGTATCATGGAGTATCTGGACCGGACCACGATCGCGGTGCTCGCCGAAGCCGCCGCGGTCAAGCGGCGAACCGCTGATAAGAAGAAGACCAAGGCCAGTGGCCGCAAAAAGAGCTGAGTAAAGGACAAGCCATGCATAATTCCGTATTGGTCCCAATGGTGGTGGAACAGACCTCCAGGGGCGAGCGAGCTTTCGATATCTATTCTCGCCTGCTGAAGGAAAACATTATCTTCCTTGGGACCCCGATTGACGACAACGTCGCAAACCTGATCATCGCGCAAATGCTGTTTCTTGCCTCCGAAGATCCGGAGCGCGATATCTCGCTGTACATCAATTCACCCGGTGGATCCATCACGGCAGGACTTGCCATTCTGGACACCATGCGTCTGGTGGAGCCCGACATCGTAACCTACTGCGTAGGCCAGGCCGCCAGTATGGGCGCTGTGTTGCTTGCCTGCGGAACAAAAGGCAAACGCTTCAGCCTGCCACATTCGCGAATCCTGATCCACCAGCCCTCGATGAGCGGCCTGGCTGGACAGGCCACCGACATTGACATTTATGCCAAAGAGATTCTGCGCATGCGCGAGACGCTCAATGGGATTCTTGCTGATGCGGCCGGCCAGTCGATTGAAAAGGTCGCCCGCGACGTGGACCGCGATTATATTCTGGAGCCGCAACAGGCTTTGGAGTATGGTCTGATCGACCACGTGATTTCGAAACGGACGGCGCCAGGTAAGCTGTAACGAAAGAACGAAGTGGCCCCGGGTGTAAGCCTGGGGCCATCTTACATTGGATGGCGCGTGGGTGGCGCAGGCGATTCGCCTGTGCGAATACTAACTCAAGAAAGCGTCATAGTGAAAAACGAGTGGAAGTAGATTACCAATCAGCCGCACGTCGGGCTACTTTATTTCTACCACCAGGACTTCAAACTCTTTCCCGCCCAGATTCTCTTCCTTGTGGCGCGCTTTGCCGGCATAGCTCACATCGCCTGCCTTGTGCTTCGCAAGCTCCACCTTGCCATCCTCCGTAGTGATCTTGAAATCCTGATCCGACAAATACACAACCACTCGCGGAAGGCCGTGCTCATGCATCGGCACGCTCTGCTTGGGGCCGATCTTCACGCGCAGCACGCGCACCTGCGGATTATCGAATTCCACCTTGTAGTTTTTCGGCGCCAGTTTCACCGGGTCCATCGCTGAGAACGCCGCGGGCGTGGAAGGCCCAGGCTTCTTCAGTTCGACTTCGATCAGGTGATTGTCGATCTTGGTGGGATTCTCGCTTGTATGCTTGCCGCCGGCCGGACTCCACGCCACGCCGCCAGCTTTCCACTTTTGATTTTCCACGTGGCCGTCATCAAAGCGTAGCGTCTGGCCGCCCGCAGTGGGGTAGATCATCACCCGGTTCACCTTGTGCTCATGCAGCTTGCTCTTGGCGCCAACGGGCTGCGTGACGGTCAGCACTTTGATCAGATCGTTATCGACGTTGATGGTGCTTTGCTGCGCGAACGCCGCAGCGCTGAGGAACAACAGGAAGAATTTCATCAATGGCAGTATATCTTACAGGCGGACCCAGCGCCGCGCCTTCATCTCAAAGCGCGGCAATGTCCCGGCTGGCACGATGGAGATGGGGATGCGCAAGGCGAGCGAATCTTTCAGCGCCACTTCAATGTGATGGCCGACATTTGCGGCGTCAGCAGTGCCAGGCTCCAACTCCACCTGAATGCGAAGCTCCGTCAGCGCGTGGCTGCGGTCGATCTCCACACGAAATTCCGCCACCTGGTCAAAGGATCGCATGATCTCTTCGACCGCCCGCGGATAAACGTTGACGCCGCGCACAAACACCATGTCGTCGGTGCGGCCAAGGATCCCGCCTTCGAGCGCCATTTCATAACTGCCGCAGGCGCAGGGTTCAGCGGCCGCGCGCTGCACGATGTCACCCGTGCGATAGCGGATCAAAGGCGAGCCGGCGCGGCCAAGACTGGTCAGCACCAGTTCGCCGGTGCCACCAGCAGGGACAGCAGCATCGGTCAGTGAGTCCAACACTTCGGGAATATACGCGGACTCGATAATGTGCAGCACGTCGTGACGCGCCGGGCATCCGAAGCTGACCGGGCCGACTTCGCTCATGCCATGGTGGTCGATCACCGTGGCCCCGTTCCAGAGTTTTTCAATCAGGCTGCGCGTGGCTGGAATGCTGCCACCGGGCTCGCCTGCAACAACGATTTTCCGGATGTGGCAAGCCGGCAAGTCGATATTCTCTTCCGCCGCGGCTTCGGCCAGCCGGATGGCATAGGTAGGCGTACAGCAGAGCACAGTCGACGCGGAATCGATCATGGTGGCCAGCCGGGCCGAACTGCGCATGCCGCCTCCTGGGATGCACAGGCAGCCCATGCGGGCCGCGGCATCGAAGGCTGTCCAGAAGCCGAGGAAGGGGCCGAAGGAGAAGGCGAAAAAGATGCGGTCCGCGGCAGTCACGCCGGCTTCGTCGAACACGCGTTCCCATTGGCCGAGCATCCAGTTCCAACTCTCCGGCGTATCAAGCCAGCGCATCGGCTTGCCAGTGGTGGCAGAGGTCTGGCAGAAGCGCGAATAACGCTCAACGGGGTAAGTCAGGTTCGAGCCGAACGGCGGATGGGCAGCTTGGTCGTCGATCAGTTCTTTCTTGAGTGTGAACGGCAGATTGGAAAGAAGTGAAGTGGCAGCCAAGCCTTGCAGCTTCTGCCGGTAGAAGGGGTTGGTCCGGCACACTTCGGAGAGCAGCGCGCTAAGTTTTTCGATTTGGTGCGCTTCGATATACGCGCGATCGGCGTTCCGGTCCGCGATCACTATTTGGCTCCTACCGCCTGATGACGCGGCAGGAAGAAGCGATGCAGCAGGCTATCCACCTGGAGCAGTCCGTCGCGCGAGTATTGCAGACCTTCATCGGTCACGGTCAAGTGGCCCTGCTGCTGCAGCACGGCAAGATCGTCGGCAAAGCGCTGGTGAATATCGACGCCGTATTTTTCCTGGAAGTAAGCGCGGCGCACGCGGCCGAGCTTCATCTGCAGAATAAACTCGCGGATCATGCGCTCTTCGTTCGAGGGCGTGAGGGCTCGATAGACAGGCAGTTCGCCCGTGCTCATGGCGTTGCAATAGGAGTCAAACTCAGTATCGTTCTGGAAGTGCGTGCCTTGAATGTGCGAGAAGCTGGCCACGCCCAGGCCGATCATATCGGCGCCCGCCCACAGCATGTCGCGGTACAGAAACTTGGTCTTCGCAGGGTCCTTCACCGCGGTGTAAGCACTGCCCACGGTGTAGCCTGCTTTCTCCATTTCCGAGAACGCATAGGCGACCCATTCGCGTTTGGTTTTCCAGGTGGCAACCGGCGCCACGCTTGCTCCAAACACTTTCATCTCCTTAAACATGGTGGTGTTGTAAGGGACTTCCATCTGGTACACCGTGACGCTTTCAGGCGACATGGCGATGGTGCGGCGTACGCACTCTTTCCAGTTCTCGGGCGTTTCGCCAACCATGCCGGCGATCAGATCGATGTTGATCTGTTGAAAGCCGATGGAGCGGGCGAAGTCGTAGCAGCGGTCAATCTCGCGCGAAAGATGGGCCCGGCCGTTGGCCTTGAGAATTTCGTCGTCAAAGTTTTCGATGCCGAGGCTGATGCGCGTGATCCCCAGATCCTTGATCGCCTGCAGCTTGCCTTCCGTGATGGTGCCGGGTTCGCATTCGAACGCCACTTCCTGCGCCTGATCCCACGGCAAAGCGCGCTTCATGCCTTCCGCTAGCCGGGTCAACTGCTTCGACGAAATGTAGGACGGCGTGCCACCGCCGAAGTAGACGAAGCTTGGCTTTCGTCCACCGATGAAAGGCTTGGCTGCGTAGAGTTCGATCTCCTGAATCGCGGCGTCGATGTAGCGTTCCACTTCGTCGGCGTTCTTATCGGTATAGACCTTGAAATAGCAGAAGTGGCAGCGTTTGCGGCAGAAAGGGATGTGGATGTAGACACCCAGCGGAGAGTCGATCGCCGGCGGCCGGTTGAGCACGGCCTGGGCATCGGCGGCGGCTTCGCGATTCCAGAAAGAATAGGGCGGGTAGTTGGATACAAAGTAACTGCCTGCCGTGGTTTCCTCATCGGAACAGCCTGTTTTTTCTAAAATCTCACCCATGGTCGCCTCGTGGAAAGAACGTTGGAAGAACTGCCGTTACGTTGTGTATTCGGGCCCGCTACGAGGGGAAGAATATGGAATCCTCCGGCCAGAAGACTGTTCTTTTAAATATACCATGCGTGGGATTGGAAGCTGTGAAAGGCTGGAATATGTTTCAGGCGAATACTAACCAAAAGAACAGCCGAATAGATTTAGAGACTCGTCTGCTGATCCAAAGTCTACAAAGCCGCTACTGGCCGCAGCACTTCTTGTACTTCTTGCCGCTGCCGCAGGGGCAGGGATCGTTGCGGCCTATTTTGGGGCCGGAGACCACGGGCGTCACTTTTTCAACGGGGCCATGATCGTGACCGTGATCGTGCTTGGAGAAGACGGGCTGCTGGCCGCCGTGGAGCATGCGCTGGTCAAGAGCGTTTTCCACCAATTCGACTTCATCGCTGCTGAGGCCATAGGCGTCGTTCTCAATCTGATCGAACAGCACCTTCATGCCCTTGCGCGATTGGATGCCGGGCAATGCGAGGGCATAGGAAAATAATGCCGGAGTGCGCAGCGTGTCGCTATCGAAAAACTTCTTCAACTGCGGGGCCGCGCCGCCAACCTGCAACAGGCCGATGCCGCCGATGGCTTCCAATTGAACCTGCGCATTGGCATCTTCCAGGTGTTTAGGAAAATAGACACCGAAGGCCGGGTCGAGCGAACGGCACATGGCGCGCAGGGCGTTGGCGCGCGTCTCTGGAATTTCGTAGAAGCGCAGGAAATGGGCCTTCAACTGCGGATCCGATGGATGCAACTCAGCCAGACCAACCACGCTCGCGCTCTGTTCTTCTAGCGAAGCGGAGGTATCAGTGAGCTTGGCGTAGAGAACGTCATGCACCGGCTTGCGGTCGGCATAGCTTGAAAGCGATTCCAGCGCAGCGCTGCGGACAAGCACGTGCGGGTCCGACTTGGCGAGTTGTAGCAGGGCTTCGCAGATGTTCTGTTCGGGCTCTTCGGTCCCCAAGATGCGTGCCGCTTCGGCGCGGTAATGCGGTGTATCGCTTTCCAGGAATTGGAGGAGCGTTTCGGGATCAATCGCATCGAACTGCGGACTGGCTTCAGCCGGGTAACGAGAGTAGATGTCGAACGGGTCGTGGGGCTCAATGACCACCGGCGTGACCAACTGTTCGATGGCGCTTTCCAGCGCCTGGACCGTTTCCTCATAATGTGGATCGGTGGGTTTGAGCGAGCGCAGCTTATGCTCCAGGACTGGCTTCAAGGCCGGATCGCGATAGAGCCCCATGCTGATGGCGGTGTCCCACGGATCGATATCGAGACGCTTCAACAGGAACAGTTCGACGCGCGGATCGATCACCTGCAGCGCGGCGAGCATAAAGGCGATTTCGGCACCCAGTTCCCGCCCCTCTTCTGAGGAGGCGAATTCAAGCAGCGGATCAATGCCACCCTCGCCCAGTTCAGCTACGGCCTCAAAGAATTCGGGAAAGTCGTGGTGAGCTTCAACGGCAAGCAGGGTTACGTAAAAACAGGTCGCGGGAACGCCCCCCAGCTGGCGGTAGAGGTCAAAGAACAACGGGAGCAGATCGACGTGCGTTTCGGCCAGATCATCAACGGTATGCTCGGTGAGTTTGTCGGCCACATCCGGCGTTTGGACGATGGCGGCGACCAGACGTTGGTCAATGCCGATATGACCTGCTCCGGCGGCTTCAATCAGATGCCGCAGCAGAACCCGGTCGTAATCTCGTGGAGAAATATACATTTAAGCTTTGTTAGTAAGTTGCCCGCCCACCGCTTGCATCATAGCATTGCGCGGTTACGAAGCTGCAATCCGGGCTGGCTAGAAAGTGCACAACGGCTGCAATTTCCTCGGTGGTTCCAGTGCGGCGCATGGGAATCTTGTCCGTCATGTATTTGATTTGCGCTTCCGGCAGTTGATCCAGAATTTTGGTACGGATCACTGCGGGCGAAACTGCGTTGACGCAAATGCCATCGGTGGCGAATTCCTTGCCAATGGCTTTGGTGAAGCCGATGACGGCGGCCTTGGTGGCCGAGTAGCCAGTCATCATCGGATTGCCTTCTTTGCCGGCAATCGAGGCGATGTTGACGATGCGGCCGTACTGGCGGCCCTTCATGTGGGCGGCCACGGCGCGGCAGCAGAAGAAGACGCCGTTCATATTCACGTCGATGGTCTTCTGCCAGGCTTCGTTGGTTTGATCGGTAAGCGGACCGGCCGTGCCGGCGATTCCAGCGTTATTAACCAGGACGTCGATCTGTCCGGTCTTTGCTAGAACCATGGCCACGGCGCGGTCCACGGATGCGGAGTCGGTTACATCGACCTGCACGGGAAACGCACGTTCGATCGTAGCCGCGGTAGCAGCAGCTGCATCGAAGTTCAAATCAGCGATGGCAACGGTTGCGCCAGCGCCGCTCAAGCGGCGTGCGATCGCTTCCCCGATGCCTGTTGCGGCGCCGGTAACGATCGCGGTTTGTCCAGTAAGGTCGAAGTAAGCCATAGCGTTATTCTTCTTCTTTGACGACGTTGACAGGGATCTCGATCGTTACCGCTTTGTGCAGTTTGATTCCGACCTTGTGTTCGCCAAGCGTTTTGATGGGCTCAGGCAGCAGAATGTTCTTACGGTCAACCGTATACTTCTGCGCTTCCAGAGCTTCCGCGATGTCCTTGGAGGTAACCGAACCAAACAGCTGGTCGTTTTCGCCGGCTTTCTGTTTGATTACGATGACAACCGTGGACATGAGCTTGCCGAGTTCTTCGGCGTCCGACTGCTTCTTCGCATCGCGGCGAAGATGGGCGGAGCGCTCCTGCTCGACGATCTTCTTGTTGGAATCCGTAGCCGCAACAGCCAGGCGCTTGGGCAATAGGAAATTCCGGGCATAGCCCGGAGTAACCTTCACCACGTCGCCTCTGGATCCGAGTTTTTCGATATCTTCTCTTAAAATGACTTCCATGACGATGCTCCTTAGGACGCTGCCGCGAACGGCAGCAGTGCGATGTTACGGGCCTGTTTGATCGATTCGGCGAGCCGGCGCTGATGAGGCGCGCACACGCCAGAAATGCGGCGCGGGGTGATCTTGCCGCGTTCGGAGATGAACGAGCCGAGCAACTTCACATCCTTGTAGTTGATGTCGTCGATCTTTTCCACGCAGAAACGGCACACTTTTTTGCGCCGGAAATATTGTTTCTTGCCAGTGACGATCGCTTTGTCGCCGCCGGTGGGCCGCATAGAGCCGCTGATTGGACGTCCGCCTTTACGTTCTTCCATGTTCGTGATCCTCCTTTATTCCTTCTCCGCGGCAGGGGCAGCAGCCGGGGCGGCAGGAGCCGGAGCGGCGGGTGTGGGCACAACGGGCATGGGCGCGCCTGGGGCCGGAGCGCCAGGCATTGCGCCGGAACCCTGAGCCATCAATTGCTCAGCGGTCGGCAATGCGGGAGCAGCGGCAGGCGCGGGTTTGCGGTGAGCGCGCTTTTCGCGGATCTTCTTGCGCTTTTCGATCTTTTTCAGCTTTTCGTCAATGCGCACAGTGATGAATTTGATAACCGGGTCTGCTACGCGCAGGCGGCGTTCCAATTCCTTCACAACGGAAGCGGCAGCGGTGAACTGCATTAAGATATACAGTCCTTCGCTCTGCTTCGCGACGCGATAAGCAAGACGGCGTGTTCCCCAACGGTCGGCTTTATCGATGGTGCCGCCGGCATGGGTTACTACGCCTTTCATCTGTTCGATCAATGCATCCACTTCTTCTTCAGGAGTGGAGGATTTCACGATGAACAACTCTTCGTAAATTCTCATTCTTCCTCTTTTGAGCCTTGGGCGCGGCGATTGTATTTCGCCATGGACTTTTCGACGCCTTCAGCAATTATGGATTCGACTGCCTGGCACACCGTGTCAAGCAGAGCATCCAATTCCAACATCTGCGCCCGCCTTAGAGGTGCGAGCACAAAATCCGCGTTTCCGGAAAGCGCATGCTCCGGACGGATGCCCACGCGAACGCGGGCAAACTCTTCAGTACCTAAACTACCGATGACGCTCTTGACACCGTTATGTCCGGCCGACGATCCCTTGGGGCGGAGGCGCAGGCTGTTCCATTCGAGCGCCAATTCGTCATAAACCAAAATCAAATTAGCCGCGCTGAGTTCGTACCTGGCAAGCAGGTCACGTACGCTGGCCCCGCTGCGGTTCATGAAGGTCTGCGGCTTAGCCAGGATGACTGGCGAGTTGCCTACCTTGCCCAAACCGGTGAGGGCCTGCGATTCGGGCCGCGTAATGCGGACCCCATTGCGCACGGCCAGACGATCGACAGCCAAAAACCCGAGATTGTGCGGTGTAAGTTCGTATTCGGGCCCAGGGTTTCCCAGGCCCGCCACAAGCCAGGTTTTCGGCTCGTCTGGCACAGGCTATTATTTCTTCTTCGCGGCCGGTGCAGCAGCCTTCTTGTCGCCGGCAGCAGCAGCAGGCTTGGCTTCGTCCTTCTTGCCCTTCTTCACTACTTCGGGCTCGGCGACGGCAGCGGCGTCGGTTGCGGCGGCTTCGGCACGCAGCGCGATGACGTGTGCAAGAACCATGTCACCATTGCTGACGAGCGACATGGAAGCGCTCATGGCGAGGTCGCTGGCGCGCTTGCTCTGGCCGATCATGAGGTCGCCCACTTCGACGGTGAACTTGTCAGGAATTTCGTCGGGCAGGCATTCGATTTCCACTTCACGGGTGATGAGTTCCATCAAGCCGCCCTGCAGTTTGACGCCCTTAGGATCGCCAACACAGACGATCGGAACCATGACGATGATCGGCTTGGTGAGATCGATACGCTTCAAGTCAACGTGGAGGAGACGGCCCTTGATGGGATCGTTCTGCCAGTCTACAATCATGACCGGCTCGCTTTCGCCGCCCTGAACCGCGACGTTGAAAATGGTGTTGTGGCCGGTAGCGGAATGGAGAATCTTGTTGACTTCCTTCGGACTGACGGCAACGGCGACGGGCTCCTTGCTCACGCCATACACAATGGCGGGGGTAAGCCCTTTAACGCGAAGACGGCGCGCTTCGTTCTTGCCGCGTGCCGGACGCTCTTCTGCGATGATGGTGATATCTTTTCTCATACAAACTCCTCAAACTCGAACTTAAAACTGATTCGCGGCACCGCTCCCTTACGGTCACGGCTCGGTGTGGGCATTCTGCCGCTGACCGAGCCGCGACCGTAAGGGAGCGGTTGCCGATAAATTCAAACTCATACGAATAACCCGCTTACGGAGGTTTCTTCGTGGATGGACTCAATGGCGCGGGCTAACAAAGCCGCCACGGACAGAGTCTTGATTTTGCCGCACAGGCGGGCTTCCTCTTTCAGAGGAATGGAATTGCTGAACACGACCTGATCGATGTTCGAATTGGTGATGCGCTCCACGGCCGGGCCGGACAGCACGGCGTGGGTGGCGCAGGCGGTGATAAATTTCGCGCCATGGGCAACCAGTGCTTCAGCGCCTTTCACCAGGGTGCCGGCAGTGTCGATGAGATCATCGACCATCAGGCAGTTGCGGCCTTCCACATCGCCGATGACGTGCATCACTTCGGCCACGTTGGCTTCTTCGCGGCGCTTGTCGATGATAGCCAGCGGCGCATCCAGGCGTTTTGCAAACGCACGGGCGCGCTCCACGCCGCCTGCATCGGGCGAGACAACGGTGAGGTCGGGGGTCTTCAGATTGCGGAAATACTCCACCATGACGGGAGCGGCAAAGAGGTGATCGACCGGGACGTCGAAGAAGCCCTGAATGGGCGCGGCGTGCAGATCAAGAGCGAGGACGCGGTCGGCGCCGGCACGTTCAATGATGCTGGCAACGAGTTTGGCTGAGATGGGGACGCGGGGTTTGTCTTTGCGATCCTGGCGGGCGTAACCGAAGTAAGGGATCACGGCGGTGATGCGTTCGGCCGAGGCGCGCTTGAGTGCATCGGTGAGCAGCAGCAGCTCCATGATGTGGCGGTCAACTGGAGTGCAGGTTGACTGCACAACGAAGACGTCAGCACCACGAACGTTTTCCTTGATCTGCAGATAGACTTCGCCATCGGCAAAACTACGCACGGGGGCAGAGCCCAGCGGCACGCCTAGACACGCGCAGATCTCCGCGGCGAGCGTTGGGTTCGAATTGCCCGTGAATACTTTTAATCTATCCGATCTCATCGAGCGTACCGGCTTTGGGGCGGCCATACTTCTCCAAGCACATGATCCTTTAATTGCCGCCGCCACATGGTGCGATAGCGGTTGCGTCCCACGAACACGACAGGGTAGGCCCGTTCCCGCGCAAAGGCGGGCAAAGCTACCTTAACAGCCTGACTAGAGTCGAAAACTCCAAACAAAGCAGCTCCACTCCCGGTTAACATCGCCGGTTTGGCACCGAGCTTCGTTAGTTTTCGCTGAATCGATTTAAGGTGAGGATACTGCTCGAAGACAACGGATTGAAAATCGTTCTCGCAATACTGCTCCCCAAGACTCCAGACACGAGACTGGAAACTACTAATGTACTGAAAAGGCAGGTCTGTTGTCAATTTGCGTTTCAGCGCGCGATACGCATCCGGTGTAGATACATGCACATGCGGGGCAACGACCAATGCGTTCAGGGCGGGCATTTCGGGCAGCGGATAGAGCTCCGTGCCGCGTCCGATACCTAGCGCGGTGCCGCCCAACAGGAAAAACGGGATGTCGCTGCCGAGCCCGGCGGCAAGTTCGGTGAGCTTATCGAGCGGCAGATTGCGGCCGGTCAAGGCGGGCAGTGCGAGAAAGACCGCCGCGGCATCGGTAGAGCCGCCGCCCAAGCCCCCACCCATGGGGATTTTCTTGGTGAGCTTAAAACGGACGTCGCCTTTGGCGTTGGTGGCCTCCATGATTGCGATGGCCGCCTTAATGATGAGGTTGTTGGGGATGTCGTCGCCAGATTCGATGACGAATTTGTTGAAGCGCGACGGGGTGTAGGCGATCTCGATGGTGTCGGCCAACGAGATGGTCTGAAAAACGGTGCGCAGCTCGTGGTAGTTGTCGGGCCTTTTGTGGAGGACTTTGAGCCCCAGATTCAACTTGGCCAGGGCGGCGAGTTTTACGGTTCTTGTCATGAGGACGGACTCTTTAGCCACGGATGCACACGGATGGACACGGATAAATAGCGTTGTTAGTAATGGAGCTGCGAATAGATGGGGCGGTCACTCAGTTTGTCTTTGCCGTTTAGGAAGTCCAGTTCCAGAACGAAGCCCATACCAACTACTTTGCCACCGATTTTTTCTACGAGCGAGGCTACGGCCGCGGCGGTGCCTCCGGTTGCCAGCACGTCATCAATGATGAGCACGTTTTGGCCAGGCAGGATGGCGTCCTTGTGAATCTCCAGGCGGTCAGTGCCGTATTCCAGCGCATATTCGACAAATTCGACAGCTGCGGGCAGTTTTTTCGGCTTGCGGACGGGGACAAAGCCGGCGCCCATGGCGTAAGCGAGGGTGGGGGCGAAGAAGTAGCCGCGGGCTTCGATGCCGACGACGACATCGATCTTCTGGCCTTCGTAGTGGGCGCGGAAGTTGTCGATGGTCTGCTTCAGGCCGGCGGGGTCTTTGAGCAGGGTGGTGATGTCGTAGAAATTGATGCCGGGTTTGGGGAAGTCCGGAACTTCACGGATGAGTTGTTTGAGGTTAATCATGAGATGCGGAAGCCATTGTAGTTTACCATTTGCGCCTCGATCACTTCCACGCCGCGTACGTCGGCGAAGCGCGGGCCCTTCCAAAGCAGGCCGTTCAGGTCGTTAAGTTGGGCTTCGGTACCGACGGCATAGACTTCTACCCGGCCGTCGTCGAGATTGCGAGTGAAGCCGGAAAGGCCGAGATCGGTGGCCGATTTCTGAGCAAACCAACGGTAGCCGACGCCTTGGACGCGGCCGGAGACGAAGAAGGTTTTGGCGTGGGTCACGTTTTCTATATTACGCGAACAAGGCTTGGGAAGAGCGAATCGCTCGGGACTTAAAGTAGAATAGGCCCTTATGATTTCCGCCGTGAAAATTCGAGCGCTAGGATTTCTATTGTTCGCGGTTGCCGCGCATGGCCAGCGGCCCAAGTTCGACGCTTTTGAGGTAGCAGCGGTGAAGCGAACCCCGCCCGAGTGGACGCGCGGACGATTCATCCGGATGGAGAGCGGCAACCGGCTCGTGGTGAGAAACAATACGCTGAAGCGGATGCTTGGAGCGGCCTACAACCTACCGAATGGATTGATTTCAGGCGGGCCGGCCTGGATAGATACAGATAGTTATGACGTGGTTGCGGTTACTCCGGGGGAAGTCCGGCCTTCGCAAGGCGAACAGATGAAGATGCTGCGGCAGTTGCTGAAGGAGCGCTTCCAGATTGAGTTTCACTGGGAGAAGAAGACCATGGCCGCTTATTTATTGTCGGTGGATAAGGACGGCGTTAAATTTAAGTCAAGCGAGGGAGACAAGGAGGATCAGCCGGCGTTGCTGAACAGCATTTTCCCGGACCATGTGGAGATGCCAGCGAAGAATGCATCGATAGGAGATTTCGCCTCGCTGCTGCAGCGGTCAGTACTGGAGCGGCCCGTGGTTGATCGCACGGGCATGGCGGGCCGTTATGATTTCAAATTGGAATGGGCCGCGGATGGAAGCCAGTTCGGCGGAATGTTGCCCGCCGCAGCGGAGCCGCCAAAGCATCCGGATCTGTATGCGGCAGTGCGGCAGCAGTTGGGACTGCGGCTTGAGGCGGGCCGGGCGGCGGTAGATACGATGGCGGTGGAGCGGGCGGAGCGGCCTTCGGAGAATTGACGGGCTGCCCGGAACTGGGAGTTTGGAAAACTGCCAAATTCTTCGTCAGTCGCAGAGGGCTGCTTCAATGGATTCGGCGGTAAGCGAATTCTGGAACCAGCGCTCCAAATCGGCGGCCGTCGCGTTAGCAATTCGGTTGCCAGCCCATTCCGGAATCGTCTGGAATTTGGCCTGCAACTGCCAGCGCAAGGTCTTCGACAACGCGGCAAGCTCACCAGCCGCCTTGCCTCTAGCTTCACCGTTGGCTTCGCCTTCCGCAAGGACCTCCTCCCATACCTCGCGGAGGATTGCATTTTCGCGAATATCAATCTGGAACGATCCCATAAGCTTCATCTCCATTTTCAGTCTTTCGGAAATTCCACGCAACCCCGATAGCAGAATGAGTTGTGTCAGGACGCGAATGCGAGCATTGCCGGTTAGTTGGGAGGCACGGCGGAGGATTTCAACCAGGTGTTCCGTGCCGCCCTTGGCGAGCATTGCGAGGGCAAGGTCGCCAGGCGCGTCGCCGCGGAGAAAGGTTTCGCATTCGATCTCGCGGATATCGATCAAACGAAGGTTGACCTGAACGGTACCCACGTTGAGTTGGGAGGGCATGTTCATGGGCGGAGCGCCTGCGTAAATGACTACCTGATTGATTGGCCGATGATGACACTGCCACATCAGCAGCGCATAAATACCCATGCGGCAGGCGATGTCGGAATCATTATAGCCTTGCAGTTCGGAGTGAAAAAGGGTGCCATCCTCCAGCAGAGCCACGAGGTCGGCGCGTCGTTCCATAACCTGTTGGAATTCGACGTTGAGAAACTCCTGCACGCGTACGCCGCCGGTGAGGAATTCCATGAGCATGGAGCGATCCGTTTGGAAGATATCCTTCAAAACGCGATCAAACGCAAAATACTCTTTCATGGAGACATTTCTATTGTGTCGTATTTGGGTGGGGATGTGGGACTGCACCTTCAACGCCTGGGGAAGAAGAATTCCGTGCTAAAGGAGACTAACCGACGCCACGTAACGGGTTGCGGCAGCTAATTCACGGATGCCTTTGTCGAAAGTGGCCAGTTGTGCGGGATGGCGATGAGCGAGCAGCAAAAGCTGCATATCGGCAACCTGGTTCGGGCCGATCAATCGTTGCCGGTGCGCATCGCCCAATTCGCGCAAATCAATTTCAGCGGGCCAATACTCATGATTAGGGCTGAGGCAGTTGGTCTCCAACAGCTTAAGAGCCATCTTGACGTGGGAGCGCAATCCACCAAGCCGGCGGCTCGCAATCCGCAGAAAGCCAGCTTGCGTTAAGGGGCACGTCGCCCAAGAGCGCTCTGGATAGGCTCGAAACCACTTGTGGACCTGATCATGAAATTCATGACCAAGCATGGCAATAGCAACCAACAGGTTAACGTCGAGGAGAAATGGCGCGCTGGTACTCTTGCTCTAAATCCTCTTTTTCCCACTCGTCAATCATTTGATTCGTAACTGGCGGTGAACCCGAAGGAACATCCAGGAGTGCCCAGCCATTTCTGGTTTTGAACTTTGGAAGGCTCTGTGCTCCGCGGTGGATGAGGTCAGACGCGGCTCGCCCAAGCGAGACATTGCGATCTTCAGAGCATTTCTTAAGCATGTAGAAAGCTTCGTCCTCGATGTTCAGCGAGGTCCTCATTTGAGGCCAGAATAACACGCTCACTGCGATGTGCTGGCCGTGCATTGCCTGTGGCATTGCTCGTGCAAGACTGGAGAGAATGCGACGCATTCCACGAAGATCTGCACTTTATTTGCTGGCAGTATTCCCTCTGATCGCCAGCGAGCCTGTGGACAGAATCCTACAGAGGTATGCGACCGCCGATGGGCCGGGGTGTGCGGCCGGCGTGCTGCGCGATGGCAAGCTGGCATATCAGGGCGCTGTGGGGACTGCGGATGGCGCGCGGCCATTAACGACGGAGACGCCGATGTACCTGGCATCAGTTTCGAAACAGTTCACGGCAGCTCTGATTTACGGACTGGTGGAACAGGGCAAGCTGCGACTTGATGCGCGCGCCGGAGTTCGGATTCCGGAGCTTGGGGAAGTCAGCGGCAAGGTGACTGTGCAACAGCTTTTGAATCACACCAGCGGGTTGCGCGACTACGGCGCGCTGCGGGAAGTGGCTGGAAAACTCGAGCCGATCGACAACCAGGGAGTGATTCGAGTGCTGGGGTCGCAGCGTGGTCTCAACTTTGAACCAGGCAGCGACTATGAGTACAGCAATTCCGATTACGTGGTGCTGGCTGTGCTGGCGGAGCGCGCCAGCGGACTGACAATGGCCACATTGGCGAAGAAGGAGATCTTTTCCAGGCATGGAATGAAGAGTGCGTGGATACAGGGCGGAGGCGAAACCGCTGTTGCGCCGGCACATGGTTATTCGGTGCGAGATGGCAAACCTCACCTGAGCGAACCGCCGCCTGCGACAACTGGGGATGGCGGGGTGTATGCCAGCGTCTCGGATTTGCTGCGCTGGATGAATGGGATTCCCACGTTGATTCACGTCCCCGCACGATTGAGCACGGGAGAGGTGCTGCCACATGCCTCAGGCTTGTTCTGGGGCCGGTTCCAGGGGCGGAAAACGCTTTCGCACAACGGCTCAGTTAGCGGGTATCAGGCGGACGTGGTGAATTTTCCGAAGGAGCGATTGTCAGTGGTCTGTTTGTGCAATCGAGGCGATGTGGATGCGAATTCGCTGTCCCGGCAGATTGCCGAGGCTTATCTGGGAACGGGGCGCACAGTTGGGAAAACGATGCACAAGCCAGCGGCTGATCTGGCGGGCAAGTGGCAGTCTCGGCAGGGGTTCGTGCTGACGACCAAGGTAGAGGACGATAAACTGACGGCCACATTGCAGGGGGAAGCGCATGTATTCTCGCGCGAGCTTGGGCACCATGCGCTTGCCGGCGATGGCCTCACCCTTCGCCGTCGCGGGAAGGACACCTTGGAACTGGGCTGGGAAGGCGACCGGCCCAACCGGTTTCAACGAATGCCAGCGGCAACTCGCGCTCACGATTCCGGCGAGTACATTGGCCGGTTTGTAAATGATGAACTTGCGGTAGCGTGGGATTTGAGGGTGGAAAAGGGCGTGCTGGTGATAACGAATGCGGCGGGGTGGCGGATCCCGTTGCAGCAGGCCGTCGAAGATCGATTTGAAGTTGGCCCGTGGCTCTTGGATTTCGAGCGGAAGTCTGGACAGGTGGTGGGCTTCCGCTTGCACCGTGAGCGGCTGTGGAACCTGCGATTTGAGCGCAGGCCCGGGGTGCCAAATTTACCTGGACGCTAAGCTTCAATTGTGTTAAATTGCTTACTTGCATTCATTTTATAAGTCTTTAGCACTGTCGGCGGTGTTGTGCCTGGGCTTTTGGCCCGCGCGCGCGGAATCGCCGGCCGAATTGAAGAAGCGCCTGGAAGTGCTGCACAAAGCACTTGAACCAGATGGCGAACTGGCGTTTTCCACTCGCACTGTTCTGGATACCAGCGACTACGTATTGAAAGCATTGAGCGGACCGCAGACGGTAGCGCGGACACGCATCGTAAAGGGCAAGCGCGTCACGGTCCGGGTTCCGGTTGCGTCCAAGGTCAATGCAATCAAAGACACGCAATTGGTAGCCGAGTTGATGGCAACTCTGGAAAAGGGCGAGGACCCGTTCGCAACGCGCACCGGAGACATGCACCTGGCGTTTCGTTCTCCGTCCGACGGAACGTTTCAACCCTTCCGCCTGATTGTACCTGAGGGGTTTGACCGCGAGAAACAGTATCCACTGGTGATTGCCCTGCACGGCCAATCGGGCAATGAGAACACTTACCCGGACCGCTATGTGAGACTCGATAATCAGGACCGAGTGTTTGAGAAACTGGGTCGCGAGCGTGGCTACATTCTGGTTTCGCCGCGACGGCGCAAGTCTCCAAGCGGCGACAGCGCAGTAGATGTGGACGTGCTTGAGTTGATTGATCGCGTATCGGCGATGTACCCGGTGCGGCAGGATCAGGTGTTTCTAACCGGCCACTCCTCCGGCGGCATGGGTACTTGGCAAGTGGGTTACCGGCATCCAGAACGGTTTGCCGGGCTGGCGGCGGTAGGATCGGCATTCAGCGCGGTACCGATGATGATGGACCGCATGAAGATCGAGCAGTTCCCTACCCTGCCGCACATGTATGTGCAGGGGCGGCGAGACCGCCTGTCGACGAATGCGGGCGCACGAAATCTGGTTAGCTACTTAAAGCCGCGATTGAACAACTTCGTTTACAAAGAATTTCCCGACGCGCATGGCACATTGGGCGTGACCTCAATGCCGACGGTCTTCGACTTCTTCGATGCGATTCGCGAGGGGCGGGAACTGATGCCAAGCGACGAAGTGGCCAAGTACGCACCTCCATCAGCGGCGCGGCGCGCGGTGCGGAGCAAGAAGCCGGCTGCGATTCAACCGAAGCCCACGCAGTAGTTTTCGCTAATAGAGGAAGACGGCGGCGATTGAGTCGGCGGTAAGTACGGGTTTGAACCAAGACTCCAGTTCTTGATCGTCCCCAAACTCGATGTGAGGGTCAGCCCAATCTGGGACGGTTTGAAATTTCTTCTGGAGCTGCATGCGGAGGATCCTGCGGCATTCGGACCGGGCACTTGCTGCTTTTGCTTTGGCGACACCTATCCCATACCCTTCCGCCCAAGCCCGCTCAGCAAATTCGGATGGGTGGCGAGACTGCGCAAATTGGGGACTGCCTACATGTTTCCGGCGTCTTTGGCCGGAATCATGCGGGCTGTCCCCGGTTTCCGGTTTGCCCCACGAGATACCGCCCGCAATGCGAGTCACCCAGCAGGTGACGAGCACGTTGTATGCAACCGATGCTAAATGTTG
>CAIRSA010000373.1 GCA_903881085.1 uncultured Acidobacteriia bacterium
AATCGTTGTTTGTTTGGAAGTCGACGACTTCTCCCTTGAAATTCCAGGGGCTTACGAGCGAACGTAACGTCAACGTAACATCGTTACGCTCGTTCCAATTGTTTAAGTATTTCTGTTTACGATTTGAGACGTAAGAATCTACTATTCAATTGTAGTGACTTTCGTCGCCAGCTCGAACTTTCCTGGCTCGCGCCCAATGAGCACGGCCAAGGCAAGAGTCAGCATTTGCACAGGGAGAATCTCAACAATGGGTCGAATGCAAGTGGGTACTGCGGGTATGCGAAACGCCGCCGCTGTTTCACGTGAGTCTACAATTGCGGACCGTCCACCGGCATCTCGGATATCGCCGGCCAACCGCCGGTTGAGAATCTCCGCCCGATGGTCGCCCGCCATCACAATCACAAAGACGCCGTCATTCAGCATCTCAAATGGCCCATGGCGAAAGGCTGCGCAACTCATCCCTTCGGCAGAAAAGCGCACCGATTCCTTGAGGATCAACCCTCCCGTTCCCGCGGTGGCCAGTGACGCGCCGCGGCCGGCAACAATGACTTGACGAACTCCTTTCACGATGCCGCAGATATCGGCTATATGCTCGCGCCAGGATTCCAAATATTGTTCCACTGAGGGGCTGGCCAGTGCCAGTTGATCCCTGGCATCAGCCATGGGTTGTAATGTTAGCGCGGCGGCCAACCATTCCAGGACCATTAAGGTCGCGACATATGTTTTGCAGGAGACCGTTGATTCCACACCGGCGTGCATCAGCAAAACCATTTGCGCTGCTTGGGCTAGTGCCGACTGAGCGTTGTTCGTCACTGCAATCAGCTTACAACCCGCCGGCAACATATCCAGAAGACTGATTGTTTCTGCGCTCTGTCCGGATTGCGAAACGGCGACCACTAGTGAATCCTCGGCGAGTAAGGTCCGCAAGTAATACAGCAGCTCCGCCGTCTCCACATGATGCGAAACATAACCGTGCCGGGTAAGTGCCAGGTGAAGCGGATAAAGGGCATGATAGGAACTGCCCATTCCGGTGAGCACGATGCGGCGATATTTGCCACTGGCCAAATCCGCTGCCAAAGCGTGGAACAGACCTTCGTCCGGCAGGTTTTCCCAAGTCCGATTCAGCGCTGCCGGTTGATCCAGCAGATCCTTCAAGTAGGGGCCTTCGATTGCATCCAAGATCATAAATTAAGCCTTCCAAAGTTCAGGAAATCGATGCTGGAACACGCGCGCCGCGCCAAGGAGTGCGGTTTCGCTGCCGAGTCCGGACTTGGCTATTACTGTTCTTTCGAATGGTACCAATCCGCAACTTCGAGAAACAGTGCGCATGATCTCAGGCAGAAACAAATTGCTACTCTCCATCACGCCGCCGCCGAGTGCAATGCGGTTCGGGCAGAATGCCGTGATCAGATTCGCAATTCCAATGCCCAGATACCGGGCTTCCCGATGTACTACCTTCGCCGCGAACGGATGGCCGGTTGTCGCCAATTCGCAGATCTTTCGCGCAGAAAATGGGACTTCAAGCCGGTCTTCCGGGCATGCGCTTGCCCTGGCCCACTCTTCCATGGCAGGACCGCTAGCGAGGACCTCCCAGCACCCGGTTGCGCCGCAATAGCAAAGTGGCCCGGAGGCATCGATAGTCATGTGGCCAAGTTCAGGATGCGACCCGCCGGCGCCACGATAAAGCTGACCGTCAAAGACCAGTCCTGCGCCAATTCCTGTTCCTACGGTGAGATAGATCAGTCGCTGAGAATGATCCACTGATGCCTCTGACAGTGCCGCTGCGTCGGCATCGTTTTCCATGGCCACTGGCACATTCAGTTCGCCGGCAAGCCGCGAAGTCAGGGCAAAACCGCTCCAACCGGGCAGCAGGTCGACGTTTCCGATGATTCCTGTCTCGGGATCCACCGGCCCCGTACATCCGATGCCTGTACCTGCGAACGATCCGCCGGCTTCCAGCGCGCACTCCCGGAGCATGGAAACAATGGAATGCAGAGCCGTCTCAGGTCCCCGTTCAGCAGCGGTGGGGCAGGCGCGGCGAGCCGCAATAGTGCCGTTCATGCGCACTGCGGCCATGGCGATCTTTGTTCCGCCAATATCGACTGCTCCAATGAGGGATGCTTCCGGCACAAGATCAGTTTACGGCAGGAAGTTGTGAAAAGCAAGCGCTTGTCGACAAGTGATTATTCTATTGACAACCTGACCATATTGAGCATAATATCTATAGACAAGCGCTTGTCTGCGCATCTGGAGGTCTTATGTTGAATCGTGCAGCCCTGACGGGCTTTCTCCTCATTTCGACGGCGGCATACCTGCTAGCCGATATCAATGGCACCATCTCGGGCATGGTTACTGACCAATCGGGCGCCGCAGTGGCAAATGCCATCATCACGCTAAAGAATGCTGATACCGGACTGAAGCGAGACGTGCACTCAGACGCATCGGGCTTGTACGAGTTTCTCTCTGTTCCTGTTGGTGAGAACTACTCGATTGACGTGGAGGCAAGCGGTTTCCAGAAGACTCATGTATCCAAACTGCGGCTGCTGGTGAATCAGCGTTATCGCGCCGACGTCAAGCTAGCTCTGGGCGCCCTTTCGCAGGAAGTCACCATTAAGGCGGATGAAGCACAGGTGGAAACGATCAGCACCCAATTGGGAGACGTCATTCAAGACAAGAAGATGACCAGCCTTCCTCTGAATGGCCGCAGTTACATCGATCTTCTCGGCCTGCAGGCGGGCGTAGTTCCTATTACATCGAGCGTGGCCAAGACTGACCGGCCCATATCGGGGACGTTGGGCTCCGGCGCGGTGGCGGTGAACGGAAACCGCGAAACCTCGAACTCATTTCTGGTCAATGGCGGCTCGGTGGAAGAGAGCAAGAACAATGGCGCCACAATTATTCCCAACCTCGATTCGATCCAGGAGTTCCGCGTACTCACCAACAGCTTCGACGCTGAATACGGGCGCTTCTCCGGCTCCGTGGTAAACGTTGTGACCAAGACTGGCACCAATCAGATTCACGGCTCGGCGTTTGAATTTCTGCGCAACGACAAGATGGATTCGCGCAATTTTTTCGATCTGAATAAGACAAATCCGGCGACCGGCCAACAGATTCCCGACTCCGCCAAGGGTGTACTGAAACGGAATCAATATGGCTTCACCATTGGCGGGCCGATTCTAAAGAACCGGTTGTTCTTCTTCTCTGATTTTCAGGGCACGCGCGAAGTGCGCGGTCTTTCCACGGGAACGATTTCCATTCCTACAGACCCGGAGCGCACCGGAAATTTCGCTGACGCCGCATCCGCTGGTTTCAGCACGATGAAGAATGTTGTTCGCGGAGACAATGTCGCCGGCAACCATACTTTCGATGAAGTGCTCAGCGCACGTCTTGGCTATACAGTGAAAGCCGGTGAACCCTACTGGGTGGCAGGCTGCAACACGGTCGCCGACGCCAAGGCAGGCATTTGTGCTTTTCCAGGCCAGGTGATTCCGCAGAGCGCATGGTCGCCCGTTTCCAAGAACACGGTGAAGTTCATCACGCCCGCAAGTGGCTTCCGCAGCGGCTCTCCGTTCTATTCCTCATCGAGCGAGAAGCGGCGGGTAAATGACGACAAGACGGGCCATCGCGTAACGCTCACCACAAAGAGCACGGGCGATTGGGCGTTCTATTATCACTACGACACTGCCGGGCTGTACGATCCGTTCGCGGGCGGCAACCTGCCGGGATTTCCAGGCACGGTGCCTTCGCGCGCCCAGCAAATGAATGTCAGCAACACGCGGACCTTTGGCGCGGCTGCGGTAAACGAACTGCGCCTGAACTATACGCGCATGTTCATTGACCAGACAGAACCAGCTGGAGGTGCTGGTGTCGCCCCCATCTCCAGCTTTGGCTTTGCGACAACTGGCCTGGGATTGCAGACCACGGTTCCCTCGCTGGAAGGACTGCCCAGCTTCAGCGTTAATGGAACATACGGTTTCAGCTTCGGCGCGCCTCGCAACACCATCAAACAGATCAACAACAACTACCAGCTTTCAGATACGTTTTCTTTAGTCAAAGGCCAGCACTCGTTGAAGCTCGGTATCGATATCCGTAACATTCAGGTGAACGAATACAACGCATCGACGCCAAACGGTGCGTTCAGCTTCGATGGTTCGGAATCCGGCAACGCCTTTGCGGATTTCCTGCTCGGCGCGCCGTCGGCATTCACGCAACAAAGCTACTCCACGTTCTTTACCCGTTCGCATTACTACGGCTCGTTCTTCCAGGACAGTTACAAGTTACTACCGAATTTAACTCTGAACGCAGGATTGCGATGGGAGATCAGCCAGCCGTTCTACGAAACACAGGATCGACTGAACGCCATCGTGTGGGGCATGCAGTCGACCAAATATCCGGGCTCGCCAACCGGTTGGGTATTCCCGGGCGATCCTGGCCTGCCACGCACAATCTCACCTACCAGGTTCGGTGAATTCGCGCCGCGCCTTGGGCTTGCCTACAGTCCCAACAGCAGCAGTGGATTGCTGGGCAAACTGTTTGGCGGCCCAGGCAAAACAAGTATCCGCATGGCTGCGGGCATGTATCACACCGCACTAGAAGATATGCCTGCCTTTGTCACCATTGGCGATGCGCCGTTCGGACTCTTTTACCAGAGCCCCACCAGCGTGTACCTGGAGGAACCTTACAAAGACCGGCGCAGTGGAAATGACCCTGGGCAACGCTTCCCGTATTCCGACCCCGCGCCGGGATCGCCGATTAATTGGAAGACGTATCTGCCGATCGGCGGATCGCCTGGCACCGATCCATCCAACGTGGTCCCGTATTCGATGCATTTCAATTTCACGATTCAACGGCAGATGCCCGGTGCCTGGGTTTTGACGGTGGGCTATGTTGGAACTCGCGGACGCCATTTGATTGGCAAGGTGGAATCGAATCCTGGCAGCGCAGCGCGTTGTCTGCAGATCACGCAGATTTTGACGCAGCAGGGCCGCGCGGGCCAGGGCTGCGGGCCCAACGGCGAGAATCAGATTTATGATTTGAACGGCGACGGCAAATTCACGAAAGGCGTGGATGCTTTTGGAACACGGCCTTACTCTATAACCAGCGGCCAGTTCGCCGAAGCCGGCGTGCTCGATTTTACCGGCAACCCGTTCAATAAGACCGTAGCGAATTCGAATTACGACGCCCTTCAAATGAGCGTCGAAAAGAAGCTCGGCGCACTGCGCCTGCTGGGTGCTTACACGTGGTCGAAGTCGATTGACAACGCATCCAACTATAACGACGAGCCGATCAATCCATTCAACAGCCGCATCAGCCGCTCGCTTTCGGCCTTCGACATGACGCACAACTTCGTCGCCAGCTACACCTACGAATTGCCAATGGCACGGCGCATGGCGAACGGGTTGACTCGCTCAGTATTGGGCGGATGGCAGTTGTCGGGGATTACGCGAGTCACTACCGGGTTGCCAATCACACTCACAGCCAGTGGCGACCTGTCGCTGGTGGGTAGCAACGGAATCGATCGTCCAAATTACAACGGGGAGGCAATTCAGATACTTGATCCACGGGCGAGTTCGAACCACTTGTACTTCGCCAAGACTCCGTTTTCCGCAGAGACACTGGGCGTAGCAGGGAATGCGAACCGGCGGTTCTTCCATGGTCCCGGATTGCGCAACTTCGATCTTTCGCTGGTGAAGGCGACGAAGATCAAGGAACGGATCAACACTGAGTTGCGGGTGGAGTTTTTCAATGTGTTCAATCATGCGCAATTTACTAATCCGGCCGGCAACTTCACGGCGGCAAACTTCGGCACGATCACCAGTGCGCGCGATCCGCGCATTGGGCAGGTGGCGTTGAAGGTGCATTTCTAGAGAGACTGTTTAATCGAGGAGAACTCTTGCTGCTTACGAAAGTCGTGATCTTGGCCGCGGTAGTCTCTGGAGTTGCCGCGGCCCAGCCGAAAAGGATCTACATTGCGCCCGACGACCACACCGACTACATGTGGACGGGCGATGAGGAAGAGTATCGCCGCGCTTTCGTGGAGATGCTCGACTACTATCTGGATCTTGCCGACAAGACCAAAGGCAATCCAACGGAGTTTCAGAGCCGTTGGCATGCCGATGGTTCCATTTGGCTTTGGACTTATGAACGCAACAAGAGTGCGGCGGAATTCAAGCGGCTGATAGAGCGCGTCCGCGACGGACACATCAGTTTTCCTCTGAATGCTCTCGTATCGACCCACGGCGGCACGCCAATGGAGGCAACGCTGCGTGGAATGTATTATGCCGGATCTCTCGAACGGCGCTTCGGATTTCGCGTTCCGCTGGCGATTGCAATGGAGAATCAAACACTGCCCTATGGCTTGGGTGCACTATGGGCAGGCGCTGGAGCGAAGTACAGTTGGAAAGGGATCTGCGGTTGCCTGACTGAATTGAAACGCGATGGCAGGCGGCCGCATGAGATCTACAATTGGAAGGCCGACGACGGCAGCAACATCCTGATGAAGTGGAATTCCCTCACCGGGAATACTGGGGCGCGCAGCATGGGCGGCTACGCCGAGGCCCGTACGCCTGCGAAAGAGATAGAACACGTGGATAAAGATGCCGATTTCAAATCGCGCTATCCCTATCCGGTGATTGGCATATTCGGCAAAGGCTGGGACGATCTGAAGACGATGACCGATGAGTTCATCGCCATCGCCAAAGCGAAGACCACGCCGGAGCGGAAGATTATCGTGTCGAACATCGTCGATTTCTTCGAGGACTTCGAAAAGAACTTCGGCAAGTCTCTTCCGTCGCAATCGGTCAGCTTCGGTAATGAATGGGACCTCTACAGCGCATCGCTCACTGAGGTCTCTTCGCGCGTGCGTCGTGCGGTGGAAAAGCTGCGCGCAGCAGAGGCCGCCGCTTCGCTGGTGAGCGTGAAGTGGCCTGGGTTCATGAACGGCCGCCAAGCCGAACGCGAAAAAGCCTGGCTCGATATGGGCATGTACTGGGAGCATAACTGGACCGCCGACAGTTCGAAGATCACGCGTGAGATGCGGGCCAATTGGGGGCGCAAGATCGCGGGCGAAATTGAGGCTTACGTCGAAAGACTCCACGCTGATGCTTCTTACGCACTGGCCGGACAGATCAAAACATCGCCTGACAAGAAGCGATTTTACGCTTTCAATCCGCTGGGGTGGACTCGCACTGACGCGGCGGACATCGTCTACGAAAGCGCAGGACCTGTGCACGTTGTCGACCTCGCAACCGGCGAGGAGACGCCATCCCAATTCGTGACCTTGCATGAAGCCGGCTATCCACAGGGGCGGCGCTATCTGCGAGTGCTGGCGAAGGATCTGCCGCCAGTCGGGTACAAAGTGTTTGAGGTGCGCGATGGCGCTGGTAAGCAACTCGGCCCGGCGGCAGAGGTAAAAGGCAAGGTCATCGAGAACTCTGTGTACGCGGTGAAAGTGGAGGACCGTGGCGCCATTTCCAGCATTGTCGAAAAGGCCCGCCCGGGGCGCGATTTTGTTGGTGGCTCAAGCAACGGACGTTGGCGAGTGAATGACCTGGGCCAGGATCCTGGTGTGTTGGAGATTGAAAATGCCGGGCCGGTATCGGTGACGCTGAAAGGCTCCGGGTCGAGTCCTCTGGCGCACACAAGCCGCATCACACTGTACCGGGATTCGCGGCGTATCGATATTCGCAACGAGATCACAGAGAACTTCGATGGCACCCACACATGGGGCTTCACGTTCAACTTGAAATCACCGGACGTGCGGCACGAAGAGGTTGGGGCTGTGATTCGCGCAAAGCTGCTGGCCGATGGCGGTCACTACTCACCAGTCATGTCGCGATTGGAATGGTTAACGCTGAATCACTTTGCAGACATGAGCGGTGAAGACGGCGCGGGCATCACGCTTTCCAATAGCGATCTTGCGTTTATGAAACTGGGCAAGAGCAACATTCATGACGGCGTCTCTTTCCTCGACACAAAAACACCGCAGATTCAAGTGCTGGCCGGCGGTCAGATCGATGCCCCTCAGGCCGGTATAGCAAAACAGGGCGGCGATAGATACTTCCTGCAGCGATTTGCCCTGCAAACGCACGGCGGCTATGACGCAACGGCCGCCATGAAGTTCTCGTTAGAGCATCAGAACCCGCCGGTAACGGAGTGGTTGCGTGCCGGTGGTACATACCCAGAAACCAGTTACTCGTTGCTCACGATTTCGAATCCAGGTATTGTGTTGTGGGCGCTCAAACCGGCGGATGATGGGCCTTCCAAAGGCCTTGTGGCGCGTATATGGAATCTGGCACCAGGGGCACAGGATTATTCGATGTCGCTTTCCACGGGTATCTCTTCAGCAACGCGTACAACGCATATCGAGACCGACCTTGAGCCAATTCCTCTTTCTTCATGGAAGGTGACCAGCAAAGCAGCGGCAACACAGATCCAGACGATTCGAATTGTGCCAGTTGGTGGCGTGCAACCGTGAGTGACGCACCGCGCCTGCGCAGAGTCCTGAGCCTGACGGACCTGCTGATTTATGGCATCATCGTCATACAACCGACTGCCCCATTGCCGGCCTTCGGCGTCGTGGCGGTGGTTGCGCACGGGCATGTTGCAACCACGATTCTGATTGGCATGTTCGCCATGGTGCTGACGGCGATCAGCTATGGTCGGATGGCAAATGCGCATCCCAGCGCAGGTTCTGCTTACACGTACGTCAGTCGCGAGATTCATCCCAACCTTGGCTTTCTTACCGGTTGGAGCATTGCGCTCGATTATGTGCTTGGACCCACTATTGGCACCATCTGGTGCAGTAAAGCAGCCATGAACATTTTGCCGCTGCCGTTCGCGGCCTGGGTTGTAATCTTTGCGGTGGTCTTCACGGCCATCAATCTGCGCGGCATCCAGGCGACGACGCGCACGAACACGGTGCTCACCATCGGCATGACAGCGGTCCTGATCGCCTTCTTCATTTCGGCTGCCGGTTACATTGTTCGAATTTCAGGCGCAGGTGGCCTGCTCTCGCTGCAGCCATTCTACGATCCGGCGACGTTTTCCTGGGATCTGGTGAGCACCGGCACATCCGTTGCCGTGCTTACCTACATGGGGTTTGACAGCATCAGCACGCTTTCTGAAGATGTCCACAATCCGCGCCGCAACGTGATGTTGGCCACTGTTTTGTTGTGCGTCATCACAGGCGTGCTGGGCTGCCTGGAAGTTTATGCCGGGCAATTGATCTGGCCCGATTACAAAACCTATCCAGATCCCGACACTGCTTTTGTTTCGGCGGCAGGCCGCGCGGGTGGCCCGGTCATGTTCCATTTAATGAACTTCACTTTGCTGGTGGCCACCATTGGTTCAAGCCTTGGTGCGCAACTCGGCGCAGGCCGCTTGCTCTACGCAATGGGACGCGATGGCGTGATTTCGAAACGCTTCTTCGGTTATCTGGACCCAGTGTACAATTCCCCGCGCAACAACCTTTTGCTAACAGGCGGCATCTGCATCATCGGCGCGTTATCGATCAGCTATCAAACCGGCGCGGAGCTTCTCAACTTCGGAGCATTCGTTGCCTTCATGGGCGTGAATCTGGCGTCGCTTGCGCGCTACTATGTGCGAGGCGAATCGCGTGGTCCGCGCAGCGTGCTTTTCAATCTGCTGCCTCCCTTGCTGGGTTTTGTGGTGTGCCTTTACATCTGGTGGAGTTTGCAGACTCCCGCCAAAATCGCCGGCTTCATCTGGCTCATTCTAGGCGCAGTCTATTGCGGCTTCAAAACGAATTTCTTTCGGCAACGGCTTGAGATGGACGGCGCTCCGGTGGACGAGTAGCGCTCATTTCACTTCAATGCTATAAGTCTGCATCTGCTGGCGGGCGAAGGTGGCCTGCAGCGTATCTTCAGCTGTCAAAGGGATGGTCTCAAGGTCCGTTTCGATATGTGTTGTGCGATGTGCCGCACTTAACTTGGGTGTAAAGTGAATGCCCGCTGTTGCGGCGCTTTCAGACAAATTCCAAAGCCGCACCACCAAGCCTTTTTCAATGCCGTCATCATGCGGTTTCAGTGCCCAAAGCAACACATTGGGGTTGTTAATGTTAACTAGCGAATAGGATGCTTCCGGATACGTGCCGCCATCCTTGCTGATGACTGGGGCTGTTACAAAGGGATTCTGATGCTCCAGCGCAAACTTCATTGCTGCTGTCTGATCGTATGCTCCATGCGCGCGCAATGAGAAGCGTTGCAGGAAGTGCGTGTTGCCGTTCTGTGCGGGAATGCCAAGCGAGGAGCCATCCACTTGTCCCCCGGCAAGCATGTTGAGTTGCGGAGTTGTCGTGTCGAGGTTTGTCAGCGTGCTTTCGCCCATGCGTGCAAACGCAAGGTCGGGATTGGAAATCGTAATCCCCAACGTGTCCGGGCCATCTGTGAAATCAGCAAAGTGATTCACTGTGATGTGGTCATACCGAGCGTGCGTATCGGAATAGTCACCGCCCGCTGATTTCAATTTGTTGAGATTGATTGCTCCGACCTCTTCCGTGCGCAGCGCAGGCTGCTGTAGCGCAAAGCTGAAGGTCCAATAGCGAATGTCGTTGAAGTTCGCATTCAGTTCGTTCCGGATGTCGATCCGGCTGGAGCCGCGATAGAGCGTAATGTCAGTTGTATGGTCGAGACCTGCTTCGCTATGGGCATGAACGGTTACTGAAACCGGGCCGCGGTTTTCCACGCGCAGAGTATCTCCTTCATCGGAATTGGCGGCGAAATCATTGACTCTCCTGCCGCCGATGGTGGCAGCAAGTTCCGCATTGCTGCGCGCCTTATCAATGAAGCTGCTGATGGCGCCGTCGCGTTCAATCACAAGTCTCACAGCGTCGTTCTCGAAGGTAGATCCTTTGGCTACCGCCGCATCGTTAGGTGCTTGCGCCCCACGGCCGGGTCGTATCTCAAAGACCTTGTAGCCGGCGGAAGGCACATCGGGAGCCAGAATGCGCAGATATCGTGCTCCTTTCAGTGTGACGATCTGGTGAAGCACATCCTTTCCCGTGGCGAGATCGGTCACATGAACGTTGGCCGTTCCGTTGTAGGCAAAGTCCGCGGCTTCCGTGCGAGCCCACCCCAGCGGATTCAGAACAAAGAAGCGGTTTGCGTTGGCGGGCCGCGGGATCATTCCGCCAAGCCGAACGATGGCTTCGCCCTGAATCGAATTGACGTAGTATTCGATTTCCGTTGCGACCTGTTCCTCCCAGGCGGCCCGCTGTGCGCGGGATATGGGGCCGTCGGCAGTCCAGTTGTGTTCCCAGAAAAGGCCAAGCGCATGGAACGCCCGGTCGCGGGCGGCCGTATGGTTGTTCATGAAGCGGGGATATTTCAGGCTTACCAGCGCCGCCAGTAATTCGGCGGAGCGCAGCTTCTCTACCGCCCGCTTGGCGCGCGCAGAGGTTTCAGACATGGATGCCGAATAGAGATCCCACTCGTTACCATACGTCACCGCCTGACTATCTAGCGAAGCTCCATGCGTCTTCTCGAAATCTTCGAAGAAGTCCTGTTCGTTGGAGACAATCAGCTGCCGCTGTTCATTGCTCATCCTCTGCGCCAACACGTGAAAATGATCGCTGTATGCCGAGGAGACCACCTTCTGTAGACCGGGTACGCCGGGGATCATGGGCGGAGGCTGCACGCCGGTCTTCCGCGCCAGGTCGTCACCACCAAAGCCAAAGAGGCCGGTGACAAGGTATGGCTCCTTTGTCTTGGGGTCCGCGTAGCGCCGAAGAAAGCCAGGATCCGTTTCCAGATACTTGATAGCCGCGGTGGATGAGGCGCCGAACTCCAGGTAAGTGCCCATGTTATTGGGCCCATGGGAATACCATTTCAACAGCAGGCGTTGCCCATCGTGCCCGGTCCACCAGTAGATCTCCCGCTGGCGTTCATCCAGAATCTTGTTCGGCAATTTGCTTGCACAGGCGCAGACGCCGCGCCACGAATAGCGTGCGCCTGCTCCGGCAAAAAGCGATGTCAGGCCTAACGGCAGGGTCTGGTTTTCCATCGCCGCTACCAATGGGAAGCGCAGGCCATATCGCCGTTCCAGCCGGCCAGCATAATACATTCCGCGCAGCACCGCTTCGGCGGGCTGCCCGCCATTAGGTTGATACCAGCGTGTTGAGCGGCGCACTGATGGTGCCCTGGCGGATGTTTTGCATGAGTCGATCGAATTCCGCCCGCGTCTTTTTCTGCTCGTAGTTCCACAGCCAGTAACTGCCATCGGCATTGAAGCGGTTCCGGTATTGCGGCGCGTTGGCCGCCGTCTCGTCTGCCAGCTTCATGTGCCAGTCGAGCATTTCGACAAAAACATTGCCATAGGTGTCCGCGTCCGCTGTCCACATGAAATCCGTGTGATCGTCGTTGGCGATGTAGATGCGCTTCTTTTCGGCAGCGAACGCGGTCGAACATACGGCAATGGCTAAGATCAACAGAGGTAGTTTCATGGTCAGGATGCGTACTCTATCTCAGCCTACGCGAACAGTTGCCAATGAGCAAGCGCTTGTCTGGTAGAAAGTGACTTTATTCCGCCATGAAATCCCGCAAGCTGCGAGTGACGGAAACGCCGGGCTTGACCAAGGCCGCCTCCAATCTGTATGAGCCCGCGGCTGGGGCAGTAAAATCGAAATTGAGCCTCACATCGCCATACGCACTGACCGTGCAGGGCTGGGTCTGCACAGAAATCGGTTGCCCAGCGCGAAATAGCCGCAGGCGCAGTTGGCCCCGCCATTCGCTCGATAGATCATTGATAACGACAACCGGCAGCACAAGCTTTTCGCCGGCCACTAAACGATCCGCCCAAAAATCCAGCATCAGGCCGACAGGTGCAAACGCCTCCTTCACGAATTCGGCGAAATAGGGTTCAAATCGAAGTTCGCGCAGATCGATCCAATCATCGCTGGTTGCCCCACCTTCCGGACGCGGGATAGAGCCATCGCGAGAATAGCCGAGCGAACAAAAATGCAGGACTCCAGCGGCCTTGCGATGACATCGCCAGAACTCCGTGAGCGCTGCGACATAACGGGCATGCAGACGCCTGCGCTGGTCGACCGTGGAGCCGGATCCAAGCATGCTCGCATAAACCTTGTCAGTCATGTTGGTCGGATTTCCTTTCCGATCGAGCCACAGCCAATCATATTCGTTAATGATGATGGGACCCTTGAGGTTAAATTGTTCGGGGCGCAAGTTGGGACTTGTTTTCGTAGTAGCCAGTTCGCGAAGCAGGAATGGTTTGCCGCCTTCGGGCTTTCCGCCTCCCCACGCGCGGCTGAAGAGATATGGGTGCGATTCAAGCGTATCGCCCGGTGCGCCCGGAAGCCCCCAGCCATTGTCCCAAGGGCGGTTCGAAAGGTCCAGGTGGCGAACCGCGTCGCGGGCCTTGCCCGACTCTGGCGTGACGCTCTCATTCTGTGCATCCCAAATTACCACGGACGGGTGATTCCAGCGTTCTCTCATCCAGGCGGTGTATTCAGGAATGATCTTCTCCGCCAGTGGGTATTCCGGGCTAATGGTGCCGCTCGTGGCCTTTGGGTTCAGCAGCCAGATCGGGAATTCGTCCTGCAACAGAATGCCCTCTTCATCGGCTATGTCGTACCAGAATTCTGGTGGAAAGCCTATGCAGTAGCGCAGGGAGTTCCAGTTCATCGATTTGATCTGGCGGTGCAACTTCCGTACCCAGGCTGCATCCCATGGAAGCGCTGCGCGATCGGCATCCTCAAAGAATCGTCCGATTGTGATGTTACTGCCGCGAAGATAGTAGGGGCGTTCGTTGAGAAGGGCGCGCTGCGCCGTTGGGTCAAAGCGAAAGCTGCGCAGACCGAAGCGTACCTTGGCAGAGTCCGCGCCAGTATGAAGTTGCAGTTCATAAAGGAATGGATCCTCGGGAGTCCACGGATGACCGTTGCGAATTGGGATGACGAGATCGACAATCTTGTGTTCCTGTGCGGCCAGGCTAACGGATGTGGAAGCCGCATTGCCCGCCGTCAATCTGGATTTCAACTCGACAACTTCCGTTCGAAGGACGCATTGAGCAGGCTGTTTTCCTCCCACAATTTCGGCGACAACCCGCACCGTCTTAGCAATTGGGTCGGGAACGGCCTGGACATTGCGAATGTAAGGAGCGCCGGAAAGGATGAGTTCCACCGAATCGTAAATCCCCGGTATGTAGCGGTACTTCTCGAAATCCCAGCCGGACGGTTGATCGGCAGGAATTGCTTCACGATTCGCCCCAATGCGAATTAACAACTGATTATTGCCGGCGACTATGTGCGGGCGGGCGTCAAACTCCACCGGCGTGAAACAAGGCATGTGCTCGCCAAGCAGATTTCCGTTCAGCCAAACTTTCGTGCCGTAGCGCGATTTGTGCAGTTTGAGAAAGGCAATTTCCGGGAGCTGCTGCCCCAACTGGAAGCTACGCCGGTACCAGAAGGCCTTCCTCTGCGAACTTATATGGCCCACTTCCGTAAAAGCGGGGGTGGCCAGGTCCACCAGTCCGGGCACTGCGACGGAATGCGTGAATGCGGTAGGAGGATTATCGAGACCGCCTTGTTCTATCTGCCAGATTCCGTCTAGGGAGATGACTTGGCGGGGGCCGAGAGGTTTGAGGGCGGCGTGGGCGGGCAGTAATGCTGCACCGAATGATTGCAGGGCAACTCTGCGGGAGATCATTTCAATTTCCTTAAAGATCGTTCACCACTATAGTAGCCATTTGTAGCTTTCGCCGGGGAAAGCGATCCACAACTCCGAATATCACGGTATTATAAGGAGACAAGCGCTTGTCCATTCGATGGCGAGCACTCTCGGAAAGAACTTTTCTATGATATTTCGTTTCACGATTAGGATGGCGGCCCTTCTTCTTACCCTTTCCCTTTGCACGAATGCACAGAGCCCTGTAATGCCTGCCTATCAAGGCATGCAGCCTGAGCTGGTGCAAGGCGTCCAGGAAGGTTTGGCAACGGGCAAACCCAAAATCCGCCACGTCTATATGGCCGCTCCCGATACTGTAGGCATTGTGATTCATGCGCAGGCAATTCCGCGGTTGGCGGTACAACCCTATGTGAAAGAACCGGGAGACCGGCTGGTTCCGCGCATGCCTGCGACTCTCGGCAAAAGTGGGCGCGTCGTGCACAAGTATCAATCCATCATGCGCAATGGCTTGGAGTACGGCTACCTGCTGGGCAAAGACGAAAACTATTATTCTCCAAAGCCGCGGCTGGAAGGCGAGCCACTCGATTTCGCCTGGGCTGACGCGACTTCCAGCTATGCACTGCAGTCGGTCGATGATGCGGCTTACCCTGCGCCGGTCTCGCCAACCAGCGTTGCGCGGAAGAACATCCCCGAGATGCAGGAATGGGTGCAGGTGGGAGGGCTCAAATCCACTGCGCGTTATGAAGTCTTTCTTAAATTGCCAAAGCCGCTGACTTCGGGCAGGCACTACCAGCTCGTCTTTCGGAATGGAATGCAGTTAGGCGATGGCATCTCGTTTACTTTCGACGCTTCGAAGTTGCGTACGGAAGCGATCCACGTGAACCTGCTCGGCTATCATCCGCGTCAGAACGAGAAGATCGCACTTCTCTCTATGTGGCTCGGCAGTGGCGGAGGCGTGGACTTCTCAGCAATCAGGACCTTTCAACTGGTTGAGGATTCGACAAGTCTAGTGCGCTTCAGCGGTGAGGTGAACCTGCGCAAGGCCGCAGTGCCTGGAAAGCAGATGGGCCAGGATACCGGGCGGGCTACTACAGACGAAATGCCAATGCCGGTCTACCAGCTTGATTTTTCGAAGTTCGAAAAACCGGGCCGGTATCGCGTTGTGGTCCCTGGCCTGGGCTCTTCATTTCCGTTTCGAATCGATGCAGCGGTGTGGACAGATGCGGCCCGTCTTTCCGCCCACGGATATCTGAATCAACGGTCCGGCATCAAGCTGGGCCCGCCTTATACGCGCTATGAACGGCCACGCACGATGCATCCGGAAGACGGTTTTCGTGCACACCTGATGGACCCTGCAGCTTTCTTCGACACCAAGCGCTTTCCCCAAGTGGTCAACGTTAGAAATCCCTTCGAACGCATTCAGGCTTCGATCCTTGAAGATACCAGCCACCCCGGCGCATGGGGCGGATGGCAGGATGCCGCGGATTTCGATCGCAGCATCCTGCCGCAAAATCATCCTCGCGCGGTGCATGCGATGCTCGACCTGATCGAATCCAATCCAGCTTATTTTGAAAAGCTCAGCTTGAATCTGCCTGAGTCCGGCAACGGCATCCCCGACCTGCTGAATGAGGCGCTGTGGTGTATGGATCTATTCCTGCGCATTCAGCAAAAAGATGGAGGCATTCCCAGCGCCGTTGAATCGATCGAACATCCAGGCGAGCCTGGGTACATGTTGACGCAGCCAACGGGACTGACACCACCCACGCCGGAGTCCAGCCGGATGTACGCGGCGGCAGCCGCACGGCTTGCCATCGTCCTCGAAAAGTACGCTCCCGCGCGAGCCAAAGCTTATCGCGAAAGCGCCATTCTTGCGACGGCATGGGCGGAGAGGAATACCGCCGCGCCGGACATCTACGGTTTCAATGCTCTGCAACTGGCCGAAAGTGCGAACCTGGCCGCGGTCTGGATGTACCGCATGACCGGAGATGCGAAGTGGCACGAGGAGTTCAAACGCACCTTCCGCGAGATACATGGAACTGGTAGCGTAAGGCTCGATCGCACACGTTATGCCACAGGTCCATGGGGGATTGCGGTCTATGCGATGATGCCCGCCGATAAAGCCGACGCAGAGATCCAGGCGCGTTGCAAGGAGGCTTTCGTAAAAGCAGCCGACGACAAGGTGGCCAAGCTGAATCGCTGGGTATTCCCAATAGACTTCAACCCGCCCGATTACGACCAGCGGCTGGGCGACCCGTGGAGCCTCATGATTGCGCACCGCCTTACGCAGGACCCGAAGTACGTGCTGGCCATCTCGCGTATCGCCCAATATGCGATGGGCGCAAATCCAAACAATGCCAGCCACACCAGCGGAATGGGCGCACGGCAGGTCACCGTTTTCAATCTGGATGCCTACTACAATGGTGTCGCGCTGCCTGAAGGGATTACGATTTACGGTCCGTACTACCGGCATAGTTGGAACGCGAAGGAGTTAGAAAGCGCGCTGGGCGGCATTTACCCGGAGTGGAAACATTGGCCTTGGGCAGAGAGCGTTTTCAATTTACGCTATGCGCCGATGACAGAATACACAGTCGGCGGAAACATGGCGAATCAGCTTCTGATGCGCGGATATCTGGCACTGCAGTTTGCCGCGAAAGCGAATTAGCCAAGGCGGTTTGAACTGCTGATGTTATGCGGTCCTGGAGTTGGAGCATGAACGCCGCTGGTTGATTCGCGAATCACCAGTTCCGTATCCAGCAAGAATTCCGCACCAGGACGTTTCTCACGCAGCATCTGTCGCAATACATCGAACGCCAGTTCGCCCAGCTTTTCACGCGGGATCCTCACCGTGCTCAGTGGCGGATGTGTTAGCGAGGCGAAGGGGATATCGTCGGCTCCCAGGATGGACACATCGTTCGGCACCTGAATGCCTGCACGCACCAACGCGCGGAGCGCACCAATCGCAGTCAGATCGTTACTGCACAAAATCGCAGTAGGGAATTGACGACCGGTCAGCAAGCGCTGCACGGCACGCTCCCCGCTTTCCACATTGTTGTCGCCTTCCAGCAGTTGCGGCTTGAGTCCCGTCTGGGCAAGCGCAGCTACCACCGCATCGCGGTAGGCCACGTGGGAAGGCCGGTTGTGAGGGCCGGCGACAAAGGCGAAATCGCGATGACCCAGGTTGTACAGATAGTTGATCGCCTCATTCACGCCCTTCTCGTAATTCAGGCGAACGTTGCTGCGCAAAGGCCCGACTGCGCCGGAGTCGAGAAAGATGGAGACCACGCCGTTTTCATCCAGCATTTTTCCCATTTCCGGATCCACCCTGGAAGTCATTACAGCAACTCCTGGCGCCTGGTTTTCAATCATTTTCTGGAACGATTTTTCCGTCCGCGCCTGCTCGTAATTTGTGGTAGAGAGAAGCACGTCGAAGCCATTGCGCAGAGCGGCCAGCTCAAACGCCTTGATCAAACCAGGAAAGAACGGGTTCTCAATATCGGAGATGATGAGCCCGAGAAAATCACTCGATCCGCGCGCCAGTCGCCGCGCATGGGCGTTGCCATGATAGTTCAGCTCGCGCATCGCCTGCACGACTTTTTCGCGCACTTCCGGCGATACAAATCGAGTGCCGTTGATCACGTGGGAAACGGTGGATTCCGCTACGCCGCACCGCTCCGCCACGTCTTTCATTCGCGCCAAATCGAAGGGTCTCCTCTATGCCAGTTTACTCGGTTTCGATTGGGAAAGCGCTTTCCTGTTTATGAATCGATGAGCGATTTATCTGTCAGCAGGATGGGGTAATCATGCAGCGGCACGTCAGTCAAATTCCACGAGCCGCCATTGCGAGTGACTTTTGCAGGCACCGTAATAGGGCCGCTCAACATGTCGATCAGCACCGGGTTTTCCAGTCGCGCGCCGCTGCCGTGCCAGGCGGATATGCGCGTCTTCGATGGAGTGAAGGGCTCCTGCAAATTGGCCGGTTGCCACCAGGCGTAAATCGGGCAGCCCTTGCGGACAAACATCGCGGTTGAGGTCGTTACGGAGCCTGCAACGCGCAGCAGGAAGTCTGCATGTTTGGTTTCGCCATCGAACAACGCACAGACGTTCTGGTAGGCAAAGTAGGACGGTTTCGGCGTATAGTCAGTGCCGCGAAGAACACCTTTGGAGTTGGTCTGCTGACTTTGGCCGGTTGTCCAAATGTAGTTGACCAAATCCACGGAATGGAAGTAGCTGGTGAGTTCCACTTCGAGATTGAGGTCAGTCAAGATGCGGCGGAGTAGCCATTTCGCCTGGCGCGTTTCATCCCATTGCAAGTCGCTCAACGCACCGGTGCTATTGGGCAGCGACGGTGCACCGTTTTCGCCCTGCCACACGGGCATCCCAGGTTTGTAGCGATGAATCAGACCACGGAAGGCACGAAGCTCCGCTTCGTAGTTTGCTTCGGGTACTGCGCGATACGGATGGTAGCTGACCTTGTCGACAAGTTTGCCAAGGCCGGCGGCGAAGCAACCGTCGGCGAAGTCGAGCACCGGAAATCCCGCGAAGACACCACCAATCAACGTGCACTTCGGAATTGCTTTGCGGATTACTGGCACAGTCATGCGGACCAGATCCACGTAGCGAGCTGGATCGGATTTATCAGGCTGCCAGAAATTGGGGATGTTGGGCTCGTTCCAAATCTCAAAATGGCTGACGCGGCTGGCGAAATGCTGTGCCAGCTTGCCAACGTATTTGAGCCATGCCTGCTGCGCCTCAGGGCTGTTGAGCGGCGCCCAGCCGACTGCCGATTCGTGTGGTGCGCCAGGCGTGTAGAGCCGATTGCCGTACCCCACATTGAACCACGGCTGAATGCCAATCTTGCGCAGGTTGTCGACTACGGAATCGAGCCATGCGAAGTCGTACTCACCTCGCTTCTGCTCCGTACGTGCCCAGCCGGTCTGACAGCGAGCCCACTTTACGCCGAGATCGGCGAGGTGAGTGTAAGTGCGGTCAGGGTCGAACATTTTTCGATCTAGGGTTTCGAAGCCGATGGAGAGTGGGGAGGACGCGATCGATTTCGATGGCCGGGATTTTAGTTTGGATGGGACTGCGGTTTGGGAAGTGCCGGTTTGCGGCATTGCCGCGGCAATGCCGGTTTGAAAAAAGGCGCGCCTGTTCATGAGTTCGTTGGTCCTTTCAAGGCATTCCTCAGCCAGCCGATTTACTGCTGGGATGCCATGCTGTAGCTATAGAAACTGGTGCCCGAAAAATGGGTCGCATCCAGTAGCGCGAGGCGCTTGCGCACGTCACGTTCGGAGATGCAGTCGGCGTTATGAAACACAATGCCACCATGTAGCGGCAGGTTGGATGGGGGAATATCTGCAAGCTGCCGCTCCATGCTCTCCAGAGTGCTCCCGAAGAAGGTGAGTGTCGCTGCGTCCACAAATGGTGCCGCATCAGCGATCGTCAAAGCCGTCTTGCCCCCGTGGAAATAAGCGTCGGTGGACATACGAAGATTGATTGGGGCTGTAATAGTGGTCTCGCGCAGCCGTGCCAGGAGCTTGCGCAAAACCGAATGCCTGGCGTTCAGAACGATAGACCAGTCGGCTGTCTCGCCTGTCTGGATCGCGCTGCGAATCCTTTGCCGCATTGCTTCAGCGCCAGTTCCCATCGCTGCGCGGCAATGTTCGCAGAAGCAAAGTGAGAGCATTGAGATCTGTTCGCGGTCCAATGTCACGCCGCGCTTATCGTGCAGTGACTGATGCTCATAGCCCATGAAGCTCAGCGCCTCAACATCCAGGCCGGCGACTCCGGGAACGCTGACCACATCTGCACAAAGGGCCAGGATGTAGTGCTGAACATCGGGATGCGATGGGCACAGTGCATAAGAGTAGCGATCCCCTAATGCGTTTTCAATACAACACTCCGGATGCAGCATTCCAAGATGGTCGTTGTGGCAGAGGACGGTCCATGCAGAGACAGGGAAATTGCGCCGGGCGGCCGCGCGCAAGAACTTGGCCGTGGCCGTTGCTAGCGGCGAGACCGCCGGCCGCAGTCTTGCGTAGCGACTGCCCTCCGGTTCAAAATATACCGCTCCTGGATGCAATTCATACACCAGCCGCGAACGGTGCCGCGGCAGCAGCATACGTCCGCCGTGATAACTCATTGCAAGGCTAGCGGCATTCAGGCCGATGTCCTGCAGTTCGTCCAGCACCTGGGCCGCGTCGCGATGTTCCAGATCCCATGGACCCATCCAGATTGACCGTGTCATGCCTGCGGATCCTTCAGGTCGGAGAGATCGAGCGTTGCGGCGTCGCGGCCTCCATCCACGGTGAGGAAGGAACCGGTGATCCATGCCGCATCCGTCGAAGCCAAAAAGAGGATCGCGCGCGCTACGTCCTCCGGCTTGCCGAGCCGGCCCATGGGAAACGTGGACAATACACGTCGTTGCGCTTCCGCCGGATCCCGGAACGATTCGAAATATGGCTGCGTTCGCACACTCTCAATCTGGCCCGGGATGATGGCGTTTACTCGAATCGCCGGGGCGTACTCCACCGCGAGGCTTCTGGAGAGCGCGAGCAACCCGCCCTTTGCCGCTGAGTATGGGAAAGATGTCCGGCCAGACCGCAAGCCCTGTGCCGATGCAACTGACACGATGCTGGCGCGGTCTGATTTGATGAGCAGGCCATGTGCAGCCTTAGCGCAGAGCCAGGCAGACTTCAAATTCAAATCAAGGCACTGCTGCCAGTCATCCTCACTCGCCTTCAGGGTGGTGAGCGTGTAAGGCCGTCCGGCATTCGCAACAAGCGTATCGATTCGTCCGAAGCGCTCGCCGGCTTGTGCGAAGAGGCGATCCACTGCGGCGGGATCGGTCACATCGACCTGATGCGGAGTGGCCTTCACGCCAATCTCGGCGGCGGCCGTTCGCGCCAACTCACCATCAATATCAGCAATCACCACTGTCGCGCCTTCTGAGGCGAACAACTGCGCAGCCGCCTTGCCGATGCCTCGGCCGCCTCCAGTCACTACAATCACGAAATCCTGAAACCTCATGCCACTGCCTCCGCAACCCGCACCTGTTCCACATCACCCACGACGACAATCAGCAAGAGCAGCGCAGCCAAAGACGCTGTACCGGCTGCCATGAAAATGGGCGCGTAGCCGGCAGACTGCACCACCAGACCTGTCGCATACGTAAAGATAGCCCCGCCAAAGCTTGCCGCCGTACCGGTCCAACCAATCGCTGTTGCTAGTGCCGTCCGCGGGAAGATATCAGAATGCAACGCAAGAATATTTGCGCTCCACATGCCGAAGCCGAACGTGGCCACACTCACCCATGCGATTGCCGTGGTTGCCGAGTCCGCCCCCGCGACGCGCACGCCGCCAAGCATGGCAAGCGCGGCCACGGCCATGACGCTCTTTCGTGCCAGAGTTGCCGACCAACCACGATGCAGCAGATGATCCGAAACAGCGCCGCCTAGCAGCTTACCTAGATCGACCGTTAGGAATGGAATCCAGCCGAACATGCCAATTTCGCGAATGCCGAAGCCACGCTCTTTGCTCAGGTAATCAGGCAGCCAGAAGATGTAAAACCACCATACCGGGGTTGCCGCCATGCGCGTTAGCATTAAGCCCCATAGCTTGCGTTCGCCCAGCAATTGGCGTAGTGGGATGCGTTTCATCGTCGTGGCATCCTCTGTCTCGATGGCAGCGGAAGCTCGATCCTCTTCAGACAGCCATGGATGCTGTGCGGGCTTCCAATAGCTCCACAGCCACAAAGCAAGCCAGACGAATCCAGCGAGGCCAGTAGCTACGAAGGCAGCTCGCCAACCAAAGGTGAGCGTCAACGCCGCCAGTAGTGGAGGCGCCAGAATAGCGCCCATCGCAGAACCACCATCGAAGACTCCCATCGCAAATGCACGCCGGTGTTTGGGGAACCACTCCGCGATCGCCTTGCCGCCTGCGGGCCAATTGCCCGCTTCGCCCAGGCCTAGAAGGCATCGCAGCACGATCAACGACGCAGCCCCTGCTGCGAAGGCATGGGCCATGGCGGCAAACGACCATACGGCGACTGAAACAACGAAGCCGAGTCGCGTCCCAATACGGTCTATCAGGACACCGCTGCCAACCTGCGCCAGTGTGTATGCAATCAGGAAGGCGGTGGTCACAACGCCATAGTCATAGCTGGTTAAACCGAGATCCACCCGCAGCTGTGGCAGTACAACAGCCAAGGCCTGGCGATCCACGTAGTTGATGATCGTGGAAGAGCAGAGCAAGGCGAGTACCCACCAGCGCAGCAAAGGGAGCTTCATCGGTTAACCTCGGGAAAAATTGGTCTTCACGTCATTCAAGGAACTGAGTGGCGCATAGATGTCTTTGATCTTCTTCATGTCGCCTTCTACGCCGAGTCCCGGGCCGGTGGGCACAATCAGGTCTCCGTCTTCGAAGCGCACCGGATCTACTGTGACATCATGCTGGTAGAGGCACGGCCCCACGGGATCGGACGCATAATCCAGACGCACTGCCGCAGCGCCGACATGGGCCTGCGCGGCCGTCGCGATGCTCAACTCCTGTGTGGTTCCGATCAGGCATTCCAAATTTGCGCTATCGGCGATATGGAATAGGCGCAGCATGCCGCTGATGCCGCCCGCCACCGTAATCGAGATATTAAAGATATCCACCGCGCGCTCACGGATCAGGCGAATCGCATACTCCGGACTGCGCACATGCTCACTCACCGGATGATCGATCGCCCTGCGTGCTTCGGCAATCAACGAAACATCGTCGCGATCCACCGGGCTCTCAATACTCTCAAATGGGAACTTCGCGAGGCGCTTGTAAGCGCGCATGAAAGCCGGAAGCGTGAACAAGCCGCTGCCATCGAGTGATGTGAGCGTGATCATGTTGCCCAGTGTTCCGCAGATGGTTTCAAGCAGTTCGACGTCAGCGTCTGTGTCCTTGCCGAAATAAAAACGGAAGTGCGTGAACCCGCGGCCGAGTTGCGCATTCACCAGGCGCACGCGATCGGCAACATCGTTGCGGCTCTTCATGCGGAAGATGGGATAGCAGATGGGCACACGATCGCGGCGTCGGCCGCCCAATAAATCGCTGACGGAGATGCCCAGCAGACGCGCTTTCAGATTGTGCATGGCAATGCTCACACCGGCACGCACCAGGCAGGCCTTGCCGTGAAAGCGAGTGCCGGGAAAGTTGGCCAGCATCAGATCTTCAATCGTGTTGATATCGCCTGCGCCGCGGCCCACCAGGAGGGACGCCAGGACGGCCTCCAGGTCCTCCACATCGGGCTGCATGGCGGGCAGATGGGAGACATCGCTGATTTCGCCCCAGCCATAAGTGCCATCGTTGGCCGTAAGCCTGACAACCACGTGTTGGCTTGGTTCGCCATACAAACGCGGTGTAATCAACGGGTACAAATTTACGTTTTGAATGATCGGAATACTACTCAGCATAGTTCACATTTCTCCCACTGCTGTGCAATCTGGAAACATTTCCAGTGTTGCTGCAGAAATTCGCTTCACGCCCGCACCGCCTTTGCGCGCAGCGCCGGCGGTGCGCATGAGTTTCGCTCAACCAGCCGACACGGGAACGTCCTGGTGCTGACCTTTTCTTCCGGCTGAGAGATTCTCTGCAGCAGCATCGTTGCCAGTTCCGCTCCAAGCCGTTCCGGGAATACTGCCATCGTAGTCAGCGCGGGCTCGAGGATCTGAAACTCTTCCCGGTCGCCGAATCCGCAGAGGCTGAATTCCTGCGGGATACGGATGCCACGATGGACGAGTTCCTTCCAAACGCCGGCCGCCACCTCGTCGTTCGCTGCCAGGATCGCTGTTGCGGGTTCCCGTTGACGCAACAATTCCGCTGCCGCCAGGCGGCCATACTCCACGCCGGATGGCTCCCAATCCGCACTTAGTACCACAGGCTTCAATCCGTGCTCGCAAAGGGCCTGTTCATAACCGGCGTGCCGGCGCCGGAACCATTGGAATTTCCCGTTGCCTATGAAGGCGATGCGCTTGTGGCCCAGGCGAGCCAGATAGGAAGCCGCCTCAAAGGCGCCAGACTGCTCATCGTAGAGAACGGTGTTGTGCCGGAGTTTCAGCAGGTCGCCTTCGTAGTTGTTCCCCAACATCACCCACGGCACGGAATCGCGCTCAAAGGTTTCGATGAGATTTGGCGCATGGGCTCCTGCCAGAACCACCCCATCTACTACGCCCTGATCAGCGAGGATGCGCGGCAATTCCAGTGAACTGGCTTTTACAGAGGCCGAATAGGAATACCGTGTAAAGATCAAATCGTAGCCGTGGCTATTGCAGACCTGCTCGCATGCTACCAGCATCTTCATCTGCATGGAATTCAGCGAAGCGCGATTTCCTAGCAGAAAGCAGAGGGTTCGCGATGAGTTGCTGGAAAGCCTTTGCCAGTGAACATTCCGCCTGTAACCCAAGGACTGGACTGCTTCGTGGACATTTCGCGCGGTCTGTTCGTCAAAATAGCCAGACCGATTCAACACGCGGGACACAGTGCCGATACCGACTCCGGCCTTTCGTGCGACGTCTTTGATGGTGGGCTTCATACAAGGCAGCCAGCAACTATGGAAATGATTTCACATTCGTGTTTTCATGTCAAGAAGAAGTCCCACGCCGCTAGTTGCTGGCGCCGGTGAAGCCAGCCTGAGAGAGTAGATCCGCCTTTGCCCCCTCGCAATGCCGTTCAATGACGCTGGCGGCCAAGGAAGCGTCCCGTTGCGCGAAGGCGGCCAACAACTGGCGGTGCTCCGAAACGATCTCCTCCAACCGGCCCGTACCGTAATCGAATCGCCTGCGTAAGCTAACTAGAAGTTCCGAGTGCCGAGCAATCACCTCCACAGCCTCAGGGTTGCCGGCCAGCCTGTAGGTGGCGTCATGCAGTTCTTTGTTGGCGGCCAGTATGGCGTCAGTATCCCGCCTCCGGGCTGCATCTTCGAATCGCGCCTCTATGGCATGCAGTGCATGCATGTCAGCTTCGGTTACGGTTTGCACGCTGCGGCGAACCATCATTGCTTGCAGAGCTGTCCGGATGTCATAGATGTTCCGAATAAAGTCAGCGTCGATAGTGCGGACACTTGCGCCACGATTAGGCGCGATGATCACCAACCCCTCCCCCTGAAGCTGCTGCAATGCTTCACGGATGGGCATCTGGCTTACGCCATACCTGGCGCCCAGCACGGCTGTCTTAATCCTTGTCCCAGGTTCAAAATAGCCCGAGAAGATGTCCTGCCGGATCAGTTCGCGAACACGCTTATAAACGGGATCGCCAATTCCAGCGGCATCCTGAAGGAGTGGCGTCATTACTTTTTCAGCAGGTTCGAGCACATCGGCCATAACAATCCTATACCAGAGTCTCTGCCATTGTGACAACCCCCCTTGACAAGTTTAGATCTTAGATCTAAACTTGCTTCTTGTTAGCCCCGAGCATTCCATCGCCCATTTAGGATAACCATGAAACGTCTTCTTCTCGCGTTATTACTGCCGGCCTTGTTGCCAGCCCAGAACACTTCCTGTTCCCTTACGGGAACCATTCACGACTCCGCCGGAGCCGTCATTCCAAACGCCAAAGTCACGCTGACCAGCCAGGGGAACGGCTTCGTCCGGACCCTGGTTACGAATCGGGAAGGATTCTTTTCGTACCCAGATCTGACGGCGGCAACCTTCACCATAGCGATTGAGGCGCCGGGGTTCAAGGTCTACCGGCAGACGGAAATACTGATTCATGCGGACGAGCAGCGGTCGATGGGACAGATCAAGCTGGAGATTGGCCAGGCTTCCGAATCAGTCACAGTTACGGCCGACGCAGTCACCGTCAACACCGCCAACGGCGAACGGGCAGGCACCTTGAGCGGCGAACAACTCGATACGATTGCTTTGAGGGGCCGCGATATCTTCGACGCCATCAGCCTGATGCCCGGCGTGGTTGACACCGGCGATGGCCGCGATGCGCCGGGCAACAGCAGCATTGCCAATATTTATATCCTCGGCGGCCGCAACGATTCAAAGAACATGACGGTGGACGGAGTAACGAACCTGGATACGGGCTGCAATTGCAGCACGCACACCACCACAACCATGGACTCTGTAGCCGAAGTCAAGGTATTGATGTCGGCCTACTCGGCGGAAAATGGCAGGAACCCTTCATCCATCAACATCATTACGAAAGGTGGCAGCACCCAATACCACGGTCAAGCGTCATTCTACTTCCGCAACGAAGCGCTGAACGCCAACAACTACTTCTCCAACCAGGCAGGCAGGCCGCGGCAAAGATATCGCTATAACATCGGCAATTACAATTTCGGTGGACCATTGGTGCTGCCGAAAATCAATCGCGGGAAAAAGAATTTGTTCTTTTTCTTCAATCAGGAGTATCAGAACTTAGTTACGATGTTCGCGGTCAAGCAGATTACTATGCCCACCGCACTGGAACGGCAGGGCGATTTTTCGCAATCGGTTAACACGAACGGTTCCAAGATAACGGTCAACGATCCGCTCAATACCAAGAAGGCTTTTCCGGGAAATATCGTCCCTTCATCGCGGATCAATCCTTCTGGCGCCGCCATACTGAAAATGTTCCCCCTGCCGAACTACGTGGATCCCTCGCTGGCCACACGCTATAACTGGAACTACTATGAAGCGGCCTCGGAGCCTAACAACGTTCACACGGAAACAGGCCGCATTGATTATTCCCCGCAGCAAAACTGGCAGATGTATTTTAGCTTCAGTCACAGCGACGCTCACAACAACATCCCCTATGGCGGCTGGCAAAACGGAGCGCAGAACTTCTCCTTGAGCCCGTTGGCGAATCATTCATGGGGCGGCCTCCTTACTTTGCATTCAACCAACAGTATTACCCCAACCTTGTTCAACGAAACTTCTGTCTCGGCGAGCAGAAACAGCATCGCCTTTGCGCCGAAGGATCCGGCAAGCATCGATCGCACCAAACTAGGCATAGCCATTCCGCAGCGCAATCCTTCACTGAACCCCCAAAATTCCATACCTGATATGAGCTTCGGTGGTATCCAGAATTATGCGAATCCGTCGCCTTATGACGGCTTGCCGTACTTCAACCAAAACACGATTTACAGCTTCGTGGATAACATCAGCAAGGTCTACGGTTCCCACGTTTTCAAGATGGGAATCTACTTCGAACATACGCAGAAGATCCAGACGATCAGCACGCCGAACCGGGGTAGCCTCAGCTTCGGCGCCGATGCCAACAATCCGCTGGACTCAAACAACGCCTACGCAAACTCCCTGCTCGGCAATTTCGGAAGTTATACGGAAGCGCTGTCACAACCGACCTCGAATTTCCTTTTTACCAACACGGAATGGTTTATCCAGGACGATTGGAAAGTGAAGAATGGTCTCTCCATCAGCTATGGCATCCGCTTCTACCACGATCCGCCCATGTACGACTCCAACGGCTTCATGGCGTCGTTTTCGCCATCGGCATGGGACCCCAAGAACGCGCCAGTATTATTACGGCCGGGTGTGGTGAACGGGACGAATGTGGCTTTAGATCCTACCACTGGAAAATCGTATAGCCAGGGGTTGGTCGGTTTGTTTGTGCCCGGCGTTGGCAATCCCGCAAACGGCATCCTCATCGGTGGGAAGAATGGTGTCCCCGGAGGGTTGTACGCTACCGCCCCGGTCGCCTTCGGTCCCCGTTTCGGCTTCGCCTGGGATCCCTTCCGCGACGGCAAGACCGCAGTCCGCGGAGGCGGCGGAGTATATATGGACAGATTGCAGGGCAATCCGGGAATGGGACTGCCTAACAATCCGCCATCCGTCTATTCGCCGACGACGTATTACGGCAACTTCTCCGACATCGGTGCGTCGGCGACGTCCGGCTACCTCGCACCAACCGGCACGGTATATTCGCTTGCCAGCACGCCTCACCAACAGCAAGTCTATAACTTCAATCTGTCGATCGACCGCCGGATCGGGAACAATGTTTTCTCCGTAGGATATACGGGATCACTCGGCCGGCATCTGCTCTGGCAGCGCAACATCAACGCCGTGCCAACGGGCGCACAATTCCTGAATATCAATCCGCAGAATAAGAACCCACAGAATACCAGCGCACTGTCTACCAATTTCCTACGCCCGTACTCTGCCTTTGGCGATGTCAACCTCTATGAGTTCGCCTCCAATTCAAACTACAACGGACTGCTGACCTCCTTTCAGCACCGGCTTTCCCATGGCCTCAACTTCAGCGCGTCGTATACTTACAGCAAGGCGCTGGACACAGCGGATGCCTACAGCAGCGCGGTGGATCCGTTTCTCGCCCCGCGGTCAAGAAATTACGGCCCGGCAGGCTATGACCGGAGGCAGGTGTTCACCAGCAGCTTCTTCTATCAGGTGCCGAAACCAGGCAAGAAGTACGGGATTCGGTCGTTGGGTTGGATTGCCGATGATTGGCAAGTTTCAGGAGTTGTCCGGATGCTGACTGGGGCGCCGCTTACTCCTGGCTACAGCCTCATCAATGGCATTGCCTCACCTACCGGCACGCCATCAGCCAGCGCCAGAATGCAGGTCATAAACCCCACCGCACCGTTGGCGGCGCGCTTCGGACCCCCGCCAGAACCGGCCGGTCAGGCGACCGTTGCAAATGCTGGTCCATGGTTGGTTTCGAGCACCGATCCGCAATTCGGCAACCTGGGCAAGAATACGATGACCGGCCCTGGAACAGAGAATATGGACCTGTCGCTGTATCGCACAATCCTCTTCAAGGAAGGCCGTGCGAGGGCTATGCTGCGGCTGGAAACGTATAATACGCTCAACCACACGCAGTTTAGCGCTATCAACTCAACGGCACAGTTCAACACGTCCGCCACGCAAGTGAATACTGCGTTCCTGCTGCCAACCACAGCACGTCCGGCTCGTTTAATGCAGGTTGCCGTCAGATTCATTTTCTAGACTGAACATGACGAATCGACGTGATTTCCTGGCGGCCAGTCTGATCACGGCATCCGGAGCAGCCCTTGCCTCTCCAGGTAGCGCTGCTCCCGATGCAATCGCTCCGAAATTCCGCCATCTCTCCGACGCCTCGGCACTAAGGACCAGCGAAGAGGTAAAAGGGCCTGCGCGCGTCCTTGACTTGAAGGGCCGCAAAGGTATCAACCCGACGAGCATTCACACAGTCATCAAGATGGCAGGCGGACATACACTGAACGAGCCGCAAGGCACGCTGGTTGTATGGTTCTTTGCCTTAGAGGATCTGGCCGCAAGCTTCCTCGCTGACCACATGAAGATGCAGAATGAGTTTTTCGATAACTATGCATTCTTAAGTGATCTGGAAGTACCACGCAATTACCCGCAAGCCAATTTCAGTTTCATCTGGAACCGCCACAATGAACTGCGTGCCAAGTTTTTCAAGGGCACCGTTTACCCCACATTGGAAGGCTTCGAACCGCCGCAGAAGGCCTGGGTGCAGGCCGTACCCTTCAACTACTTCCGGCAGCACCGCTGGTACCAACTGGCCGTGACTTGGGATGATGCAGCCAAACGCGCGTCGCTGTTCCTGAATGGCGTCCACCTTGGCACTAGTACATTGACAACTTAATACAGAAGCATCATTATGGATGCATGAAGCAGACTGAATTGCGACTGAAAGAGTCTGACCGGGTCGCCTTGCGGATTTTCCGCAGCAAGCGAGTGCACCCCGCGCGAGAGGTCAACCGAGCGCATATCTTGATGGCGTTGGATAGCGGCGTCCCAGAGGCGGGAATCTGCCAGGTTTTGGGCTTGGGCCGCACGGCGCTCTGGCGGACACGGGCCGCCTATCGCGAGGGTGGTTTGGA
>CAIRSA010000374.1 GCA_903881085.1 uncultured Acidobacteriia bacterium
CATGTTTCCGGCGTCTTTTGCCGGAATCATGCGGGCTGTCCCCGGTTTGCCCCACGAAATACTGCCCGCAATGCGAGTCACCCGGCAGGTGACGAGCACGTTGTATGCAACCGATGCTAAATGTTAGAGATAGCTTTTCCAGATGCGTTCAACTGCTCCTTCTCGGATGAAGTATCCAGTTGCATTGAGGCAAACCGAAGAGGGCTACAGCGTGTCGTGCCCTGGCTTGCCTGGTTGCTGGTCACTGGGCGCAACCGAAGAAGAAGCCCTCACGAATATTCAGGATGCGATTCGCGAATACCCGGAAGTCGCCAGAGAACTTGCGGGCAATTAGGAATTGCGGGAAGTTGAAATCCCTGGCTAGCTCGTGCCCAAGATATCCGGCGTACCCCATCACAGAGCCGTTGCCGCTCTTCAGAAAAGTGGATTTACTGTTATTCGGCAAGGAAAACATCTGGTGGACGCCTTCACAATGGGCGGAATAGTCCGCGGCGCCGGCCTCACGGAGCAAGAATTCCGCTCCCGTCTATGAATAGCGCATGGCGAGGAGCGCATCTCCTCTTACCGCGCCTGAATCGGCCGCCCCTTGCCAATCGCCGCCAGACGTTCCATTTCCTTTTTCGTAAGCGCCCGCCCAAACACCGCCACGCCTCCGATGTAGCCGGTGAAGCCTACGCTGCGCGATGAATGAATCACGCGCCCGATGGTGAATGGACCGCCATTGGCAATCTCCTTCGGCGAATACAAATCGTGCCCGAACCAGAACGGGTTCGCCTTCAGCGCCACCAACTCGCGCTTCACCACCTGCTTGCCGCGCAGCGTCACCCTCACCTTCGTGAAGGCGAACTCGTGCAACTCCACCCGTTCTTCGCCATTGTTTTGTAGCACCGTTCTTCGCACAGGCTTGCCTTCCGGCGGCGCGTACAGTTCATTCGCCGGCACCTTCTCCGCGCCGGGCTGATGAGCACGCACCCACCCTTTATAAGGCCACTGAAAAAAGGGATGCTTCTCCGGATTGTCGATCCAATAATCCGTAGCTTTCCCGTCGACATACGCGGTCACCGTGTTTTTCGCATTATCAAAGGCGAAGGCGGCGACGCCCCATTCGCTCCCCAATAGCTCCTGTGTCACCGCCAGATTGCGCGCGTACTTATCGCCAAATGACTTCGCCCCATTTTCTGAAACATGCGCCGCAACCGCCCCGTTATTGGCCGCAAGCCCCGCAAACAATGCATACTGGCGCATGCCGGGCTCAACCCGTTTCACCTGCTGCCCTTCGCCCAACAGGTCCGTCCCCTCATGCCAGATGCCTGCAATCGCATGATTGCCGCTTTCGCGCCGCAGCCACACAACCAGCGAAACCGACTTCCCCGAGCCTTTCACGTCCAAAGCGGAATCATGCAGCCGCCCGCGAGGCACTAGCAGACAAGGCCGGAAGTCCGGGTCCTTTTCGTTAACGATGCGCACCGCCTGACTGAACGGTCCACTCCCCAACAACGGGAAATCTTCATAGGTCGCGGCCCGCCCCTGCCCCCAGTAGTCACGCACATAATTCACCGCATCCAGACGGAAGTCGTGCTTGTCTCCGCGCGCCTTCCATGCATCGAAGCGCCCATCATCGCGCTTCACGAAATCCCACAGCGCCACAAAGCCAGGTGTCTTTCGCACTGCGGAGACGCGCCGCTCATATTCGTCGGCGGCAGACAATGTCAGAACGGAAATTGCAGCGAAGCAAAGGAATCGGGCCATCTCTATAATTCTGCCAGTTTCGCGCGCGGCATGCCCAACATGATAAATTAACCCCCATGCTCCGAATTTTATTTGCTCTTGCCGCGCTGCCCCTGGCTGCGCAAGTCAAGATCCCTGAGAACCTGATTCACGACGCTAACGTCGAATACTCCCGCGTTGGCGGCCCGCTGCAGATGGACATCGTCCGTCCGCGCGACAACGCCCCGCAGCACCCCACGGTCCTCGCTATCCACGGCGGCGGATTCCGCGCCGGCAAACGCGAGAGCTATCTGCCGCTGTGCATCAAACTCGCGCAACGCGGCTACACCTGCGCCACCATGACCTATCGTCTGTCGCCGCGCAATCAATTTCCCGCGCCGGTGGAAGATGCCAAAGCAGCAGTCCGCTTTCTGCGCGCCAACGCCGCGAAATATGGCGTTGACCCGATCAACCTCGGTGTCACCGGAGGCAGCGCCGGCGGCCACCTGGCCCTCATGCTCGGCGTCACACCCGGCGTGATGGAGTTCGAAGGCTCCGGCCCCAACCAACAGTTTTCCAGCAGCGTGAAGTGCGTGGTCAGCTACTACGGCCCCACCGATTTCACCAAGTCATACGGCAAGAGCGTCGACGCCGCCGAAGTGCTGCCCATGTTCCTTGGCGGCGATCTGGAGCACGCCCGCAAGGCCCATCTAAAAGCCAGCCCTCTCTACTGGGTCTCGCCCTCGTCGGCCCCCGTACTGGCCATCCACGGCACCGTCGACCGTTATGTGGAATTCAACCAGTCTGTCTGGCTGGTCGACAAGTTGAAAGCATCGGGAGTGGAAGCGGAAGTAGTGGCCATTGAAGGCTCCGACCATGGCTTCAAAGGCAAGGACGCGGAACGCGCCGAAGGTCTTTTAATGGCCTACTTCGATAAGATGCTGAAGCCCGCACCCGAGCGCAATCTGCTCATCGTCGATCACGGCCCTGGCGGCGAAGTGATCAGCATGATGTGGCCCTCGGCAAGGGTTCTGTGGAAGGTCCCCAACGCCCACAGTCACGATGCTCAACCGCTGCCAGGCGGACATGTTCTCTACACCACCGGCTCCGAACATAAGGTAATCGAGATGGACCGCGATCAGAAAAAGGTTTGGGAATTCTCCACCGGGCTCGATCATCCGCTCAGCGCCCAGCGCCTCGCCAACGGCAACACCCTGATCGGCGACGCCCGCGGAGGCAAGGTCATCGAAGTCGACCCCAAGGGTAACGAAGTTTGGAAGTACGCCACGGCTGACATCGCCAACATGCGCATGCGCAACAGCCGCCGCACCGCTGAAGGTACAACTCTCATAGCCGTGGAAGCCGACGCCAAGCTCATCGAAGTGGACAAAGCCGGCAACATCGTGTGGAGTTGGAAAGCGCCCGAAACGCCCACCCGCCGCCTCTATCAAGGCCAACGGCTTGCAAATGGCAATACAATTATGAGCCTCTCAGACCCGGGCGAAGTGGTGGAAGTCGACAAGGCCGGCAAGATCGTCCGCTCCATTGGCGGCTTGAAGTCCGACATCCGCTTTGGTTGGGCATCAGGCGTGGCAATTCTGCCCGAAGGCGGACTGATTATCAACGACTACACCGGACGCCGTATCATCGAAGTAGACAAGCAGGGCAAGCTGATCCACGAATGGCGGACCGGCGCGCGCACGATCGCATCGATCGCGCTTGTCGACTAGTCACTATCGGAGGTCTCAGGCCGGATGTTCACGCGTAGAGATTTTCTACTGATGGGCTTGACGCCCGCGGCACTGCCCGCGGGCCTCAAGCTCGATCTCAAATGGCAAGGTCCTTACTGCCAGTCGAAGATCACCAACAAAGGCAAGGTGGCGGTGAAAGTGAAGGAGGTGGTAATCCTCCGCTACACCCACACGCTTCCGCCCCCCACGCCAATTTACGGCGAGGGTTTTCAAATGCTTTCGCAGACCGCCGGCACCATCGGACTTCCAGTGCCCATGACGCGCTATACCGATGCCCGCCACTACCGCCTGCCTGAGCCTGACGGCGCCAACGTCTTCTACGGCATGATGCAACTGGGCGAAGAAACGTTCGCCTTCACTTCGTGCCGCCGCTTTATTGGCAAATTCTACGTGCGTCCAGGCGTGGTCGAGATGGTTGTCGACACGGAAAACCTCTCGCTGGAGCCCGGCGAAACATGGGAACTCGAAGAGTTCTTCCACCCCAAAAGCGGCGACGCGTTGGCGATGCTGGGAGACCGCATCGCGAAGAACCATCCGCCGATCCGGCCTGCGCAACCGCCCACGGGCTGGTGTTCCTGGTACTGCTTCGGCCCGCGCGTCACATCGAAGCAAGTGCTCGACAATCTCGATTTCATAGCCAAGGAAGTGCCCGCGCTGAAGTATGTGCAGATCGATGACGGCTATCAACCGGCCATGGGCGACTGGCTTGAAACCGGCAAAGCCTTCGGCGGCGACGTACAAGGCGTGTTGAAAGCGATCCGCGCCAAAGGCTTCGAGCCGGCCATCTGGGTGGCGCCCTTCATCGCCCAACGCGAATCGAATCTCTACCAGCAGCACAAAGACTGGTTCATCAAAGACAACTCCGGCAACCCATTGGGCTCGAGCCAGGTGACCTTCGGCGGTTGGCGCAACGCCCCGTGGTTCGCCCTCGATGGCACCAACCCCGCCGTGCAACAGCACCTCGAAAATCTGTTCCGCACCATGCGCAAGGAATGGGGCTGTACGTACTTCAAGCTCGACGCGAACTTCTGGGGCGCAATGCATGGCGGACACTTCCACGACGAAAAAGCAACCCGCATCGAAGCCTATCGCCGCGGCATGGAGGCCATCCGCAAGGGCGCGGGCGACGCCTTCCTGCTCGGCTGCAACCATCCTATCTGGCCATCGTTCGGGCTGATCCACGGCTCGCGCAGTTCCGGCGACATCAGCCGCCGATGGCAGATCTTCGCCGGCACCGCGCGCGAAAACCTGCGCCGCAACTGGCAGAACGGCAAGCTGTGGTGGAACGATCCCGATTGCGTTCTGCTCACCGGCGATCTGCCAGAGAATGAATTCTACTTTCACGCCACTGCCATCTATGCCACCGGCGGCATGCTGCTTTCCGGCGATGATCTGACGAAAATACCCGCCCCGCGCCTGGCGATGCTGCGAAAACTGCTGCCGCCAACCGGCGTGCCTGCCGTGTTCGAGGACGCTTCGTTGAAAGTTGGCACCATAAAACTCAAGGACAAACAGGTCTACTGCATTTTCAATTGGGGTGAGACGCCGCAAAGCGTTACACTAGATGCAAAAGGACCGCTCAAAGATTTTTGGACCGGGGGTGAATCTGGTCCAGAGTTGAAGGACATGCCTCCCCATTCCGCCCGGCTACTTGTAAAAGCCTGACAGGACTTTCAGATCTTTTCTGCGTATTAAGTAGCGGCGTATACTGGGAATCGGCATTTTGTCATTTTCAAACAGTCGTACAAGGAGGACATAGTATCGTGTTTCAAAACATAACCCGCACAGGCCGCTTGACGCGCCTGAGTGCGATCAGCTCCATTCTATTGATGTCGGCCCCCGTTTGGGCACAACCGGCGTTCGTTCCAGGCGAGGGCTTCCGGCCCGTCAGGTTCACACATTCCAAGGCCGCGCCGTCGATCGCAAAAGATCCGCGGGAAGCCGTCATCAGCACCACCATTAGCGTAACAAACGCCACCGGCAGCATCGGCGCCTCCGGCGTTTCACTCAGCGGCGCGGCAAGCCTGTCAGGCATTGGCGACGGCACCCTGACGGGTAACGTCTCGCTCACGCCTTCCGCCTCGGGCAACCTGCTTGGCACCTTCGTAATCACGCTCAATGGATCCGGCGATAAGATCAACGGTACCCTTACCGTACCGCCTTCCGCTCTTGCGGGCGGCGCGCTGACTGGCTCAGTCTCAATCACCGGCGGCACAGGCGCTTACGCCGGCGCAACCGGCTCATTCCCGAACATCACCGGCGCCCTGTCCATTGGACTCAGCGTCTCGCTGACATTCACCGGTGCCGGCACCATCACCACCGGCGGTACAGGCGGCCCGAGCGGCGGCACATCGCCTGTGGTCTCCGAAGTCTTGGATGCCGCAAGCAACACGAAAGACGTGGCACAGGGCAGTATCTTCATCGTGAAGGGCAGCAATCTTTCTGCGGCAGGCTTCGCGCAAATGGGCTTCCCGCTGCCCACCACCTCAGGCGGCGTCAGCATCAAATTCGCGCCGCTTGGCGCAGGCGCATCCGGCAATGGCACTTCCGCATTCCTGGTCTACTTGTACAATCAGGGCGGCGTCAACCAGTTGGCGGCAGTCGTTCCTTCCACGCTGGCAGTCGGCACCTACGACGTGGCAGTGACCTACAACGGCGTCACTGGCGTCATCGGCGGCGGCGTAAAAGTGGTGCAGCGCAAGCCGGCACTGCTAACAGCCGACAGTACTGGCGGCGGTCTTGCCGTGGTGCAGAATTACATCTCCGCGACGCAGTTGGATATTGACCGCCTGACCACATTCGCCAGCAGCGGCTTTACATTTTCTCCGGCCAAGCCTGGTCAAACACTGATCGCGTGGGCTACTGGTTTCGGTCCCGTCACCGGTTCCGACAATACGGCTTCGCCCGGCTTTGACTTCTCTGCAAACGGCGTCAATGTGCAGGTTATCGTCGGCGGTGTGAGCATTAAGCCTCTTTACGCAGGACGCGCGCCCGGACTTGCCGGCGCCGACCAGATCAACTTTGTGCTGCCCGCCAACATTCCAACCGGCTGCACCGTCAGCTTCCAGGTTTCGATGAACGGCGTGCTGAGCCAGAACGCATTTATCGCAATCGCCCCGGATGGAAATTCCACCGCTTGCGTTCAGCCTGGCTTCACTACGTCGCAATTGCAGCAGTACGACAATGGCGCCAGCTACACACTCGGCGTCTTCAGCCTGTCGCAGTTCAGCACCACGGTTGCCGGCCAGGGAACGGTTAAGATTGACTCCGCCAGCGGCCAGTTTGTCCGCTACACGGGCGCACAACTGCTTGGCCTCACCCAGGCTCAATCGCAATTGTCCGCGTCCAACGCCTGCTATGTGCAACATCTTGTCTCCACAACCCAGCAGAACGGCTTGACTATCAACTCGACAGGCCTTGACGCGGGCAACATCACGCTCAATGGACCTTCCGGATCAGGTATCACCAACAAAGCCTTCACCCAGGAATCAAAGAGTAACACCTACTCCATCAACCTGGGCTTTGAAGGCGGCGGATTCACCCTACCTGGCAGCACTCCTGTCAACCTGGTCGGTGGAACGTATACGGTTGCGGGTGCAGGCGGCAAAGATGTCGGCAGATTCAATGCTAACGTAAGCATCGGATCGCCACTCACTGTTACTGGTGGTCTGCCGGCGACCGTCGTGCGGGCTGCTGGACTTCCGCTCAGCTGGACCGGAGGCAACGCCTCTGATCTGGTAATCATCACTGGTAGTGCTACTAACATTACAGGATCGGGAACCAACCAGATTTTCGATACCTGGACATTTGTCTGCTCCACAACGGCAGGAGCGCGGTCGTTCACCGTTCCGCCATCGATTCTGACCCAGTTGCCAGTCACCTCCTCAAACCCCTTAAGCGGGGCGACAGGTTCGCTGGCTGTGATGTCAGGGGTGAGCTCTCCATTCACGGCTCCGCTGACGGCAGGCGGCAGCATTGACAGTGGCGCGTTCACCAGCTTCGTAGGTACGCTCTCAACACCCGCGTATCAGTAAACTCAAATTCCGGGCGGAGCGCGAAAAACGCTCCGCCTGGAAAATTCCTGCAAGAATTCGATTAGTTGCCGCGTCCAAAGGTATTGAGCGTGATGCTGACTGTGACCCGGGACATCGTCGAAGATTGCCAGCGCGGAGACCGTGACGCCTTCCGTGCGCTGTTCGAATCCCACCGCAATAAAGTCTACTCCATCGCCCTGCGCTACACCGGCAACCCCTCCGAAGCGATGGACATCTCCCAGGACGTTTTCGTAAAACTCTTTGCCCGCATCGCCGATTTCCGCGGCGATTCCAATTTCGATACTTGGCTGTATCGTATGGTGGTCAACTGCTGCCTGGATCATCGCCGCAAGTTCAGCCGGCTGGTGCCGCTGTTTGACACCTTGCGCGGCAAAGACAGGCTGTCAAACGATGCCGAGCGTTCGCAAACCAGCGTCCGCGTGCAGGCCGCCATTGCGAAGCTACCGCCAGACCTGCGCATGACCGTCGTGCTGCGCTACACCGAGGGGCTTGCCTACGACGAAATCGCCGAAGTGTTCGGATGCTCCGCGGGAACTGTGGCTTCCCGCTTGAACCGCGCTCACAAAGAACTGGCGCGGCGACTGAAAGGATTAGAGAATTGGTATGTCTGAGATGGAACTCGCCGCCTGTCTGTCACGAGTGGATGCTCCCGAAGAGCTTTGGCGCCGCATCCAAACACCAGCCCAACCGCGCCGCAGGACCTCTTCACCGCTGCTCGCCGCGGCCGCTGTGTTTCTAATTTCGGTAACCAGCGCAGCGTGGTATGTTTCGCGCATTGTGCCCGAACCCACCGCCAAACCGGTTCTGTCACACAGTGTAGCCTGCGCCACCTGCCACTTGAGCTAGCTGGGGCAAGTTGGCAACCTGCGGAGTGCCTAGCTCAAGCATCCGGCTTTCCAACTGGCTTCATCCCTGACTCCCAAACGCGCGCTCATCGGCCCCTGTAGGCGCATCTCGCAGAGGGAGCCGAACACCCGTTCCTCGGGGAATTGGCGGGTACCTTGCGAATACACCTGATGACGCCTTCTCAGAAAGTGACGCACCGCGTCGTAGACAAACTCATCCACTGCCCGATATGCCTGCGCGGTTCTCCGGGCACACCCACGCTCCACCCGTATTCCTGCGGAAATGCACGACTCTGCAAACCAGGGACTGCCCGCAATGCGAGTCACCCAGCGGGTGATGAGCAAGTTGCATGCAACCGATGCCAAATGATTAAGATAGCTTTTCCAGAG
>CAIRSA010000375.1 GCA_903881085.1 uncultured Acidobacteriia bacterium
CGGCGGGTCGCCGGGGTTCGGTGGCAAGACTGGTGATTTGGTTGTCGAGTCGGTGTTCATTTCGTCGGGAATGGCTTTGGAATGAAACGGATGTTTGGGCCGTCAAGCACGATGGGCAGTAACGCACCGTCCTGCCCGCAGTGGCGGTCCTTCATCACGGCAATCCCGATGTGATCCATTGTTGCCGGCGTGCCGTCCTTATGTGGGATGCGGTCTTGAATAATCTGCAAGTGCAAGTCTGCGTCTTCGTTGATGGCTTCCGCGTGTTTCGCCTCCCCTGTCTTGTTGAGTTGCGACGGCAGCAGCAGACAGAAGCCAAGCTCTTTCGCTAGGTCCGCCAGATAGTTTGACGTGTGGGCAACTTGTTGCTCTTTGCTTTCGCGGCGCATTTCAGGGGCCGAGCGTATCCGCTGTACGAAGTCCACCACCACCACCTTTAGCGGGCACTTGCGATGGGCGCGGCGAATGCAGGATGCGATTTGATAGACGGTCGCGCCGATTAGATCCTCGATAGCGAAGGGAGCCGCGGCAATCTTGAGCGCAGCGGATTTAATGGCGTCGAGGTCATACTGCGGCAGCGTTTCCTTGCCAAGTACTTCACGGGCGTAGCGCAGCGGGTCTGTGATGGCGTCGCCGGGCCGCTTGGCAACATAGGCAAGCAGGCGCTCCATAAACTTCTCAGCGGGCAACTCAACCGAACACACAAGGGTGTTGTGAGCGTCAATGGCGGCGTCAATGGCGAGTTGTCCGGCCAAGGTGGTTTTTCCTCCTCCTGGGTATCCGCTGATAACGACCGTCTGCTTGGCATGCAATCCTCTGAAACGGCGATTGATCTCTGCCAAGCTCGTTTCAATTCCCATCGGACTTGCGCGCCCGGTGCAGAGTTCCTGGAAGCGAGCAAGAGACGCTGTAATCACGTTCTTGGTGCTCCTCGCCGGGCGCGTGGCAGTCAGTGTGTCATGGATGGCGCTGATGGGCGCGGAGGTCGCCACGATGATTTCCTGTGCGTCCGCATCTTCATATGCGACCCGATTCATTTCCGCTGCCGCGGCTATCGTCATGCGCCGGGCCAACTTGTCGTTGAGCATCTCCATGTGAGTCTGCAAATAGATCGGCGTAGGCTGGTAGGTTTGAAGATCGGTCAACGCTGATCCACCTCCGATCCGTTCAAGCTCCCCTCGCTCATGCAGCAGGGTCTTGAACGAAACGAGTTCAACGGGTTTTCCCGCGGTGGCCAGTTCCTGAATGAGCGTGAAGACGATGCGCGTCGCCGGAAGGTGGAAATGCTCTGGCGTGAGATTCGGCACTTCATCCAACATCTTCGGATATTGGAGCAAAACCGAAACGACGGCTTTCTCAGGCATGACGGCGTGAGGGAATGCGGCGACGGTGTCTTGTGGGGCGTTCATACGTTTACGATTTGAATGCTCTGCCGTTGACGTTGATGGTACCGGGCGGAGTTTCGGGGGCGGGTTGCTGATTTGATCCGTTGGCTTTTTGGGAGGGTAGCCAACCCGATGCTTTGTGTCGGCGGATTTGAGATTTCCAACACTTGATGGGATTCTTGCCGACTATCCAGCCG
>CAIRSA010000376.1 GCA_903881085.1 uncultured Acidobacteriia bacterium
AGTCTGCACGGTGGCAGGTTCGACGGTAACGCTGGTCTCGGTTGGCCAATGCTCCATCACCGCCAGCCAGAACGGCAACGCCAACTACGCAGCAGCCACGCCCGTCACCAAGACCTTTAATGTGACGGCGAGCTCCAACGTCATTACGTTCCCGCAGCCTGCAAACCAGGCGTTGGCCACGGGCACGGCAACGATGACGGGAACCGCAACCTCGGGTCTCCCGGTGACTTACACCAGCAACTCGACCACGATTTGCACAGTGAATGGCTCAGCGGTAACGCTGCTGAACTTCGGAACCTGCTCAATCACCGCAAGCCAGGCCGGTAACGGCAGCTTCGCGGCCGCCACACCGGTGACGAATACGTTCCAGGTTCTGCAAGGTACGCAAACCATCAACTTTGCGCAGCCCGGCGACATTTCTCTGGGCGTCGGATCGGCATTGCTGACGGCATCCGCCACGTCCGGCCTGCCAGTCACTTTCGTGAGCAACTTCTCAGCCGTCTGCACTGTGTCAGGTTCGACTGTAACCTTGATTTCGGTCGGTGCCTGCTCGATCACAGCCAGCCAGAGCGGCAGCACAAATTACGCACCAGCAACGCCGGTCACGAAGACCTTTAATGTGACGGCCAACTCGAACGTCATTACGTTCCCGCAGCCTGCGAACACTGCTTTCAACTCAGGTCCAGTGACGCTGACGGCAGCGGCAACCTCCGGGCTGCCGGTGACTTACACCAGCAACTTGACCTCGATCTGCACAGTCAGCGGATCCACCGTCACCCTGTTGGCGGTCGGCACCTGCTCAATCACCGCCAACCAGGCCGGCAACGGCAGTTTCGCCGCCGCCACGCCAGTCACCAATTCGTTCCAGGTTCTGCAAGGTGCGCAAACCATCAACTTCGCGCAGCCCGGCGACATTTCCCTAGGCGTCGGATCGGCATTGCTGACGGCATCCGCCACGTCCGGTCTGCCAGTCACTTTCAGCAGTAACTCTTCAGGAGTCTGCATGGTGTCTGGTTCGACGGTAACATTGGTCTCCGTTGGCACCTGCTCGATCACAGCCAACCAGAGCGGCAGTCCGAACTACACAGCCGCAACGCCGGTCACGAAGAACTTTAACGTGACGGTGAACTCGAACATCATCACCTTCCCGCAGCCTGCGAACAAGGCAGTGGGCACGGGTACCGCAACGATGACGGCAACCGCAACCTCGGGTCTCGCGGTGACTTACACCAGCAATTCAACTTTGATTTGCACGGTAAACGGGTCGGCGGTAACGCTGCTGAGCCTTGGTACCTGCTCAATTACCGCTAATCAGGCCGGTAACGGCAGCTTCGCCGCGGCGACGCCCGTAACCGACACATTCCAGGTGCTGCAAGGCGCCCAGACCATCAACTTCCTGCAACCCGGTGACTCAGCGCTGGGCGCTGGCTCATCGCTGCTCAATGCCACAGCCACCTCTGGCTTGGGTGTCACATTCGCATCTAACACTCCGACGGTCTGCACCGTAAACGGCGTGACGGTATCGCTGGTCTCGGCCGGTCAATGCTCGATCACAGCCAGCCAGGCGGGCAACGCGAATTACGCGGCGGCCTCCCCGGTGACCAAGACCTTCAATATTACAGCGAACTCAAACGTGATTACGTTCCCGCAGCCGGCAAACACGGTACTGACGTCGGGTCCGGTGACAGTAACGGCAACGTCAACCTCCGGTCTTGCGGTGACGTTCTCGACCAATTCGTCCGCGATCTGCACCGTGTCGGGAACTTCAGTGACACTGCTGGCCGTTGGCACCTGCTCCATCACAGCCAATCAGGCCGGTAACGGCAGCTTCGTGCCGGCCGCACCAGTGACCAACATATTCTATGTGCTGCAAGGCGCTCAGAGTATCAACTTCTCCGCCCCCGGAGACATTTCACTCGGCCTGGGTACGGTTTCGCTTACTGCCACCGCAACCTCCGGCTTGACCGTTGGATTCAGCAGCAATACAACCGCGGTCTGCACGGTGGTCAACTCGACTGTGACGCTGTTATCGGTTGGGCAGTGCTCGATTACTGCAAGCCAGAACGGCAATACGAACTACGCAGCGGCAACTCCGGTTACCAAGACCTTCAACGTGTCGGCAAACGCCAACATCATTAATTTCCCGCATCCTGCGAACACGCCACTGACATCGGGTCCCGTGTCGATGGCCGCAACTGCGTCCTCCGGACTGTCTGTCACCTACTCCAGCAACTCAGTTTCGATCTGCACGGTTTCGGGTCCTTCTGTGGCGCTGCTGGCAGTTGGCACCTGCTCGATTACAGCCAACCAGGCTGGCAACGGCACCTTTGTTGCGGCAACGCCGGTGACCAGTACCTTCCAGGTTCTGCAAGGAGCGCAGAGCATCAGCTTCACGCAACCTGCCGATGTGGCGTTGGGTGTGGGTTCAGTATCGCTTACAGCGACGGCAACAACCGGCCTGCCCGTCAGCTTCGCCAGCAATTCCACGGCGGTCTGCACAGTGACTGGCGCTACCGTGACGTTGGTTTCGGTCGGCCAGTGCTCCATCACTGCCAGCCAGGCTGGCAACACCAACTATGCGGCCGCGATTCCTCTCACTAAGACCTTCAACGCAACCCCCAACCTGAACGTGATCACGTTCCCGCTGCCGGTCAATACCGCATTGACCGCAGGTCCGGTGGCGCTGACCGCTACTGCGACTTCGGGGCTGGCTGTAACCTACACAAGCAACTCGACCTCGATCTGCACGGTAAGCGGATCTTCAGTGACACTGCTGGCCGCTGGCACCTGCTCTATCACCGCGAACCAGTCCGGTAATGGCTCCTTTGCCGCGGCCGCACCGGTGACCGACACGTTCCTGGTTCTGCAAGGAACGCAGAGCATCAATTTTGCGCAGCCTGGTGACGTTACACTCGGTACAGGCTCGGCCGCACTGACTGCGTCGGCCACTTCCGGTCTTGCCGTAAGCTTTGCAAGCCTAACTACCCCGGTCTGCACAGTGAGTGGCGCGACGGTGACGCTGGTCTCCATTGGGCAGTGCACAATCACGGCGAACCAGAGCGGCAACGCGAACTACTTTGCGGCTGCGACGGTCACGAAGACGTTTAATGTGACCGTGACCCCGGTTGCAATTTTGAATGGATCTATCACGAACAAGACGGGTCTGCAAAATGCACGAGTCTGGACGATCACAATCTCAAACGATGGCACCGCCACCGCGTTGAACACCTTAATGAGCAGCTTCACGCTGACACAAACATCGGGGACGGCGTGCACTCCGCTTGTCACTAGCGCACTTCCGGTTAACGCCGGAACCATAGGCGCAAGCACAACCGCAAATGCCAATGTGACTATCGATTTCACTGGATGCGCAACGCTGGCCCGGTTCACCGCAAATGCAACCTTCTCAGCGAATGGGGGTTCAACAGTGGGAACCATGAGTGTTAGTTCTCAGCTACGATAAAGTATGACCTCGGAGGAAGTGTATGAAAATTAGAAGCGCCCTATGCGGGACGATTTGGGCTGCTGTTTTGGCAGGTGGTGTCGCTCAGGCAACCCCCTCATTGACGTTGGCGCCGACAGCCGTGATATCGGGTGCGCCAGGGTCGACCGTGGGTTGGGGCTTCTCGCTGACAAATGATGTTGGTTATCTTGTCCCTTCATTTGTGAACTTCTGCGAAGGGGCATATAAATCGACACCATGCACCCTTCAGCAGGGAACGTTTACGGATTTGCTCGCGCAGTTTCAGCTTGTGGCGGTTGGTCCTGGTGCTCAGTTGGATGAGACGTTTTCAAATGCGACCCAACAAGGAATTGGAAGTTTCCTGATCAATGCGTTCGCTACAGGCGGGGCTCAGGAGAATGGAACCATCTACCTGTCCTACGACCGGTTCTCATGCGACCTTTTGAATGATCCCGCTTGTACGAATCCAATACAGATTACTTTTTCCGGGTTGTTGAGCGCCGATGCGCAAGTAAATGTATTGGGTGGTTCCAGTCCCGTGCCGGAACCAACCACATTGGCATCTGCAGGCGTTGGGATCCTCGTCTTGCTGGCGGCCTCGCGACGAAAAGGATAAGCCGTTCGCATTTTTTTACGCGGTTGACGCATACTAGAATATGGATGGCTCTATTATGTTTCCTTGGTATGCCTTAAAAGTCCGGGCAAGCGGAGAGCTCAAGGTCCGGACTGCTCTTGAGATCAAGAACTATAAAGTGTTTCTGCCAACCTACTTGGAAGGGAGGAAGTATTCGGACCGTATCAAGAAAGTAGAGGCTGCGTACTTTCCTGGGTACCTATTTGCGCGCCTGGATTTGAATTATCGCCTGCCGGTCCTCCAGACTCCAGGTGTAGAGTCAATTGTAAGCTTCGGTGGCGTGTTTGAACCCGTCCCGGAACAGGAGATCCTTTCACTGCAAAAAGTGGTTGACTCTGGTACGCAGTCAATTGCCTGGCCATATCTGAAGCAAGGGGACCACGTGCGTGTCCAGTTCGGTGCGCTCCAAGGGGCTGAGGGAATTCTGATTCGAGTAAAGGGCGTCGATAGACTTGTGATTTCCGTCAACTTACTGCAAAGGGCTATCTCGACTGAAATTGACAGATCGTGGGTCAGGCCGATCAGCGCAAATGAGGTTCAAGGGGTTGTGGCTAGCTAGCCATTAGGACCCTTCGTGTTGCGATCGAATTGCCTGAGTTCACGGTTGATCGCCTAATCTGATCTGACACTCCCCACGTAGGGTTGTTTATTGATTGCATGCGTAAGCTGCCGGATTGCGAATATCGGGTGGCCTCATTTGCCTTCCGACTAAAGTAATCCCGAATTCCGCCGATTGATTAAGTGACTTCACTTGTCTAACAGTAATTTGGCAACTAAAACCATTTGGCGAATAGTATCCTACATGATTATTTGATTAGCAGTGAGCGTCGCATGACTACTTGGGCTATCGGGCATTGTCCTCGCGGCAACCCCGGTTGCCACGGTCACCAGTTCCGATAGTTTTGAACTACGGGGCAAACAAGTCAAAGCCGATGGTGCACCTTCCTGGCCTGTGCTTGAATGTGATGTTGTCGGCACGTCTAACGGTTCAGCAACTATTCAATTCCGGGATGGGTCGCGCGTCACCCTCAACGGGAAGTCTAGAACAAAGATAGAAAAGGCAGACAATGGGTTGGTTTTCCGGCTCTTGACGGGAACCATGCAGTTTACCTTGGCTTCGAAATCTACTGTCGCTTTTTACAATGGACCGAACATGGTTCCAGCGCAGGCAGGTGTAATGGCAACAGAATCTACCGGACCATTGGGACGATCGACTCCAGCACGTGTGTTGCCGCCGCTGCCCCCGCCCCCGCCTAGTAGCGACCGGTAGGCTTAGTTTATCGATGAGAAGTCCAACGGATGCGGGTACAGCCGCAACAACTTAAGTCGCGTCAGTCACTACGCTTTGCCAGAATGCGCTGCCGACGCTCAATTTGAACAGAGATCCGTCAGTTAACACGACTCGTAGTGTATTGGTTCACAGTCTTCCCTCAGTCGGCAATCCGACTGGTCAGAAGCTGTGACGCTATGGTGATGAATTGACATCGAGGCAGCACAAAAGTCGTCCGAGCCCTTGCGAGGAAATCTCAACTTAGTTCTTTCAATTGATCGGGCCAATGGTAATTTAGTCAAGTCACGCCGAAACACTCCAATTCATTCGAACCCAATTTCACTGCGGCTACAGGGTTCGAATCCCTGGATGACATCATTCCGATTGAATTGTCCAGGCCTCAAAACACCAAAAGCTCCAAGCAGATACTACCCCGAACAGATGGAGAGAACACGGGATCTGTCTTCACCTCCGTGGAGGGATATACTTTTGGGTCAGCCGCCAACTGACAAAATTGTATCGGCAGTAATTGCAGCGCTTGCGGCGTGCCCCAAGGAGGATTTTCAAGCGGAAAGACAAGCGCGGATGGAAATGCTCCTCCGACCAGGATGTCAATTCAGAGGTGCCGCAGCGAGGACATTTTGTATAAATCGGATCAAATAGGGGCTCGATGCGCCGACGGAACCGTCGATCGCAGGAACTGCACCGGAGCGAATAGATTCCAATCACCTTGGCGAGACTATCCACAATTCCACGTTCTCTTGAGAGACGCAACTCCCGCCCACCACAACCTGGACAGACAAAGCTCATGAATGTCTTAAGTATCCTCGATCTGAGCGAAGAATTCAACCTATTAACCGGCCAATCTCTTCCCATTTTCTGGGGAGATCGAGTTTGCGGACTATGGCGATGATCTTGGTGAGTCGTGAGCGTCCGGCAAGCATGCGTGACAGACCCTGGCCATTCATAGTAATTTGGGGAATGGCTTCAAACCAGGTGCAGATGCTGCTGGCGGCTGGCGATCCTGATGCTCAGCCTGTCGCGTGGCGTAACATTCTCATCCAGTTTTATCGATACTTTTCCGGTTTTCTGAAAGGTGCTGACGCCGAAAGCATAGTTGTTGACGCGTCCGCTGCGATTGAGATCCGGCCAGTAGGGGACCACTTTCTGCGAGATCGGGCTCAGCCGGCTGGCTGGTACGATCGCGCCGGGGAAAAGCGCATTGCCGTTGAGCGGATCCTTCAACGTAACAGGTGCACCGGCAGCGGTAGTGGTTTGGGTGAAGTTGCCACTGCGTTCGAGTGCCGTTGGTACCGTAATCAGGCCCGACTGCGGTGTAACCTGGCGCGACTGTTCGATGGAGACAAGGAAGAACGTCTTGTTGCGCCCGTCGAAGAGTTTGGTATACACTGGTCCATCGAATGCGCCGCCGAACTGATGCAGGCTCAGGTCGCCTTTCGTTGCCGCGAAGAAGTTTCGAGCATCGAAAACGGAGTTGCGTGCGTACTCAAACGCCGACCCATGCAGCAGATTGGTACCGCTCTTCATCGCCAGTGTGATGATGCCGCCGGCGACCTGCCCATATTCCGCCGAATAGTTATTCGTCATGATGCGGAACTCCTGGATCGATTCCAGGTTCGCCGAATCGACGCCGAGCACATTGCCGCCGGCGATGTCACGAGTTTGCACGCCATCGATCAACAGGTTGACGTTGTCAGGCCGTGTTCCGTTTGCCGACATGCCCGCGCCCCCAACCTGCTGCGGCCCCGACGTGATGCCGGGCGATAGCAGCGCCAGATCGTTGAAGTTGCGGCCGAGCAAGGGCATCTGCGTGATTTCGCTGTTATCGACCAAGCTGCCGCGCGTCGCGTTTTCCGTATTCACCAGTGGGGTTTCCGCGGAAACCTGTACTACTTGGGCGATCGCTCCAACCTGCAATCGGAACTCGATGCGCGCCTATTGTTGGATCTGTAGTTTGATTCCAGTTTCGTGGAGTGTCTGGAAGCCTTCCTTTTCAACCGTCACTTCGTAGGGGCCGGCGTTCAAATTGGGCATGGTGAACGTGCCTCCGGCACTCGTCCTGGTGCGGTTCTCTGTTCCGGTATTCGTATTTCGGACGACCACGGAAGCATTGACGACGGACAGTCCGGCTGGATGGTGGATAACGCCAATCAGAGTGGCGGTCGGCGATTGGGCATGGACGGCGATCAGCGTCATCAACAACAGGGTTACGACAGGACGGTTCATTGCAGACTCCTTTCAAGCCATGGAAGACGGGATTGAATTTCGACTCAATTGTATCTCGGGAAGTTCGCTGTGTCCACCATGTTGGATTAGTGTAGACATCATGAATCCATAAGGTGTACGATGGCCATGAGAGTAGTTCACACAATTCATGGCTGCGTCAATTCAACATGGAGTAGCAGCGCAGAGGCTAGCCGTTGCGCGTTGGGATAAGGCGGCAGGGGAGAGGTTACCTCCGGATTGCCGCCCAGGTAATATCGAAGATGCATTGGAAATCCAGCGCCTTGTGCGCCTGCTGGTGGACGAACCGGTCGGCGCGTGGAAGTGCTCGCTGTCCGGGCCAGTGGTGTTTGCTGCGCCGATTTATGCACCGGACATCTTCACAGGCTCACCTTGTCCGGTGATCGCGGAGGGCGGTTTTGTTCAAATGGAACCGGAGATCGCGTTTGTGTTGGGGCGCGATCTGCCACCTCGGGACTCTCCAAATAGTGAGTCTGAGATCGATGCCGCCATAAACGAGACGCGCCTGGTGCTGGAGTTAGTCGGAGGCCACTTTGCTGAGCCCGACGAATTATCCTTCCCCGAACTTCTGGCGGATCATCTTTCCAATCAGGGATTGGTTGTAGGCCCGGTGGTTTCCGCTTCCCCATTTCAAATTGCCGGTGCCATCTCTATTAGCGTGGAATCTTCCGGAGTCACGGTGATTAAGAGGGATGGAAGGCATCCCTGGGGCCATCCGATCCGGGCGTTTCGTGCGCTGGTACAAGCCCTCGCGAAGCGGGGCGAGTATCTCAACAAGGGGCAGGTTTTCATTACCGGTTCCTATGCCGGGGTTTTGAAAGTCTCCATAGCGGAATCAATGCAAGTGCGCTTTGGGGATATAGGCGTCATGGATGTGGAATTCTGTTCCGGCGATCCTGGTATGACGAAGTTGGGTGCGCGACATAAAAGTTGGGATCAAGCAGCGCGCCGGTCAACCCAGTAATCCTCGAAACGGTTATTAAGGGTTGTGCAGC
>CAIRSA010000377.1 GCA_903881085.1 uncultured Acidobacteriia bacterium
GCTGTCTGACCCCAATTGCCCTCCAACGCAATGCCCCAATGACTCGCTCACCAAATCGGAAGCTCGCCTCATCAATGCAATGTAAGCGACATTGGAATGACATTCTGCGGCCGATTGGTAATCGGCCCTTGCCGGAAGGCCGAGTGCCACTCAGCCGCAGATCAACAATCTGCCCTACATCGGCATAAGCTATGCCTTCTGCCGCGTGGCCAGTATCTTCTCCAGCCGCGCGTGCAACTCTTCTTTCAATTTCGCACTGCCTGGCTCCTTCGCCAGATTCTTCAATTCGCGCGGGTCTTTCTCGTAGTCGTAGAGCTCTTCGCCTTCCTTGGTTTTGTCCCACATCGTATAGCGATAGCGCTCCGTACGAAGCGTATATCCCATCACTGACTTGCCCTGGCGATTGCGATTCACTTGTGAGATCGCGGGCCTGTCCCACTTGGTGCTGGGGTTCTTCAGCAGCGGCCGCAGACTGACGCCATGCAGGTTCTTCGGCGTATCCTTCAACTCGCACAGGTCGGCAAGAGTCGGATAAACGTCCAGAAACTCAACCGTGCGTTTGCACGGCTTCCCATGCGACGTCACGCCCGCGCCGCACATCATAAACGGAATCGCGGCGGCATACTCGAACACCGTCTGCTTCATCCACTGCCCGTGCTCGCCCAAGCCGTAACCGTTGTCGCCCCAGAAAACGATGACCGTGTTCTCTTCCTGCCCTAGCCGCTTCAGCGCGGCGAGTAACTTACCTACTTGCGCATCCATGAACAGAATCGTTGCATAGTAAGCTTGCATCGCCTCCAACCGCTGATGCTCGGTCATGCCCCAATTGGCAGGCATGGTGAAATACGCCCACGACGGCGCGATTTTCATCTCCCACTCTTCAAACGGCACCAGCTTCACCTTCTCAAGCGGTACCATGTCGAAGTATTTCTTCGGCGCGATGTAAGGGCAATGCGGCTTGTAAAAGCCCGCGCCAAGGAACCACGGCTTGCCGTTATGCTCCTCCATCAATTTGATGATCTCCAGCGCCACCTTGCCATCAGTATGCTCTTCATCAGGCGCATCGGAAGCATGGAACGCGATCGCACTGCCCAGACCTTTGCGATCCGGCGTATGATTCGTCACCAACGGCTCTTCTTTCGTTTTATCGACGCCGATAGGATTGATGCGCACATTCCACGATGGCGCGTCATCCAGGCCATTGGTCCCGATGTCACCCGGATTTCCGTAGTGATAGATCTTGCCCACGCGCGCCGCGAAGTAGCCGTTCTTCTGGAACAACTGAGGCAGCGTGACCACGTCTGGAACGGTCTCGCGGAAATGCTTCTTCAGATCGTAGACACCCGTCGCATCGGGCGAAAGGCCGGTCATCAGCGATGTCCGCGATGGGCTGCACAGCGGAAACTGGCAGCTGGCGTTATCGAAGCGCACGCCGCGGCGCGCGATCTCGTCCAGGTTTGGCGTATGAACAATCGGATTCCCATATGCGCTGAAGCAGCGGTTCAAATCGTCGCTGGCGATGAACAGCACATTGCGTTTCGGCTTTTGCGCGAGCAGCGGAGTTGCTGCCGCGGCGAGTAGAAATTGCCGGCGATTAAAAGTTGTCATGTGATTCTCTTAGCTAACGGGCTCGTCCCCGGTTTCCTTTTGTCGCATCGCTAATTCGGCCTTCAGTTGCTTGACCACGGAAGCATACTTCGGATCGTTATAAAGATTCTTCATTTCGCGAATGTCGGCCTTCAGATCGAACAACTCCCAGCCCGGCTCCGTATCGGGCAGAGCCGCGCCTTTCATACCAAGCGGTTTGCCGTAATAGTAGATGAGCTTCCAACGCTCCGTACGCAGCCCATAGTGTCCAGGCACGTGGTGATCGTTGCTGTTGTGCATCCAGTAGCGGTAGTACATCGACTTGCGCCAAGTCTTCGGAGTCTTGCCCTGCACATTCGCCTTGAAGCTGTGGCCCTGCATGTCGGCCGGCGCTGGCTTGCCCGCGAAGTCTAGAAACGTCGGCGCAAAGTCCACGTTCAAAGTAATGTCCTTGTTCACCGTACCCGGCTTGATCACGCCCGGATACTTCATCAGGAACGGCATCCGCAGAGACTCTTCGTACATCATGCGCTTATCGAACCAGCCGTGATCGCCCAGGAAGAAGCCCTGGTCGGACGTGTAAATGACGATGGTGTTCTTCGAGAGCCCCTCGGAATCGAGGAAATCCAAGACGCGCCCCACATTATCGTCCACGCTCTGCACGCAACGCAGATAGTCCTTGATGTAAGGCTGATAGGCCCACTTGCGCAGCGCGTCGCCCTTCAGATCTTTTGGAAAAGGCTGCTTTACATCGGATTCCTGCATGTCCTCGCCCACCTTCAACTTCGTATCGGCAACACTCTTCACTTTGCCTTCGTAATGGTCGAACAAGTTGTCCGGCTCAGGAATCGTGTCGTCTTTAAAGAGGTCCTTGTACTTCGCCGCGGGCTGCCACGGCCGATGCGGAGCTTTGTGATGGCACATCAGGAAAAACGGCTTGTTCTTATCGCGCTGCTTCAGCCAGTCCAGGCTGAAATCGGCGATCAGGTCCGTGCAATAACCGGTATACTTCTTGCGCCCGTCCTTCGTAATAAAAACCGGATCGTGATACACGCCCTGGCCTGGCAGAATGTTCCAATAGTCGAAGCCCTGCGGTTCCGTCACCAGGTGCCATTTGCCGATCATCGCCGTCGTATAACCAGCCTTCTGCAGCTCTTTGGCAACGGTATTCTTCTTCGGATCCAGCACGTCATTTAGCGTGTAGACGCCGTTCTTATGACTATACTGGCCCGTCAGAACCGCCGCGCGGCTGGGCGTGCAGATCGAATTCGTACAGAAACAATTCGTGAGCCGCACCCCGTCTTTGGCGATGCGGTCCAGGTTCGGCGTCTTGTTGATCTTGCTCCCATAGGCGCTGATGGCGTGGGCCGCGTGATCGTCGGCCATCATGTAGATGATGTTCGGCGGGGGTTGCGGCGTGGCAGCGACTCCAGCGCCGGCCATTCCTATCATGGAAAGCAGTTGCCTGCGGGTATATTGGGACATTGTCTTAGGGCTTCACACGACATCATATGACATTCGACATAGCCGCCGCGAGTGCCATTTAAAACGCGAAGAGGCGGGCCCATTGGACCCGCCTCTTCGCGTTGGTTACGACTTGGTTGATTAGAAACCTACGCGCAAGCCGAACCGGATCTGACGTTCACCGGAGGAGCTGAGAATACGCATGAAGTTACCACTGGTTACGCTGCCGCTGGAAACGCCACCGAAGTGAGCCGTGTTCGGAAGATTATAGAACTCAGCACGCAGAGCCGAGCTGATGCGTTCGGTAATCTTGAAGGTACGGGTGATGTTCACATCGGTGTTCCAGATGCCAGGTTGGCGAAGGATGTTACGTCCGGTAGAGCCAAAGCGTACATCGGTGACCGCTTTGAACGAAGTTGGATCGTAGTAATAGGAGTTACGGCCGATTGCACTCAGCAGGTTGACCGGAGCGACCTGATCAGCAGTCTGCGAGTTATTTGGAGCGTTGAGAGAGCCACCCGGTGAGCTAACGGTGAAGGGTGTGCCCGTATAGGCAGACATCACACCGTTGACAGACCAGCCGCCGAGGATCTGGGAAGCCACCCCGCTCTTAGCAATTGCCTGGCCTTTGCCCATGGGCAGTTCGTAAACCCAGCCCATCTGCAATACATGGGTGCGGTCATACCCAGCCACGGCGCGGTTGCGCTTGAACACCGGGGCCCAGTTCCAGCCCACGCTGGCCCAACCATCGTCGTCGGTCATGTTGATGGCCTTGGCCCAGGTATAAGCACCCTGCAGCATCAAACCCTTGCTGAGCGACTTGCGAAGGCTGGTCTGCAGCGAGTGGTAGTTAGAACTGAGGTAGCCATCCCACATGTTGGTGGCAGTATTACGGCCGAACTTCTGAAAGTACGGGCGGCTGGCAGCGCCACCGCCGGGGGAGCCGGCATTGATGTCGTAGTCAGCCAGCAGGTGGACCGAGCCGGTACCGACGTAAGCAATGGTGCCGATGATGGACTGCGGCAGGCGGCGCTCAACCGTGAAGTTCCAGGACTGGGTGTAACCACGATGGATGAGGCCTGCATTAGGACTGCGCATATCGGCTGTGGGCGGCAGCTTGATAACGCCGCTGGACAGGTCCGGCAGATCCGGCGCAGGAATACCCTGGTTGAAGGTACGTGCCGTGCCATAGGAGTTGTCAGGAGCGTAGGCGTTGTTGATGGTGAGCGGATAGAAGCCGCGCAAGGGCCGGGAGAACGGCAGCGGATCGAAGTTGATGCCGTAACCGGTGCGGATGACCGTCTTATCGTTCAGGCGGTAAGCAAGGCCGATGGTGGGAGCAAACAGCTTGTGGCTGACGCTGACGCCGACGTCGTTCGGAACGCCGCCGCGGCCGCCCAGGTAGACCAGGTTGGTAGCGGGATCGAGGCGCTCAATGCCCTTGCCGGTAGCGCGGGTCATCAGCGGGTAGATCTCGTACTTCAAGCCGAGGGTCATGGTGAGCTTGCGCGTTACCTGCCAGCGATCCTGCACGTAGAATGCGAACTGGAATTCGCGAGGCGTCATGGTGATGTACTGATAGCTCTTCTGCACGTCGTTGGACGCGCCGAGCAGGAAGTCAGCATAGCCGTTGTAGTTGTTGGAAGCCGCGCCACCATTCAAGCTGGTGACACCGCCGCCGAAGCCGAAGTAACCGCGCGGGCCTGCGCCCAGTTCCGGCTGCCAGTGGGTCATACGATAGTTGACGCCATTGAAGCCGAAGCGCACGTTGTGCTTGTTCTTGGTCCAGGTCATGTTGGCGCTGACCGTGTAGTTTTCTTCCACACGGGTTAGCGGCATCCAGCCGGGAACGCCGAAGCCATCGTAACCGTTGATGGAGATGTTCGGGAAGCCCTGCTGACGTGGGTCAACGCCGCCAATGCCAGCGATGCCCAGCGTGGAGGAGAAGTCCTTGCCGTAATCTACGCCGCGCACAGTCTGGTCCTGGCGCTGATAGCCGATGACACCGTCAAACAACAGCGTGGAGGTGATCACGCGGTTGGTGCCGATGGACATATTCTGCACTCTGGTGTCGCCCGTGCCAGGGTCAGCGCCGGGAGCCGGGCCAACGCCGTCGCCGAACAGCGCCTTGCCGACAACGAGTGCCTTCATGATGCCGTAATGGCCGAAAACCTGCTGTTTGTCGCTGAGGTTGTAGTTGATCTTGATGTCGTTGTAATCGCGATTGAAAGCGGGGACAGCGGAAGCGAAGTAGTTGGACTGTGCACCGCTGAGGTTAGCGCCGGGGTAGTAGCTCTGGATCTTGACGGCCTGCGGGCTCAAGCGGCTGGTCGGGATGATGCCTCCGGCAAAGATGGAACGGCCTTTGCCGTCCGCGCTGCCAGTAAGCGGATCGTAGATGGGGGTACCGTAGCTGCTAAAGTTGCCGAGGCGCATTGCCGCGGTGGGAACCGAGTAGGTGCCGACTGCGCCATCTCGCTGGCGGGTGCCATCAAAGCTGTAGAAGTAGAACAGCTTGTTCTTCACTATGGGGCCGCCAATGGTGCCGCCGTAGTTGTTGTAGATGCGCAGGGGCTTGGGCGAAACGCTGCCGTCAGCAAGTGGATTTGCCTTGGAGAAGTAGTTCAACGCCTTCAAGTGCTGGTCGTCGTGATACTCAAACAGGCTGCCGTGTAGCTGGTTGGTACCTGACTTCGTCAGCACGGTGATGGCTGCGCCACCCGCCTGACCCTGATCGGAATCGCCGGCGGCTGTAGTCACGTTCACGGTGGAGACCATCTCCGAGGGCATTACATAACCAGTGTGGTGCGGCAGCCAGAGATTTACGCTGGCGGCGCCGTCAATGCGCGTGACGTTATTATTGGCGTTTGTCCCGTTGATGTTGGTGCGTAGCGAACGGCCTGGCGAATCGGTAATGGAGTTCTGCAATGCTGCCGGCGTTGCGCCGGGAACCAGATTAATAATGCTCTGATAGTTGCGAAAGCCCGACATCGGCAGGTTCGCAAACTGCTTTCTGTCAAATTCGGTGTGCGTGTCCGCCTTGTCCGTTTGCAAAATCGTCGCCGTAGCTTCCACGGTGATCTGGTCGGTGATTGCGCCAACTTCCATTTTGAAGTCGACCCGGCTTACGCCGCCGGCCGAAACGCGGATGGCTTTGCGCGTTTGCGTCTTGAAGCCCGCAGATGAGACCCTCAGATCGTAATCGCCCGGCAACAGGTTCGATACCGAGAATCGCCCTGCGTCATCGGCTTTCACTTCCGCGGTGAACCCGGTGGCGGCATTTGAAATCGTTAGCGTGGATGATGCGATCGAAGAACCGGAAGGGTCTAACACATCTCCCACCAACGATCCATAAAGACTCTGCGCGACGGCTGGAGTGGTCCAGGCACTTACCATCGCAGAGAGAAAAACAGCTAAACCAAATTTGTGTAAAACTTTCATTGATCCCCTTTTGAAATCCCGAAATAACATCTTCTAATCCCAACCTAGGATTAGCCCAAAAATGGACGTTATTCAGTTGATTTAACCGTGTTCAGAGGAGAATGTCAAGGCTTTTTGTAACAGTTCAGGTGGTAGGTTCCGGCGGCAACAGCGTGGGGCCCGGAGTTCGATGGCGGTGGGAAATCACGGCTGAAGTAAGGTACCCCAACACATGACGGTTCTGCATTCTGCAAGTCTGCACCGCTGTTAACAAGC
>CAIRSA010000378.1 GCA_903881085.1 uncultured Acidobacteriia bacterium
CGTCGTGCGCTCAATGCTGTCCGTGGACGGATTCAGATTGCTCTCGACGAGATTGACGACAAAGGACTCGACCTTGATGAGAAACACCTTCTCAGCATTGTGGCGCTCAAGGAACCCCTTCTCAGCACCTTGCCCCTTTTGAGCACGGCAAAGCAGAAGAGGGTTAAGGACGTATGGAACCATTATCGTAAACTCTCGTTGGCTGAATATGTTGATGACACCCAAATGCTTGTTCTTGCGCTTTCCAAGAGCCTCGGGCTTGAGATCAAGACAAAAGGAGAGGCTATTCACGAAGCTCTTAAGGGTTTGGATGCAGCACTCAAATAACACAGACAGTGAAGAAATCAAACCAAACGCATATCTGCCGTCTCCTATGACATCCCCCTCCCTTGACATCTGTTGGATCCTCGCCGAGGCGGAAGCCGCACATGCGGGGTTTTCCGAGATTGGACTTGCGCACTTTTGGGTGGGCATGTGCAAGGCGGTAGAATTGCCGGTTCCCGAGCTACTAAAAGCTGGCAGTCCCGAGCTTCAGGCAATGGAATGGCAGGTGGAGGCGGACTTTTTGGAGGTGCGGGAGGCGTTCTCTGGGGCTGGGCTCGCACCTACGGTATTGCGCCGGGCCATCCGGGCGGAGGTTGGCAGGCGCTCGGGGAAGTTTGCACGGCCCTTGCACCGGAGTCCGGCCTTGCGGGAGGTATTCAAACAGGGTGCGGGGATGGCATCGTCGGATGGCGGACGCATGCGGCCCGCGCATTTGCTGGTGGCCTTGGTCGGGCGGTGGGAGTCTGTGGTTTCAGCGGCGGTGACGAAGCTCGGGCTGGATTCTTATCAGGTGCTACAAAGTGTGGCTGAGCGCTTGGCCGAGGGTTTTGAAGTGGAAAGACACAAGACTCCGAGGCAGAAGGCCGAAGACAAGAAGAAGCGAGGTGGGTCCGCACTGGAGAGGTTCGGGCGGAATCTTACGGACCTAGCGGCGAGGGGTGCTTTGCCACCCTTGATTGGCCGCCGGGAGGAGATGCTTAAAATCACCCGGATTCTGCTGCAAAGCCGGAAGAACAATTTGATATTGATCGGCGAGCCGGGCGTGGGCAAGACCGGGATCGTCGAGGGCTTTGCGCAATTGCTGACTGAGGGCAAGTTGCCGAAAGAGTTGGGTCGGCCGGCGGTGATCGAGATTTCGCTGGCCTCGCTGGTGGCGGGGACGAAATACCGGGGCGAATTCGAGGAACGGGTGGAGGCGTTGGTGCGCGAGGCGTCGCAGGAACCGAAGCCGATTCTTTTCATCGACGAAATTCACCTGTTGTTGGGGGCAGGCAAGGCGGGCGGCAGCATGGACGCGGCAAACATCCTCAAGCCCGCGCTGGCCCGTGGTGCGATCCGCGTGATCGGGGCGACGACAATCAAGGAATACCGCCAGAGCATTGAGAAGGACGGGGCGCTGGAGCGACGGTTCCAGGCGGTGATGATCGAGGAGCCGAGCGCCGAGGAAGCCGTCGCCATCCTGCTGGCGCTGCGCCCGAGATTGGAGGCGCATCACGGGGTGGCGCTCGACGAGGCGGCACTGAGGGCGGCGGTGGAATGGTCGATCCGCTATTTGCCGGATTTCCGACTGCCGGACAAGGCGCTGGATCTGGTGGACCAGGCCTGCGCGGCGGCACGCTTCCAAACCCTCACACCTGGCAAGCAGGGCGCACCGTCAGGAATTGGCCGCGACGAGATTGCCCGCGCGGTGGCGGCTCGCTGCGGCATTCCGGTTGGCACGCTCACCGCCGATGAAGGCGCGCGACTGATGGCGCTGGAAGAGCATCTCACAAATCGAGTAAAGGGCCAGGCAGAGGCAGTGTCCGCCGTGGCGGAGGCGGTGCGGTTGGCGCGTGCCGGCTTGAAGAAGCCAGGGCGACCTGTGGGCGTGTTTCTATTTGTTGGGCCGTCCGGCACCGGCAAGACCGAGTTGGCCAAAGCGCTGGCGGAGTCGTTGTTCCAAGACGAGCGGCGCTTGATCCGCTTCGACATGTCCGAGTTCATGGAAGAACACAGCATGGCCAAGTTGATCGGCTCGCCGCCGGGATACGTCGGCCATGACGAAGGCGGCCAGCTTAGCGACGCCATCCGCACGCACCCCTACAGCGTGGTGCTTTTCGATGAGATCGAAAAAGCCCACCCGCGGGTGCTCGACCTGTTCCTCCAGATCTTCGACGAGGGCACCCTGACCGATGCGCAAGGCCGCAAGTGCGACTTCCGGGAGTCGGTGATCATTCTCACCAGCAATCTGGGCTCGGGCGGCGGACCGGCCAAGCCGTTCATAGGGTTCGCAGCGGGTGACGCGCCTGAGGTTTCACCAAATGAGATGATCATTCAACTGGCACAGGAAGCCATCCGCCGCCACCTGCGCCCGGAGTTGGTGAACCGACTGACGAGGGTGGTGCATTTCAAGCCGCTCGATACCGGGGCGGTCCGGGAGATTTTGGGAAAGCTGTTAGCCGCTCTCAACGAGCGTTTGGCGGATCGTGGAGTGACGGTGGAGCTGGACGAGAGCGCCGAGGAATTGATCCTGCGGGAAGGCTTCAGTGAAGAATACGGCGCGAGAAATCTGGAGCGGGTGATGGATCGCTTCCTGGGTACGCTGATCGCCGAGGCACTGCTGAGTGGGAAAATCACAGCGGGAAAACCTATCCATCTGGAAGCGAGTGGTGATCAGATTCAATTCTGCCAGTGCTCTACACCTTGAATTCAACCAACTGAAAATGACTTTGCCAGGCTCCAGAAGTATCACCGAGCATGGCGGCGGTTGGCTGTCACACCCACTCCGCGCACAGGAGTTCCGCCTGCATGAGCACGGTTTTGACCGCTTCCTCCTGTAGGTCCGGTGGGTAGCCGTATTTGTTGAGGATGCGCTTCACCATCACTTTGATCCTAGCACGGGCGCTTTCCCGGAGTGTCCAGTCGATGGTCACGCTCTGGCGGACTTTGGTGATGAGTTCGGCGGCGATGACTTTGAGTTTGTCGTCCCCCATCGCTTGCTTGGCGCTGTCGTTGGTGGCGAGCGCATCGTAAAACGCCCACTCATCGGGCGTGAGGCCGCTGCGCTGGCCGGACGCCTGAACTTCCTTCGCCAACTTGATGAGTTCCTCGATCACCTCCATCGTGGAAATGGCGCGGTTGTGATAGGCGTTGAGGGTCTTCTTGAGCTTGTCAGAAAATAACTGCGACTGCACGAGGTTGCGCTTTGATCGCGACTTGAGTTCATCCTTGAGCAGCTTTTCTAGCAACTCGGCGGCGACGTTTTTGTGCTTGAGGCCGCGCACTTCGGCTAGAAACCGGTCGTCGAGGATGCCGATATCCGGTGTGGGCAGGCCGGCGGCGGTGAACACGTCGATGACCTGACCGTCGGTCGTGATGGCGGTGGACACGAGTTGGCGGATGGCGGCGTCGATCTGCTCGGGAGTCTTCTTGTTGTTGGAACTCTGCTTGTTGAGCGCAGCTTGCAGCGCTTGGAAAAAGGACACGTCATCACGGATCGCCGTTGCCTCGTCACTGGCAGCGCACAGGGCAAAGGCGAGGGAAATTTCTGTCACCACCTGCACGAAGCGCTTCTTGCCGTCGTCCTGTTGGAGAATGTGCTCCTGCCCGGCGGGGATCAGGGCAAGGCGCTCGGCGGGCTTCCCGGTGGTCCACTTGTCCCACTTGAAGCCATGCATTATGTCGCTGGCAATGCCGTGTTTTTCCAACAGCACGGCGATGGCTTGGCGCGTGTCGTAGGTCGGATCGCCTTGTCCCCCGCTTTCGGTGTAGGTGGCGAGGGCGCGTTTCAGTTGGTCGGCAAGGCCCAGGTAATCCACCACCAAACCACCGGGCTTGTCGCGGAACACCCGGTTCACG
>CAIRSA010000379.1 GCA_903881085.1 uncultured Acidobacteriia bacterium
AGGTGACGAGCACGTTGTATGCAACCGATGCTAAATGTAAGAGATACCATTCCCAGGTGCGTTCAACTGCTGCTTCTCGGTTCAATCATTTCTAGCAGGAACTCACTGCTGCAACATGCCGTAATGGGCAGTCGCCGGTGAGACAAGCAGATGTCCATTTCTGGCTGTTTTGCTTTGGGTTTTTGCGCTACCATTGCATCGACGGCCCGCCGCTTCACCTCCCTCGCATAGTAAGCTGCCGCGACGCCGGAATCCCTTACGCTCTCCAGCCGTGGCCCTGATTCTCTAACAGAAGTGCGTATCTACGATGCCCGCCGGCGTGGGCGTATTGCCGATGATCTTGGTGAACAGCAGCACTTGAAAACTCCCCTCGCTAAGCGGCCGTGGCGCGCGGCGGGCCAACTCCGCCATTCGCGCTGAATCAGTTAGGAATTCAGCAGCTGCCTGCGTCCCAAAGGTGGAAAGCCCTGCTGCGATGATCACCGGACGTCCACTTTTGGAGTCGAGCACCCTGCCGGCAATCGCGTAGTCCTCTATAGGTGTTCCGAAGTAGCGCCCCGGCGAGGCGCGCCACTGCCGTGAAGTGTCCTGACTGTCCACAATGCGCTCGTCCGGGCCCCGCAGCATGCGAAACCTGTACTCGTTGTTGATCTCAATCGACCACTGCGAGGAAAATGCGCCGAAAAGGACCACCGGTTGATTGCGCAGGTCGGAGAACGACAGATCGCCACCTACTTTGAATAAGTAATGCTTTCCCGTCCGTTCGCAAAGAGCAGCGAAGCGTGCCGCGGCGATGGCCGCACCGACTCCCACCTTGTGGGGGGTGTTAACAATGTAGCGCTGCTTGTCCTGCCCATCCTTCGCCGCCCAGGGTCGGTCGGGAAATCGCCCGGACTCTTCCGCGTTCAATTCTCCATACGAAGTCGGGATCGGCAAGAAAATGAGCAGAGGATTGGCAGTCTTCAGGATAGGGGACCAGAACTCGTCAAGCGCTGACTGGGGCCTGAACCATTGCCAGAGGACTCCAATTGCACCCAGGCTCAGGACCGCTGCGATTCCAAGAAACCAGCGGGGCCGGCGGTATGCTACCGGCACGGCCCGGAGTTCGGACATAACCTCAGGCGCATGAAGTACGATCTCCACTGGGTGCGCTTCGATCGGGAAAAACTGCGGCACATAAGTTCCAAGCGGGAGTTCGATGCGGAGCACGTCCTCGGGATTCGAAGAAGCGTAGTAGGTTGCCAGCCGCCGCCGCACTTCGCTCGCTTTCACCCTGACAAAGGAATCCTCCGCGCTGTTGTAGTTGGGGCCGCGACCGAACACATCGGTCGCGATATTGCGCTCCTTGAGCGAATTCCCATTCCCGCTCAGCACATGGGAGACAACGTGCCGCAGAAAATCCTGGCACCGTTGGCTGGCGCGAAACGCCTCGCTATTCAAGACTCGTGCCAGGTGCACTTCGACTTGTACTGGCGTAAATCCATGATGGGAATCGCTGGACACCGCCCTGATTATAACATGCGTAACGTCGAACGTAACGGGCACATATGTTACTGAAAAACAAGCTTCTGCCAGAGAGCAACAGTCAATAACGTGACGGAACGCCGGGAACAGTGCGGACAAGCAGTATACTCGTTCCATTCATGTCTTGGAGGTTCTCTGTGTTGAGTGCTTTTCGCAACAACAATCGTTTCATGTTCGGCTGCGCCGCTTGGCTGGCGCTGGCGGTCTCACCGCTTGTGGCGCAAACGGATCGGGGTGCGGTAACTGGAATCGTGTTCGACACGTCAGGTTCTCTGATTCCCAATGCCAAGATCACGTTGACCAACGCAGCCACAGGCTTCCAGTCGGGGACGGTGACCACGAATACCGGCAACTACACCCTGGCGGCACTGCAGGCGGGGGCATACTCGATGCAGGTCGAGGCGCCGGGATTCAGCCGTTACGAGCAGACCAATATTATGGTGCAGGTAGCGGTGACCACGCGCGTCGAGGTTACACTAAAGGTGGGCACGGCGGCGGAGTCGGTGCAAGTCACGGCGGAGTCTACGCTGCTGACAGAGGACGGCGGGGATGTGTCGTTCACGGTGGAAGGCGCTCGCCTCAACGACCTGCCGATCAACTTCGGCATTGGAGCGGGCGCGATCCGCAACCCGCTGTCGTTCGCGCAACTGGTGCCGGGCGCGAGCATCAACGGCTGGAACAACATCACGATCAATGGGGCCAACGGTGGTTTCAAGATTCTCTACGAAGGCCAGGAGTCGAGCTCTTCGCTGGACCCGCGGGTCTCCGACGAATCGCAGCCCTCGGTGGAAACGATTTCGGCGTTTACGCTGCAGACTTCGAACTTCGCGGCCGAATTCGGCACGGTGGGCAGTGGTCTGTTTAACTTCACTTCCAAGAGCGGCGGCAATCAATTTCACGGCAGCGTGTACGATTACGCGCAGAACACGGTATTCAATTCAGGGCTGCCATTCACCGACGATGGCCACGGAAAGCACGTTAGAATCGTCAAGCACCTGAACAACGGCGGCTTCTCGCTGGGCGGACCGGTCACCATCCCCAAGGTCTACAACGGCAAAAACAAGACCTTCTTCTTCCTCAACTGGGAAAAATACCGCGACCGCGAGACATTATATAACGGCATCACGACGGTGCCCAACTCGGCGCTCGCAGGCGGCGACTTCAGCTCGATTCTGGGCCGCAACCTGGCCACTGATTTCGCCGGGCGGCCGCTTCTGCAAAACGCGATCTACGACCCCGCCACCGTCACGCTCGATTCCTCGGGGCGCCGCGTGCTGCAAGTATTCCCCGGCAACATCATCCCCAAGAACCGTTTCGATCCGGCGTCGGTGAAGATTCTGAGCCTGTTTCCGAAGCCCAACATCTCCGACGCGCTGGTGAACAACTATGTGGCGCAAGGGCCTTTCTACAAGCTCACGCTGATTCCTTCGATCAAGATCGACCACAGCTTCAACAACAGCATTAAGATCTCGGGCTACTATTCGTGGCAGGATGTGGACAAGTCCAACGGTGTGGACGGGTTGCCGGAGCCGCTCTCGCTGGTGCGCATCCAGGTGATCCGGAGTAAGACCTTGCGCTTCAACTACGATCAGACGCTGAGCCCGAATCTGTTGTTGCACGTGGGCGCGGGCTACATTCGCTATTACAATCCAGACACCGTTCCGCCGGAGAGCGCGAACTTCGATTCGAAGAGCGCGGGCATTCCCAATGCACCGGGGACGGGCTTTCCGAAGTTCGGCGGGTTGGGCGGCAACACCTATGGCGGGCTGGCGCTGGCCATCGGCCCGAACAATCGCGGGCTGTACGTGACGAACAAGCCGACGGCGACGGCGCAATTGACCTGGATTCGTGGCAATCACAGCTACAAGGCCGGAGCTGAATTCAAGCACGACGACTTCACCAACATCAGCGACTACGGGTTGAGTCCATTTTACTCGTTCTCAACCGCGGAGACGGCGCAGCCTCTCTACGGACAGGGTCTGCCGAATGGCACCACCATCGGGCATGGCCTGGCAAGTTTCCTGCTGGGCGGGTTCGACAGTTCGTCCATCGGGAATTCCGTGGCTCCGCAATACCGGCGCAACAGCTGGGGCTTCTTTGTGCAGGACACCTGGAAAGTGACGCGCAAACTGACGCTCGATTACGGCATCCGCTACGACCTGCAGGAGCCGAACCGGGAGCTGTGGAACCGCACCAGCACATTCAACCGGCTGGTGGTGAATCCGAACGCCAACGGGCGGCTGGGCGGTATTCTCTATTCGGGCGACGGACCCGGGCGCTGCAACTGTTCGCTGGTAGCCTTGTATCCGTATGCCATCGCGCCGCGGCTGGGCTTTGCGTACCGGCCGTTGGCCAAGACGGTGTTCCGCGGCGGCGTAGGGATCAGCTATGGCCAGGTGCCGACATTCGCCTACATCGGCGGCGGCAACAGCCAGGGGATGGGGTTCAACACGATCTCGTTCCCGGCGGTGGGTAACGGCGTGGCCGCGGGCAAGCTTTCCGAGCCGCTGAACTACTCCCTGCAGGCTCTCAACAACGCATCGTACGATCCAGGCCTGCAGGTAACGCCTGGAGGCACCATCCAGAACTCGCCGGCCACGGTGGATCCGAACGGCGGACGTCCGCCGCGCACGGCGCAATGGAACTTTACGCTGCAGCGCGAGCTGAAATGGGGACTTCTGGCGGAAGCTGCATACGTAGGCAATCGCACCGCGTGGTTGAATGCCGGCGGCGGCCTGACGACTTACAACGCGATCAACTTGAATCTGTATAAGAGTCTGGGCCTGGACCTGACCTCGGCGGCCACGCGCACGCTGCTCACTTCGCAGATTTCTTCGGCGACCGCGGTCAACGCGGGCTACAAGAAGCCGTATGCGGGCTTCCCCGATTCTGGGACGGTGGCACAAAGCCTGCGGCCGTTCCCGCAGTTCAACAGCATCGGGGCGTTGTGGGCGCCGATTGGGGGATCCTGGTATAACGCGCTGCAGGCAAAGCTGGTCAAGCGCTACTCAAAGGGTTTCACGTTCACCTCCAGCTATTCGTTTTCCAAGACACTCGACAGCTACGAGGGCAACGGCTATATCTACAACCGGAGCGACTTCAAAGGTCTCTCCAGTCAGGACCGGCCGCACTTGTTGAGCATCAGCCTGAACTATACAGTGCCTACGTTCGGCTTCACCAAAACCAACAAACTGGGGCGTGCTGCGCTGACGGGCTGGACCATCGGCACGGTCTCGCAATACTCGAGCGGCGCGCTGCTCGCAGCGCCAGGGTCGAACAACGGCATCGGCACCTACTTGCCCGGAAGTTCTTCGCGGCAGTTCCGCGTCCCGGGGCAGCCTCTGTATTTGAAGAACCCGAATTGTGGCTGCTTTGATCCGACGACGGAAACGATTCTGAATCCGGCGGCGTGGACCGATCAGGCGCAAGGAGTGTTCGGCAGCGGCACGGTATACTACTCGGATTTCCGCGGCCAACGGAGACCCGTGGAGTCGGTAAATTTCGGCAAGCGCTTCTCAATTCGTGAGCGGCTCTCTTTCAGCATTCGAGCTGAGGTCTTCAATCCGCTCAACCGCAACGAAGTGCTGTCCGATCCGGCAACGGGAAGCCCGTCGCTCGCACCGACGCGCACGCCGGCTGGGCTACTCACGGGCGGCTTCGGGTATGTGAACTACACGGCAATCACTTCGAACACCAACGGAGGGACTTTCCCGTCGCCTCGCACCGCACAAATCGTTGCGCGCTTCGAATTCTGATCGTGGGACCGACGCATCCCGGATCAGTAACCGCTCCCTCCTAAGGAACTGAAAATTCAAATGCCTTTATTTTCAGTTCTTTTCGGATTTGCCTTGGCTCCGGCCAAGTGCTGGGCTGAGAAGGTGTGAAAAAATGCGCTCGCAAGCGAGCTGGACAGGCGAATTGCCTGTCCTACCCTTGAAAACATTGGCTCTCCGTGGGTAGGACAGGCGATCCGCCTGTCCAAATTCTAACTTCTCACATCTTCTCAGGGAGCGGTTTTCCGGGCTCAATCTGAGTTCCACGCAATGCGAAAATCGCCGCATGACATCCGGAGATCTGAAGATGAGGGTCCGCGCGGCAGGTCTTCTCCTGGCTCGCAAAAGCCATCCGCGAAGAAGGTTCTTTGCGCAGCTCGAGCCCTCGTTTTGTAGCGAGGGTCGTGCTGCCAAGGAGAGTTGCCGCAGCTTTCTCGCAGGAAGAGTTTCTGCGCAGCCAGTGTGCTGCGGGAGTGATTGGCCGTCCCTATGAACTGGCCGCACTCCCGCAGGCTTCTGCCAGGGTTGTTAGAAAAGCACACGCAATGACATCTGCACGATGCGTGCATTGTTCTGCTGCGTTTTGCCCACTACTCCGAAACTCGCGCTCGTTGGATCGGAATTCGGCGCCGCGAAGCGGACGTGGTTGAAAAGGTTGTACGTCTCAAAGCGATACTGCACGCGCACCGCCTCGCGTACCTTGAACATCTTGGAAATCACCGTGTCCACATTGTTGACGCGGCTGGCGCGAACGGAACCCCAGCGCGTAGGGTAGTTGCGGATATACGTCGCGAAGTCCTGATAGACCCCGTTGACGATGGTGTCGCCGACAGACGGCTTGTACGAATAGCCGGGGAGCAAGGCGATGCCGGTCCAGGCCGGGTAGCTTGAAATATCAGTGTTGCGCGCCGGGAAGCGCACGAACTGCGAGGTATCAAACCACTTGTCCAGGCTCTGCTGGTCTTTGCCCAGTGCGAAGTTCTGCCCGCTGAAGAAGCTGTCGGTGGAAAAAACCACCGGCACGCCGGACTGAATGTTGAACTGGCCCGAAAGCTGCCAGCCGCCCACCACGAAATCCAGCGCTTTGCTCATGCCGGAGAAATACTGCTTGCCGCGCCCCACCGGCATCTGCCAGATGGGAGCGATTGAGAGATGGAACGGCCGGTCCTCGCCGCCGAGTTTGTGCTCAACATTGCGTCCGGCGATTTCCGGTCCGGTCCATGAAGTGTCTTCAAACAGCTTCGACCAGGTGAAAGAATTGATTACGCTGAAGCCGTTGCTGAAGCGGTGCTCCACCTTCGCCACCAACGCATCGAACTGGTTCTTGCCCCACGGATTGTTATTCTGCGTGACGCCGCCCAGCAGCGTTACCGGATTCAATAACTGATTCATATTGACTGTCGAAGCGGTGGCGATACCGCCGGTGACATTGGGAAGACCCAGGAAGGGATTCGGCACTGGCGTGTTCCACAACAACGTGTCGTTGGGGCGTCCCTTGGAATCGAAGTTGTTCGCCGGCGAAAGGTACTTCTGCCATTGCGAGAACGAAGGCAGATTCATGTTCAGATCGGAAGAGATGTCGTAGGTCTTGTTGTGCGTGTAGCCTACTTCGAACAACCACGACTTCACCTGGTGTTGGAGGTGTAAGCTGTACTCCCAGGAATGGAACCTGCCCGGGTTAGGGTTGGTCCAGTTGACGCCCTGGCCAAGATTGGTGAGCGCGCCAAGTGAGGAGCCGGTCGGATTCAGTATGCCGGTGCGGAACGGATTCTCCAGTGTGTCGACCGGTGTGCGCCAGTTGTCATTGGTGGCGATGAACGTGGTCGACCGGCTGAAACCATTCTGTCCGCCGGTGATATAGGAAGCTTGCGCGAAGCGCCCGACGCCACCGCGGATTACTGTATTAGGCCCCAGTTTGTAGGCGGCGCCAATGCGCGGTTGGATCTCTTTGAAGTTGGTTTCGTACATGCCGCGAGGCACACCGTCGATGCCGGCAAACTTCTGCGCGCCGAGGACACGAAACTGTCCGGCGGGCAAAACCTGCTGCAAAATCTGGATTCCAGCGTTGGTCTGATTTTTCGGATCGGCAAGAATCTTCGAATACGCGGATTGCGCCGCATCGCTGATCGGGTTGACAGCTGTCATATCGAAAACGGGCGCGGCACGATTGTAGCGCTCCACGACGGGTGACTCAAAGTCCCACCGCAAACCGAAGTTGAACGTGAGTTTGGACGTCACGCGCCAGTCGTTCTGCACAAAGAAGGCGTTATAGTGCTGCGACCAGAACGCATCCGCGTTGCGCGGAAAGTTGCCGCCCGTAGGCAGGCCCAGCAGGTACGAGCCCAGCGTGGAGCCGACCCCTGTTCCCCCGGACACCTGCGCCTGCTGCCGCGTCCAATTGTTGGCGAAATCGAATTGGCCTTGGTTGCCGATGCCCTTGTTGGCCTGCTGCAACACCCATGTTTCGGCGCCGAACTTCCAGGTCATGTTGCCCTTCACCTGTGTCAGCACGCCGCTCAACGTGTAGTAGCCCGTATCGACAACGCTTCCCGCCTGGCTAACGCCAATGTCGCCGAATAATCCCGTGATGCGCGGCGCCACCGGCACTGCGAGTTGAGAAATGAACGAACTGGGGAAGCCGAGCGTAGCTGTGTCGAAGCCCACTCCGTGATCGTTGTTCGGTTCCTCATAACGGGTCAGGTTGAGTTTCACGTTGAGGATGCGAGTCGGGGTCATCGTCCACACATGGTCAATGCCGGCGCCGCGCGTCATGCGGTGCTGATAGGCCCCTGTGAACGCATTGTGGAATTCGTCGCCGCTCAGTTCGTCTTCGTGATACCAGCGCACGGAGGCGAAACTCTTGTGCCTGTCGTTCCAGTTATGATCGCCGCGAATGGTGACGACGGCCATCTTGTTTTCGCGGCTTGAATCGGGGATGAAGTTGTTGCTGGCGTTGCCGGTGCCATCGGTTGCCGTGTTGGGCAGCGGAACGTAAGTGAGAATGTTCTGTGCAATCTTGCTCTGGCGGCTTGCCGGGATCACCATGCCCGGGAAAAGCGTGCGCGTGCCATTCACGTCGCTTCCGAAGGTGAGCGGATCGAACACCTGAATTGGGAAACGCTGCCGCGCCCCGTTCACCACCTGCGTGGTAAACGACTGGCTGAAGTCTCCTTTGCGCTCCGCCTCGGTGGGCAACGATCGTATGGAGTTCCGCGGGTCCTTATTGCGGATGCCATCCCAGTTCATGAAGAAGAAGGTCTTCTTCCGCCCGTCGTAGGCCTTCGGAACCCAAACCGGTCCGCCAATAGTGAAGCCATACTCGTTATAGTGCACGGCGGGCTTCAATCCGCCGGCAAGATTGGTGTGAAACAGGTTCGCAATCAGAATGTTATTCTGATTGATCTCATACAGACTGCCATGCAGTTTGTTGGTGCCGCTCTTGAGCGTCATCTGAATGGTGCCGCCTGCCTGCCGCCCCAATTGCGCATCGTAGGCGTTCATCACCACGCGGAACTCCTGGATGGCCTCCGGGGCTGGAATGAACGCCGCCTGTCCGCCCGTCTTCAGATTGGGCATCCCATCAAGTTCAAAGTTGTTGGATCGCGTGTTGTTGCGCCCGCCGTCAACGGTGAACTGCGACGCCGCGTCGTGCGACCACAAATGGGCCACGTTCTGGTTCTGATCCTGTTGCATTACGCCGGGCGACAACGTCGCCAACAGCGTGCTGACGCGCGACATGGATGGCATCTCCGAAATTTGTTCCTGCGTGATCACCGTGCCCGATACTGCAGCGCTGGTGTCGATCAGCGGCACTTCGGCCGTGACTGTCACCAGTGTCTTCGACTCGCCGACTTCCAACAGAATGTCCATCTGTTTGATGTCGCCTGTCTGCAACTCGATACTGCTGTGGCCTACCGGCTTGAAGCCCGGCGCCATCACTGTAAATCCGTAGTGGCCCGGTGCCAGGAAATTCACTGACCAGTTACCGGAAAAGTTTGTCGTGGTTCTCTGCTGGACGCCCGTTTCGTCCGACACCACGACAATCTGCGCTCCAGGCACAACCGCGCCTTGGGGGTCCGTCACCTTGCCACCAAGCGTGGCACGGGCCTGAGCGAAGAGAGTTTGGGAAAAAAGGAGAATGAAGATAGAAAGGATGGATGGAAAAGATAATAATTTGCGAGACATAATTCCTCAACTTGCGTGGTGCCCTTCAACCGGCCGCATCAAGAGGAAGCCGGTTGAACAAAAAGGACCCAACTGTCTTTAGTATACAGCCGTAACGTGCAAGCGATCGATACCAATTGGGCAATAGTGCCGACGCGTTGCCCATGCCAGTTCGCCGCTGACGCTTCTTGTTTAAAACCTTTCTTGGACCTGGAAATCGGCACAAACCTTGTGGACATCGAACTGTACATGTTGTAGCTTCGTATTCGCCCGGAGCCACGGGAGTGCTTATCCTCCATCGTTGTGGCAGGCCGTAGACCGGCCGTGGCGGGTCACCGTGAATTGAGGTTTATTTCTCCCGTTGTCACAATGCCTTAGCAGAATCGCCTGGAACTTCCCCAAACTGCCCTGTTAAGAATCATATTGGAGTAGCGAAAACTACACCTGCGCGCACTCAACCGCGAGAATGCAAATAAGGAGAGGAAACCATGCTGTCCAGCACGAAAATCCGCAATCAGAAAAGATCAAAACCTGAGCAAAAGCTGAGGGCACAGCAACCCACTTCCAATCAATCAGATACACTGTTGAAAAAACACTATTTTATCGCTTTTTCGCGTTTTTATTTCTCAGGTTTCACATGCAAGAAATCGAAAACAAACAAAACCGCCATCCCATGCCTCCGCCGTTCTGCACACTTGCTGCATACGGGTTGTCCAATCTCGCTTATGTCTGGGATCGCTTGGTGGCGCGGACACTCGTGTCTGCCGCGTCCCGACTCCTCGGGACGCCTTGTTTGCAACACTGGGACAGGCCTCCTCGGCACGAGTGCCGAGGAGGCCGTCAGAAGTGCCTGCGCCACAAAACCGCCACTGTAAGCGACATTGTACGGGCTGTCCCCCGCCCACCCCTAAAACACAAAGCGGAACGGACCTCTATCGCGCGGCGGCTGGGATTTGCGAACCGGCCATTGGCGAAGACGGTGTTCCGCTGCGGCGTAGGGATCAGCCACGGCCAGGTGCCGGCGGATCGGTTGCTTTGCAAAGCCCGGCCGGCGTATTTGAACCGGCTGTTTCGCAACGGCTGCGACGGTACCTCTGAGGACGTGACCGCTGGGTCGGGACTCGCTCTGCTGCCGGAGCGCGAGAACCGCCAGGGCCATGCCACTTCCGCGGATAATGAAAACACGCATAGAGGCAATGGTTGAAAATACGATTTCGGAACAGGAACTCACTGTTGCAACATGCCGCAACCGGCAGTGGCCGGGCAGCCAAGCTTTTGATTTCACATCACGATACCATTGCAAGTACAGCCCCATTGACAGACACTGAGTTATACGGCGACAATACCATTAAAGATGTTGTTGTCTTTTTCGCAACCTAGGAGTTACCATGCTTCGTACGCGCATCTGCTTATTAGCCACATTCTTCCTCGCTTTTGCAGTTTCCGCTCTTTCCCAGGGCAATCCGACTGGAACCATCTCAGGTCATGTCACTGATCCGGGCGGACTGTCTATGCCTGATGTCCGCATCAGCGTTTCTTCACCAGTCCTACAGGGTGTGCGCACCGCCGTGACATCGGCGAACGGCGACTACATCGTACCGTTCCTGCCGCCCGGCGAATACAAAGTGAAGTTGGACCACGACGGTTTTGCTCCCATGGAAATGTCCATCAGCCTGAAAATGGCCGATTCGCAGCCGTTGAATGTGCAGATGGCGGTCAATACAATAGCCACCAAGCTAACCGTGACCGAGTCGAGCGATGTGACCAGCACTTTGACGGTGGCAAGCACCGTGATGGCATCGAGCATCGAAAACATTCCGCTGGGACGAACGCTTGAAGCCGCCACGTTGCTGTCGCCCTCGGCGATCGATAATGGCCCGGGCGGCAACACCATGATCTCTGGCGCGCTCTCCTACGACAACTTGTACATGGTGAACGGCGTCGGCGTGAACGAAAACCAGAGTCAACAGCCGCGCACACTCTACATCGAGGACGCCATCCAGGAGACCAAGGTTTCGAGCGGCAATATCTCTGCCGAGTATGGGCGATTTCAGGGCGGCGTCATCAACATGATCACCAAGTCGGGCGGCAACGACTATCATGGGTCGTTCCGCACCACGTTCACCAACGATGCGTGGCGCGCGCTGACGCCTTATCCCGGCGATCAGAACCTGGACACCTTGGTGCCGGCCTATGAGATGACGTTCGGCGGGCCCATCATCAAGGACAAGCTGTGGTTCTTCGGAGCCGGCCGGTTTCAAACCAACTCGACTAATAACACCGCGCCTTATACGGGCTTCAATTACACCAAGGATGTGAAGGACCGCCGCGGAGAAGGCAAAGTCACCTACAGCTTCAACCCGAAGAATACAGCACACGTGTCTTATCTGAAAAAGACCACCGCTACCGGCAACAACAGCTTCAGCACGATCATGGACGCCGCCAGTCTGTACAACGACAACGTCGACGAATCGCTTGTCGCGGCCAACTACACGTCTGTGTTGAAGAGCAACCTGTTCTTCGAAGGCCAGTACTCCGCCCGCAAGATGGACTGGAATGGACGCGGGTCGAGCTTCATGGATCTGCTAAAAGGGACGCCCATTTGGGACCGTTCGCGCGGCCAGGCGCGCTTCAACGCACCTACCTATTGCGCAGTCTGCCCGGATGCGGTCAACCTCATGAACAACTGGGACGCATATGGCAAGCTGAACTACTTCCTTTCGACCAGCCGTTTCGGCTCGCACAACATCGTGGGCGGCTTCGATGTTTTTACGGAAATGCGGAAGAACAACCAGAATTCGTCAGCCAGCAACTTCCGGGTGCAAGCAACCGGTTCGATCATCGATGGGCAGAACATTTACCCCATATTCAAGTCGGGCACCACGACCTACGTGGAATGGCTGCCTGTGTTCACGCCGACGGTGGGCAACGACCTGAAAACCTACTCCGGCTTCATCAACGACGCGTGGCGCATGAACAAACGGCTCAGCCTCAATCTCGGGCTGCGCATCGATAAGAACACCACCAGCGACCAGGGCGGCGCCACGGTGGGAAATGCCACCTCGTTGAGCCCCCGGGTGGGTGCGGCATTTGATATGAAAGGCGACGGGAAATGGGTTGCCAACTTCGGCTTCGCGCGTTACGTGGGGATGTTCGTCACGCAGGTTGCCGACGCGGCCTCGGCGGCCGGGCGTCAGGCATCGTACAGCTTTTACTATGCCGGTCCCGATGTGAACGCCGCGGCGAAGGGGCCATACCTCAATTCCCAAGACGCGCTGAAGATCCTCTTCGACTGGTTCAACGCCAATGGCGGCACCACCCGCACTCCGCGTACGCAGCCAACGATTCCAGGCGTGAACACCGCCGTCGACCCCGGCATCAAATCGGCGAGCACCTATGAAACCACCGGCGGCGTTGCCCACGATTTGGGGAGCAAGGGCTCGTTGCGCGTAGACTACATTTATCGCAAGTTCGGCAACATCTACGGCGATTTCGTCAACATGTCGACCGGCGTGGTGAAAGACGCGCGAAGCGGCCAACAGTTCAACCTGGATGTTGTGAACAACACAGATAAGGTTAGCCGTGACTACAAGGGTCTGAGCACTCAAGCCACTTACAGGCCGATGCGGAACCTTTTGGTCAGCGGCAACTGGATGTTCGCTTATTCTCGCGGCAACGTGGAGGCCGAGGATGCCACCAACATCGTGGTGCGCGCCAGTCCTGACCAATACCCCGAGTACCGGCAGCAGAGTTGGAACTCGCCGGTAGGCTATCTCAACGGCGATCAGCGGAACAAGGTGCGCATCTGGAGTTCTTACGACCTGCCCGTCATGAAAGAGGCCGGCGCGTTAGTTCTTGGCCTGATGCAACGCTACGATTCCGGCAGGCCGTACGATAACACTATCTCGATCGATCCCCGGCCCTACGTCACCAACCCGGGATATCTGATCCCTCCATCCACGGTCACTTACTTCATCAGCGGGCGAGGTGCTTATCGCTTCGACGGATCTTTCCGCACCGATGCTTCGCTTTCCTGGACGCGCCACGTGCGCATTCCAAAGGTCGCCAACGCCCACATTTTCGCTCGCGCGGTTGTCAACAACGTGTTCAACAACCTCCGCATGACCAGTTTTAACACGACGCTCATCAGTAGGACGGGCGATACGACGCTGGCGGCTTTCAACCCGTTCACAACCGCGCCTGCTGAGGGCGTGAATTGGAAGAAGGGTCCGGCGTTCGGCCAACCGGTAAGCCCCAACAGTTATCAGTCACCCCGTGAGTTCAACGTCTCAGTGGGACTGCGCTTCTGACATGGTCCGAATGAATAGCGTTCGCCAGTTAACTGGCTCGCTCGGATTGATCCTTCTCGGTGCCGCCGGCGCGTACCTGATAAAGACCGCTGGTGGATCCGTTGATGTCGTGGGCATCAAAATTCCGACGCAGAACGGGCAGTGGATCACCGCCGATCTGTTCAGGCCGAAGACGGCGACCGCCGAAAATCCAGCTCCGGTAATCGTCGTTTGTCCGGGCTTCGAGCGAAGCAAAGAGGCGCTCGACAGTTACTCCATCGAACTGGCGCGCCGCGGAATGGTTGTCGTTACCATCGATCCCTACAATCAGGGCGCATCCAGTTCGACGAAAGAAAAGCGATCGGCCACCGTGGAAGGCTATGGTGTCATCCCGATGGTGGAGTACATCTTCAGCACACCGAACCTGAACTACATCGACAAGTCGAAGATCGGCGCCGTCGGCTACTCGGCAGGTGGAAACGCCGTACTGCAGGCTGCATCGCATTTCGGCGGACGGCGCAAGAAGGGTTCCTCCGCCCCCGCCGCCAGCAAGAGCACGCCGAGCAAACTGGCCGCTGTTTTCGTAGGCGGGTATGTGCTGACGCTGACCGACGCCGTGCTCGCCTCCGTCCGCTCCAATGTCGGGATGGATTATGCGTTCTACGACGAGGGTTCGTTCCGCAACGAACTCCACAATGCCGACATGCGCAAGGCACCGGAAGCCCTGCGGCTGGTCAATACCATTTTCGAAGAGGACCACGCAATCGCAGAAGTGGAGATCGGCAAAGTCTATGGCGACGCAGCGAGTCGCACCCTGCGAGTGGTCCACAATACGCGCAACCTGCATCCGTTTCTGCCCTATGATCGTGAGTCGATCGGGCACATCGTCGATTTCTTTACCGGCGTTTTCGAAGTGAAGCAGCCGCTGCCGGCATGGAACCAGACCTGGTTGTACAAGGAACTGTTCACGTTCATCTCGCTGGTGGGCGGGCTGCTCCTGCTTGTTCCATGCGCGGCGTTGCTCATGCGCCTGCCGGTGTTTTCGACCCTGGCGCAGCCGCTTCCTCCGCCATTGCCAGCGCCCTCGTCGCGCGGGCGGATCCTGTTCTGGTCGATGTTCACGTTCTCAGCGTTGCTCGCCTGCTATCTGTTCGTGCCGATGGTTCGCGCCACTTTTGCCGTGTTCCCGGCGGCAAGCCAGTCGCAGCAGACGTGGTGGTTTCCGCAGCGGATCAACAACGCGATTCTGCTGTGGGCCGTCGCTAATGGCACCATCGGGCTGGCTGCGTTCTGGCTTTCTTTCCGCTTTCACGGCAGGAAAAACGGCGTCACTGCGGATATGCTTGGGCTCCGTACGAGCGCCGGCGAACTCCTGCGGACGCTCGGCCTTGCGCTTAGTGTCTGCGCAGCTTTCTATGCCGTGCTGTTTGCGTCTTACGCCGTGTTTCACGTGGACTTCCGATTCTTCTTTGTGTCCGCGGCGGCATCATTCCCTACGGATATGTTCCTTGTCGCGCTCGAATACCTTCCGTTGTTCTTCATTTTCTACTTCGCCAATTCCATTCGCGTGAATTCGGCGAGCCGGTTTGAAGGACAGAAGGAGTGGGTCAGTATGCTAATCATGGGCTTAGGCAATTCGGTGGGCCTGATGCTGATCCTGGCTGTCCAATATCAGAGCTTTGTGCGCACGGGCACGGTGTTCTGGACTACGGAATGGCTTTTCGCCAACCTGTTGTTCGGCGTCATCCCGATGATGTTCGTGCTGCCATATTTCAATCGCTACTTTTTCAGGGTGACAGGAAAAGTGTACCTGGGGCCGATGGTCACCTGCCTGGTGTTCGTGCTGATGATGCTGACCAACAACGTCTGCTACATTCCGCGGAGTTAACCGTTGACGTTTTCCTGTTCCGAAACCGTGCCAGTGCTTGAGCCGATGGCGTGGAAATGGATCGGGTGTTCCGTGCGGACGGCGGAAGGTAGGCGATGGAGATTTAGGCGCCGGGTGGAACATCCCTTTTGGCGCGGGCGGTCATCGGGGTCCCCGTGGCACCAAAGTTAACCGCTCCACCGCGACTCGCGCATTCTTGTCGCTGTCGGGACCGGCAGTCCGAAACGATAGCCGGATCGCGCGAACCAGTAGCCGTCGCGCCGCAGCCGGTATCTCAAACTCGAGCACTTCTGTCCGCTTCATCCCCATCAGATCTGTCCCGCCATTCTCAAACTTCCCCTCTGCCACCAACTGCATCGAGACAAGCACAAGTGCATCCTCCGCAGCCAGCACTGCCACCAGCACTTTAGCGCAATTCGAAAGATCGATTGGCGGCTCAAAAGTCTGCACCGCTACCGTTTCCATCCGCCCGCCATTGGTGGTCGCATACCGATGCTCCAGGGGAGTTCCCATTTCTACTGACGCGCCGTCGGGCAATTTGCCGGAACTCTCTCGGAATAACTGGTACTCGCCCGTGAACGACAGCTCAACCGATTTTGTGGGCGAAAACCAAGATCTCTTCACGGGCGCAATCAGCGTGGCCCTCGGACTCCGACCACACCGTGATCGCCTCGGCCACCACTCAGATCGCGAGCACATACATCAAAGCCAGCGGGATCAGGAGCAACCACTGCGGATCCCAGACTGTAAATGCCCCAAGCACACCTCCGCATACTATATAGCGCTTTAACGCCGAATGACCTTGCGCGATTGCGTCGAGTTGTTGGTGTTGGAAACGCAGCACGCAGGCAGCACAACATCGCCGATTCGGCTTCGAGTAAATATTTTAGAGATTGAGGCAAAATTCGAGCGCCGCTTGCGCCTGTCTAAATGTGCACTCTAAAGATTCCCTGGACGTCATCAGTAATGTTCAGCCATTCCGCACGCCTACAGCTTGGCGCCGCCACGCCCTCGCAGGCCATGCGAGAACGCTTGGACCCTCGTTGCTTCAGCGCTTCTCCTCCTCAATGTCCAGTGAAGAGCGAGTGGTTGGGACCCGGGTAACGGACGCCGAATTCGGGACCGTTCAACTTAGCGGCATTTACGGAGAGACGCCAGGCGCCAGCACCTTGGCCATCGTCATCCATGGCCACGCCGGGAATGCCGGCAAGCCGTACTGCCATCGGGCGGCACTGGCGGCGAGGCTATGCGGGTTCTCGTCCCTGCGGATTTCCATGCGCGGCGCGGACTTGAAAGGCGAGGACATCTACCACGGCGGCCTCACCGGCGACATCGCCGCATTCGCAGCAGAGGAGCGCTTTTCACGATACCGGAACATCGTGCTAATAGGCTATTCGCTCGGCGGCCATGTAGCGATTCGCGCCGCCCTTGAGGAAATCGTTCCGCGCTTGCGTGCGATCGTTGCCATCTCTCCGCCGCTCGATATTCCTGGCGCTGTCGACGCGCTGGATTCCCCCGAACGCAGCCTCTACCGGCATTACATGCTGGCCGGAATGAGAAAAATCCACGGTGCGGCAGCAGCCCGGAACCGCGCGCCGGAACCCGCACGGCTTGTGCGGATGGCGACCACGTTCCGGCGGATGGATGAGCTCACCGTGGTCCGCCGGTTTGGCTTCCGCGCTGTGGATCACTACTACGACGAAATCGACCTCAAGCACCGGCTGTCCGAGGTGCGCCCGCCCGTGCTCGTGGTGGCAAGCAATCACGATCCGGTGATTCCCCCGGCGGTGATCCGCGGAGCGATCCGTGGAGCATCCCATTCCATCACAACGCGCTGGATCGACGGAGGCGGACACCTTTATTTCCCGCGAAACATCGACCTCGGCTTCGGCGCGGCTCCTGCGGGGCTCGAACCGCAAATCATGAACTGGGCAAGGAGACAACTCGCATGAAAGACGCTTCATTGCAGCGGCGTGTGCAGAGGTGGCTCACGGGCGCGATTCTCAGGCGTGCGCTGAAGGTGACGGTGGAAGGCCGCGAATACCTTCCCTCCGCAGGGCCGTACATCATGGTTTTCAATCACCTGCACATTAGTGATGGGATGCTTTTATGGAGCATATCGACGGCGTCCACGGTTTTCCTTTCCACCGACAAGTTCAGGAAGACGAATCCGCTGGTCCATACCTACCTGCGCGGCACCGGGGCATTGCTGATCAGGGAAGGGGTGGTGGATCGAAGGGCGATTCGCGAATCTCTAGCCGCCCTTGCGGCTGGAGGTTCCATCGCGATTGCCCCGGAAGGGCGCATCAGCAAGACAGGCGCATTATGCGAGGCCGAGCCGGGTGTGGCAAGTCTGATTTGCCATTCGCAGGCGCCGGTTGTGCCGGTGGCAATTTGGGGACAGCATCAGGCACATAAAATGTGGATGGCCGGCAAGCGGCCCGAAGTCACGATCCGTTTTGGAAGGCCGGTCCAGTTTGGCCGGATAGCCACTACCGGGCCCAACCTGCGAAGTCTGACAACGCAAGTGATGACCGAGGTGGCGCAGCTTCTTCCCCCCCAATATCGCGGCGTATATAGCACGGAGACACGCGAGGAGATGAGTTTATGCGTATAGGAATCATCCAGACCTTCATGGATTACCATCGCCGCGGTTTACCCAACAGCGGACCGCTCCAAACCGGAATAGGTCCCCTGATCGCAGGATGCCTGCCTGAGCATGAGGACATCCACATCGTACACGAGTCTCTGGGACGGCCAGATTGGACCAGGGAATACGACTTGCTGTTTATCTCCTGCCTGCACTCGGAATTCGACCGGGCGCGGCAAATCTCGCACTATTGGCGGAGGCGGGGCGCCACTACGGTGCTTGGCGGAACCATTGCCAGCACCTACCCCCAGCTCTGCGCGCCTTACTTCGATTCTATTGCCGTGGGCGATGGCGAGTCAGTCATCCCACGGATCTATGAGGACTTCAAGCAGCATGGGCGGCTCCAGCGGGTCTATACAGGAGGCAGTTACCGTGGTGAGAACATGCCAGTGCCCCGATTCGATTTGATTGGGTCAAAACAGATGGTTCCGCTCTCATTCGAGGTGACGCGTGGTTGCCCGTTCCAATGCGACTTCTGCTCGCTCAGCGCGATCGGAACCCGTTTTCACACCCGCCCGTTGGAGACCCTGGTGCGGGACGTGGATGCAGGGCGCCGCATGCTACGCGGCAAGGTTCCAGACTGGAAGCTGAAGATTGCGATGCTCCTGGACAATAACATCGCGGGCAGCATGTCGTATCATCGGGAGTTTTGCCGCACCATGGAAACGCTGGACCTGCAGTGGGCGGCCGCCATCACGTTCAACGCCGTCAGCAACAAGGAGTGCGTCCGCATGATGGCGCAAGCGGGGGCGCGGATGTTGTTCACGGGCCTCGAAAGCTTTAACCCTGAGGCCCTGGCGGAGATGAACAAGCACCAGAATGTGCTCGACGATACGAGGCGTGCGGTGGATCTGTGCCACGAAAATGGAATCGCACTGATTTCGGCGCTGCTGCTGAATGCCAAAGTGGATACCGTCGAATACATCCGCAGCATACCGCGCAAATTAGAGGAGAGCGGGCTGATGGTTCCGGCATTTTTTGCGTTTGAATGTCCGCTGCCGGGAACGCCGCTCTTTCACCGCATGGCGTCAGCGCCGCAACCGGCGTTTCTGCCGAATGCGTTGCTGTGCGATTTCAATGGGAATGAGATGGTGCTGCGTCCGGAGCGGGAAACGCTCCAGGATTTTGTCGGCGCGTATAAGGAAACACTGGCGGAAGTGACGTCGGCGAAGTCAAAATTGAAGCAAATATGGACGAATGCACCTGGATTCCTGCAACGGGGGCAGTACAGCACAGCATTGACGGACGCGTTTCTGCACTGGTCCGCGGTGTTTCGCAAACCGGTGCCCGGGCGAACCTACATCACGGGTACGGACGTGCCGATGCCTGAGTTGTTCGATGTGCCGTTCACCGATGCCGACTTCCGCACGGAGGAGGAACGGCGCATGATCCTCGAGCCTTGGCGTATTACAGATTCGGAAGGGCGGGTGTTGCCGCAGTGGAGATCGTCGGACCGGGTTTACGGGTCAAAGGGTCTGATCAATCCCGAGTTGCTGGCGCGAAAAGCGGAATCCGATTACGAATTCGCCAATCGTTAAGCGAGGCGGATTGGCGTGTTGCTGCATGTATGAATGTGCCGACGCTACTAGTGGAAATACCGCGCCCCGGCAAATAGAAAATCCAATTCGGATATACTCAAATCATGCAGGTGACTGTTACAGTTCCAGATGATCTGGCGGCTGCGCTCAAGCTGACGGACCACGATCCTGCGGGCGCAGCGTTGCAGGCCATGGCGCTCGAAGCTTTCCGGGCGCGGAGAATTACCGCGTACCAGCTACGCACGCTTCTCGATATTCCTTCGCGCTTTGAACTGGATGCCCTCCTCAAAGACCACGCGATCGAGACTTACACGGTCGAGGATTTTGAACACGACCTGGCCGGTCTGGATATTCCTGCACCGCACAAATGATCGTTGTCGCCGACACGAGCCCTCTGAATTACCTCATTCTTATTGGGGCGGTCGACGTCCTCGCGCCTCTTTATACCCGCGTCGTCGTTCCACAGACGGTTGTGGCTGAACTGCGCGCCTCCCGAACCCCGACTGTTGTCCGGGCATGGATCGCGCAGCCACCCGTCTGGATGGAAATCATGCCCGATCCCCCGTTAGATGGGACTATGACCGCTCTCGACCCCGGCGAGCGTGCCGCTATCGCGCTGGCTGTCGCCATTCAAGTAAGCCGTCTGCTGATCGATGACTTCGATGGCCGTGCCGAGGCTGAACGCCGAAGTCTGCGCGTGACTGGCACTCTGGGGGTGCTGGCTGCTGCTCATCGAAGCGGTTTATTGGATTTCGACGCAGCCGCTGCGCAGCTATCCAAGACGAGCTTCTATTTGTCTCCGCATCTCCTCGCCACAGTGCGACGGCTATTGGCGATACCGTAAGAAGAGCCGACGATCCGCCGTTCCTTTCGCCGAGCACAGTTGCTTAAGGCACGTATTTCGGACAAGCGGAGTTTTCGATTTGCCCTATATTATTGGACACGACACTTGGGCCTCGAAAAACCACAGAATCTTTGGGCTCAAGGTGACTGACGATGGCGGTCAACTGTACTTCTCGTCCGACCGTCCGCTGAAATCCGAGCATTCCCTGAATTCGCGGATCTCGGGGTTGGCGTGATCAAGCAACACATCGCCCGGCCTGGCCAAGGCAAGTCCGGCGATTTTCGGACGCCGATTGTATTCAGGTCAGGTGGGGCAATCCCGCGAGCGATTTTGTACGGAACGTTGGTGGAGGTGACATGCGATGACAAAGGAATATCGTAGTTCGATTATGGCCTCGGTCCACGAAACCGCTGAAACCCTCATTGACGCGGGCAACCTGAGCAAGCGCACAATGCGTGATTTCGACGACTTGTGCCTCACGACAGTGCTGCCTCTCAATTCGAGTGAAATCCGCGCCCTCCGTCTGCGGGAAGGCGCAAGCCAAGCGGTGTTCGCACGCTATCTCAACGTGACCACGGGCTTGGTGAGTCAGTGGGAGCGCGGTGAAAAGCGTCCGCAGGGGCCTTCGCTGAAACTACTTGCCCTAGTCGTAAAGAACGGTCTTCAGGCCGTTGCTTGAGATGAAAGTTTTCATTGGTAAAATGTGCGGCGAGAGGACCCCATAGTTTTTCGATGTATTTCCAGAATCAATGACTTGCGGATGCCAATGCGAAAGTAAGAATTCTAATTTCAGGTCCTTGATGTGCTCAGCCGTTTCGTCGTAGGCTGGATGCTCGCCTGCCTCGGGGTGACCCAAACCCACAGCCGGCCTCACATCCCCAAGGGCAAGCCCTTACCGGATAGCAAGTTCAAGGCATTGAAAAGACAGCCTTAGTTTATCGCTACGGCCCAATGCGACAAGCAGCTTTTGCCCGCTGCTCTTCACGTGGTAGAACACCAGGAAGTCTATCCTCTCCGTTAGCTCACGGTCCTCAGTAACTCCCGCGAAACATGCAAAGCCTCTAGCAACACCCCCCCCCAAAGAGGGTATACTAGGGTGTTCGCTTTATGCCCCCATTGGAGGGGGCTATTTGATTCTGCAGTATCCAGTTGGCGAGCTGCGTTTGCTACGACGGTTGGGCTTCCAACGAGCGATCAAGCGGAGCGTTTTACAGGAACTTCTAAATTTGCGGCAGATTTCAAGGCGCAAATTGGAGTGAAAGGGCGTAAGCTGCTCAAAATCGGAGATTGTGACAATGGAATTGGCCTCAAAATGGTATGCGGTTCGGGTTCGCTCGCGGCACGAAAAGCAGACAGCAAAGGACTTACAGAGCAGGGGTTATGAAGTTTGTCAGGCATGCGCACCGCAGCGTAGGGTGTGGGCAGACCGCACCCGGGTTGTCGACATGCCACTGTTTCCAGGTTATATTTTTGCGTGCTTCGCACCATCCAGTGGCTCCGACATCCTACGCGCCGCAGGTGTCGTATCGATCATAGGATTCGGTGGCCATTATTGTCCTGTGGAGGATGCCGAGATCGAAGCTATCAGAATCGTGATGGCCTCAGGAGTGGAAGTCCAACGGGAGCCAATGATGATTCCGGGCAGAAGGGTTCGGGTCTGCCAAGGGCCGCTTCGAGGGCTGGAGGGCGTACTCGATAAAATCAAAAGCCAGCAGCGCCTGGTTGTTTCCCTTAGCCTACTGCAACGGTCCGTTACGGTTGAGGTTTCCGATTTCATGTTGGAGCCCATGGCAGCGCATCAGTCCACAGGAGACTGCGCGGCCGCATGAGGATGTTCGTAAGCCAAGGACAACTTTAAATGAACAGCATTATACAGGCGCGAACCATCGTATCTCTGGGGATGTTGCTGTGCATGAGCGTTGCTTGTGGGCAAACCGGTTCCACACCTGACGCTTCCAGGATGAACTATCTGCTCGGCCCTGGCGATAAGATCATTGTCAGCTTGCGGGACCGGAAGGAAATTGAAATCAGGCCGGCTGTCATCGGCGCTGACGGAACGGTAGATCTGCAGTACACCGGAAAAATCCAGGCGGCGGGACTGAGCACGGAACAGATGGCGAGGGAAGTCGAATCTAAACTGCTGCGCATCATACAGGCTCCCAAAGTGACGGTCGAGGTGAGCGAATATGGGTCCCAGCCGGTCTCCATCCTCGGAGCGGTCAACCGCCCTGGCGTACAACAACTCAAGGGTGGCAGAAGCCTGATAGAAGTATTGTCGATGGCTGAGGGCCTGAAGCCCGAGGCGGGCAACGTTATCAAGATTACGCGGCTGAAATCTTCCGGCGCTATCCCCTTAAAGAATGTGGAAGTGGACGCAACCGGCCAATTTACCACTGCGGAAGTGAGCGCCAAGGGACTTATGGATGCCAGCATGCCGGAAGCCAACATCCAGATTCGTCCGCACGATGTGATCACCGTTCCGCGGGCGCAGCTGGTTTACGTCCTTGGAAAGGTCCACAAATCCGGCGGATTTCCCTTGGCCGAGCGCGAATCGATCACGGTATTGCAGGCTATTTCCTTGGCTGAGGGTATCGAACCGGGGGCTCAGCCCCAGAACGCCCGGATTCTGCGATCGTCCGGCCCTGGCAGCACTCCGGTGGAACTGCCGGTCGACGTCAAGAAAATGCTCGCAAAAGCGGGGCCGGATCAACCGCTGTTGCCCAACGACATATTGTTCATTCCGAGCAGCACAACGAAAACCGTTGGCCTGCGTATCCTGGAAACAGGGCTGCAAATGGCGACGGGCGTTGCCGTCTTGCTGAAGTAGAACTCCATGCAGATCTTAATCTCATCGAATCTTCTGCGGAAGCGCTCCCCTTCGCGCGTACTGGCGGCACTCAAACCGCCCGTCACTGTCGGCGTGCCCGCTCGCAGCTTGGAATCGGCCAACAGGGATGAGTCGGTCGTCATGGATGTCGCCGAATTCGCGCGCCGCCATTACAAAGTGGTCCTGGTAACCACGCTCGTGGGGCTGGCGATGGCATGGGCATTCTCCAAGAGCCAATCGCCCATGTTTCGCGCGGTTGCAAGCATTGAAGTCCAGGATCTCAATGAAAACTTTCTCAACATGAAGGAAGTCTCACCGCTCTCCTCGGCGCCGCAGAACAACCAGAGCAACGACCTGCAAACCCAATTACGCATCTTGCACAGCGACAGCCTGCTGGAGCGCGTTCTGGAACGGCTACCGCGAGAAAAGACTCCGCCGTTGCCGCCTGTTCAGTCCCTCTTGGCGCGGGTACGGGGGCCACGGCCGGTACAGCCGGTTACCAAAGAGGATGTGCTTGAGAATGCCTCCCGCAACCTGTCGGTGAAGGAATCGCGTCAGGCCAGAATCGTTGACCTGAACTACGAAAGCCATGATCCCCAATTTGCCGCCGCATTCGTCAACCGCCTGGCACAACAGTACATTGACCAAAGCATAGAGTCGCGGCTGGAGATTTCGCGCGGCACGACGGCTTGGCTGGGAAAGCAGTTGGAGGACCTTCGTACGCAGTTGGAAAGCTCGGAAAACAAGCTGCAAGCCTATGCCCGCAAATCGGGATTCCTGGTTACTTCCGGTGACCGCCGCCCCGCCGAAGATCAATTGAGGCAGATTCAGGAGAACCTGGGCAAGGCGCAAGAGAATCGCATCATGCGGCAGGCGCGGTTGGAAACAGCCGTCAGCACCCCCTCCGAAGCGGTGGAAGGTCCAGCCGGTAGCGCATTGCGAGAATACAACACAAAGCTCACCGACTTGCGCCGGCAACGCGCGGATCTGATCACGGTTTATACGCAGGATTTCGATGGCGTGAAGCGCCTGGATGGGCAGATCGGCGCGTTGGAAACGGCGCTGCGTGCGGAAAGCGCGACTATCCTGAAAAGTATTCAAGCCGACTATCAGGACGCCTTGCGCAGGGAGAAACTGCTGGATGACAGCTATGTCAGGCAGATAGGCCGCGTGTCCGAGCAGGCCGAAAGTTCCATTCAATACGGAATTTTGAAGCGCGAAGTGGATACCAACAGGGACCTCTATAACACCATGTTGCAACGGGCTGCTGCCGCTCGCGTGGCGTCTGCGATGCGGGCGAGCAACGCGCGGCTGGTTGATCTGGCCAAGGTACCGCGCATGCCCTTTCGGCCGAATCCAATTATGAATTTGATCTGGGGCGGAACGGCTGGGCTGTTGTGCGGGCTGGTGCTCGGCGCAGCGAAAGAGAGCTTTGACCGCCGTATCAAGACGCCGGGCGACCTCAGCGCTCACGTCCATGTTCCCGAACTGGGTGCTGTTCCCAGGATCAACCTGCTGCCCACCCAGCGGAACTCCGCGCAAGGGTCCATGGGCCGGCACGCCTCGCCAAAGCCGGATGCGTCGGTCGAGATCGCACTCGCAACCTGGAACCGCCCGGTGTCTCCGGTGGCGGATTCGTTCCGTGGAATCCTAACCTCCATCGCATTATCCAGCCAGATGTACAATACGCCTCAAGTGATCTCGATCACCAGCGCCCGTCCGGCGGAAGGCAAAACGACAGTTGCGATCAACCTCGCCGCAGCTCTGGCACATGTCAAGCGGAAGGTCGTCTTGATTGACGGCAATTTGCGAGAGCCGCGGCTGCACAAGATCTTTGACCAGGGCAACGACTATGGATTCGTCGATCTGCTTGAGCTCCCTGGAGACAACGCCCACCTGCTGTCCTATGTCACGCGCGAGACGAGAATTCCCAACGTCTGGTTGGCCACCTCCGGGCCACAGGAATCCGGAGCACTCGATCTGCTGTATAGCGATGGCATGTCGACACTGTTGACCCATGCCCGTGAAGAGTTCGACACGATTCTGATCGACACGCCTTCCCTGCAGGAACTGCCGGACGCGCGTGTGCTCGGGCGCATGTCCGATGGCATCATCCTGGTTGTGCAATCCGGCGAGACCGACCGCCACGATGCAAAGGCCGCCACGACCCGCCTGCAGCAGGACGGTATCCACGTGCTAGGCACAGTATTGAACCACTGGATCAAATAGCCCGCTACACTGTTAAACATTCTCAAATTGATGCCGAAACTCATTCTCAGACTGCGCATGCCAATATTTGACCGCTGTGGCCCCGTGCGCAGACTGCGGGCAACTGTCCAGGCGCAGGCGGAACTGGCGAAGATGGCCGGCTGGTCGTTCGCATCGGCGGTAATTGCGCGCAGCGCGAACCTGCTGGCGCTGATGATCTGCGCACGGTTGCTTTCACTTGAACAATTCGGGCTGGTGGCGATCATACAAAGCACGGTGGGCATGTTCGGGCCTATCGCCGGGTTGGGACTTTCGGTCACCACTACCAAGTTCCTGGCCGAGTACCGCGACAAAGACCGCGCCAGGGCTGGCCGCATTCTAGCCATGTCATTCAGCCTGGCCGTATTCGCCGGAGCGCTGATGACCGCGGCGCTAATCCTTTTTGCGCCACAACTCGCCACCAACGGTTTGGGCTCGGCGGCGTTGACACGGCCCCTGATACAGGCTTCCGGGTTGCTGCTTTTGAGCGTCATCGAGTCGGTGCAAACCGGAGCACTGGTTGGGCTGGAAGCGTTTTCGAGGATTGCCCACCTCAGCGTGTGGAACGGAGTCCTCAGCATTCCCGTTGTGGCGCTGCTGGCCTATAAGTATGGAGCTTCCGGCGCCATCGCCGGACTCACCATCGCACTGCTTTGGACGTGCGTGCTGAATGGCATCATCCTCCACGGCGAGTGCCGGAAGCGGGATATTCATCCCTCCTTCACGGGTTGGGCGCAGGAACGGAATGTGCTCTTCATGTTCAGCCTGCCTTCGTACGTTTCTGGCATTGTGGTGGCCCCGATAACCTGGATGACCAGCGCATTGCTGGTTAAGCAGAGCGGAGGACTGGCGGAGATGGCCTTGTTCAGCGCAGCCGACCGCTTCCGGTTCCTATTGATTTTTGTGCCGATCGCCGTCTCGCGTATCGCCGTGCCGACATTGACACGTCTCCATGCGGCGGGGGACAGCGGCGGCTATCGCAATGCACTGCGCTGGAACGTAGGCTTCGGAGTTCTGGCTACGATCCCGCCTGTGCTGCTCTGTATGTCTCTTTCGCGGCCGCTCATGATGTCCTTCGGGAAAACGTTTGGCGACGGCTGGCCTGTGCTGGCAGTGCTGGCCTTTTCCGCCATACCCACCGTTTTGAACACGCAATTGGGCGCGCCGCTGCTCAGCGAAAATCGGGCCTGGACGCGAACCGGCATCGATGCCGCGCTCGCTGTGACTTTTCTGCTGTCCGCATGGTGGATGGTTCCGATCTGGAAGGCGTTGGGACTGGCTATGGCATTCGCCGTTGCCTACTCCTGCGCATGCCTGCTGTTGTGGATCAGTTTGCGAAATGCGCCGAATCGCGCGCGGAAAGATGCGCCGGCGGAACAGGAAGCCCCTGGCGCTCCAATATTGGTCAAATCCAGCTAGCATGACGAGCGCAAAACAACTCGTTCCCGCTTTCCTGCATCCGGCTTGGACACTGTCCCTGCCGTTGCTTACATTGACGGCTGTCCTGGCCAGTCCAGCACAGAATCGTCTGTTCACGGCTCTGCTGGCGGCTGCGGTGATCGTACTTATGCAGTGGCTCATACCCAAGTGCCGCTTCCGGACAGATCACTATTTCTCGCCGCTCAACCTGGCGCTGGGGTTGCTGCTTGTAAAGCTAATCATCGCACCCGTCATGGTGATGATAGTGGGCGCCGGCAACGATCTTTTTGTAGCTGTACCATCGCGTGAGTCGATGGAAGGAGCGGTGATCATCGACCTGTTCGCGTACGTGGCGTTCTGTCTTGGTTTGTTCTTCGCGTCCGACCGCCTGACTGATCAGCGGCCGCCTTCGATGATTGCCGCGCTTTTCGAGACGCCCGGCCCGGTTACGGCAATCGTCTTCGCCGCAGCGGGATTGCTCGGATTTATTCTTGTTTTCGGAAGCCCAGGGCGGATTGTGGCTTATTTCCTGGACCCTGCCACCAGTGCGGATATGAAGGACGAACTCGAAGGCAGTTGGAGTGGATTCCTGGGTACAATTCTGCGGCCTTTCCTTGCCTTCGCACTTGTGGCCTGGTGGGCAAGGTGTGTCGACCGCACTGCGCCCTCGAAAGGAATCCGCGGGCAGTTGTTGGCAGGCGTTGTGGCGGCGATTGGCATCACCCTTGCGAATCTCACGTTCAGTTTCAACCGCGCCGCGTTCGTCTTCCCGGTGCTGTCACTGGTGGCAGTCTATAGCGCCCGCGTGCGCAGGATACCACCGCTTGTAACGGCCATTGCGTTGGGCTTACTGCTGCCAGTGCTGTTCCTGCTGGCGCACTTTCGGGCCAGCAGGTTGCCCGGGGCTGTTGCCGACGACTCCAAAACAACGCAGGCCTCGATGGGCGAGGCGAACGATACGGTCCAAGGTTACGCCGGGGGACCGCCTTTAGCGGGGCTGTTCCTGCAGGAATTGAAATGGGGCGAACATTTGTTTGGTGGGTCCACCCTGGTCGCCTCCGCGTTTTCCCCCGTCCCGATACTGGGAAAGAGTTTTCGCGATTCCAGCGGCTCGGCACTTTACAACAACACACTGTATGGCATGCCTGGCTGGGAAGATCAGATCATTCCATTCTCCTCCGAACTGTTCGTCAACCTCCATGTGTTTGGCGTGGTGTCGGGGTTTTTCATGCTGGGCCTTGCGCTGAGCAAAGCTCAATTATTTTTTGCCGCGGCACAATCTGCTTTTGGCGCTTTCGCGATGCAGTACATTGCCACGTGGGGCGCCACGCTTTCCGTCTGGAGTCTGAGCGTTTTTTGTCAGATCGCCATTTACTTTCTCTGGCCAATCTACCTGTATTGGGCGGCGGTTCAGTCGCGCAACTGGTTGCGCGGGATGCGCGTTCAAAGGGCCGGAGTTTCCCATTTCTGATTTGGAGAACTTTATGAAAATCTGCATCGTCGGCGGTATTTATGCAAAGGGCGGCGAGCCGTCGAACTATTTGAAAATCACACCCGAAACTACATTGACGGCCGGGTGCCGCGCCGCAGGGCACGAGGTAGCGACGCACAGTCACTACGATAAGGTCGATTTCCAGCGTTTCGACGTGGTGCATGTTCACCACCTCAGCTATGGCGCCCTGCGTATGGCTTCAGACAAGTCAAACACTCCCTTCCTGTTCACTCCGCACGATACGAGCCACATGGATGGCCTGCCTTTCAGCAACGCAACCAAGCTTTCCATGGCGTACGTTCTTTCGATGGCCGATGCCACGGTGAGCCTGTCAAAGCTTGAGGCCCGCCGTCAACAGGAAGTTTACGCATTGCGCGATGCGATCCATGAGACAATTCCGAACGGCATCAACACCGGCGAGTACAGTTACTCGCGCGAGAATACCGCAGGACAAGGGCGGCCATGGCAGTTGTTGTTCAGCGGGCAGTTGATCCCGATGAAACGTTGCGACATTCTGCTGGAGGCTTTCGCCCGCGTGAGGCATGTTGCGCACCTGACCATGGTTTACCAGAATGCGCAGTTGGAAAGAGACCTCAAGGCGCACGCGGAAAAACTCGGCATCGCCGGACGTGTGCGGTTTGCCGGCAAGATGCAGCCTCGCGAACTCGCCGCGCTCTACCGTAGTTGCGATGTGTTGGTGCTCCCCAGCCGCACGGAAGCCTTGCCCTCGGTAATCACTGAGGCGATGCTGTGCGGGTTGCCCTTTATCGCCAGCCCGGTGGGCGGAATCCCCGAGCAGGCGGCGGGTTTTGGCCTCCTGCTGAAAGAAGGCACGGTGGAAGATGTCGCGGCGTCAATAACGCACGTACTCGAGAACTATGGCAAATATGAGGCGGCCTCATTGGCCATGAGCGATCATGCCAGGAACACATACTCCGTCGATACGATGGTGCAAAAGCACCTTGAGCTTTACGAACGTATGGCTGGGTATACGCCGCGGCGGCATCGAATCTGGCTGCGCTCGGCGAAGCCGTTAACGCGAGCCATCGCCGAACGTTTCGGCACCTCTGGTCCGCCAACTCCACGCAGTGCTCAGAATCAAATTTCGGTCACCAGGTAAGCTATGACGATCATCCACATCGGGCCGCCGGGTCTTCCCATCCTATACAGGCTGGGGGGGGCGGTCGAGCGACGCATCCGGGAGTTGGCCACACGCCAGGCGCAAGCCGGGGCTAAGGTCATAATTTATTCCGCGGAAGATACCACCAAGACGTTTCCATATGGCGACGTTGAAGTGCGGGCTATGGCGTGCAAGCTGAGCCGCAAAGCGCGCACCGTGGAGTTTCTGTTCAAGAGTTTGCGCGATGCGCGCAGCTTGAACCCGGACGTCATTCATTTCCACGGCATGCTCGAAGGCGCCGCGTTCATGCGGATGTTCACTCCGAAATTGAAGGCGAAGACAGTGCTCTCCTATGACTACTTCGGTTTGCCGTGGGACCAACGAAACCCTCTCTTCGGCTTTTACCGCCAGGCGCTGAAACGTTTTGCGCATCTGCTGCCGGTCTCCGGCTATTGCCATATCGAGTCAGCAAACTACTGGTCCATCCCGGAAGAGAAGATGCGCGTGGTCTACAACGGTGTCAGCCTGCAGCAGTTTCATCCCGACGCCGCCGCGGCCAGCGCGCGCCGCGCAGCGCTTGGCCTCAGCGATGAATTCGTTGTGCTCTATGTGGGACGCCTTTGCCACCAAAAGGGAACCGACCTGCTGATGGAAGCCTGTACCAAGCTCAGGGATGAGGGACGCAACCTGCGGATGGTGGTGGCCGGCCCGCTAGGTCAATTCGGACTCAAAGACGACAACGGCTTTGCCCGTCTGATTGAACAGCACAATGTCATGTACCTTGGAGCCGTGGACGAGGAAGTGCTCCCTTCGATTTACAACATTGCTGACGTCTTTGCCATGCCAACCAGGATATACGAGATGTTCGGCATGGCCGCCATCGAGGCCCAAGCATGCGGCAAACCCGTAGTGTGCAGTAACCACGGCGGTCTGCCCGAAGTGATCAGCGAATCCAGCGGTTCGCTGTTCCGTTCCGGAGATAGCACGGACCTGGCGCAGAAACTCCGCACGCTCATGGACGATACGGCGATGCGGCGCAGATTCTCTGAGGAAGCCGAAAGAAACGCCAAGCGGTTTGCCTGGGAAACCATCACTGACGACTTGTTCCAGGTATATCAAGAAAGCTAACTACCGCCATGACTACCAATACGACCAAGCCACTGGTTAGCATCCTCATGCCGTTCTATAACGCGGGCGAGTGCTTTGGCGCCGCTTTGCAGTCCATTCTTAACCAGACTTATGAGAACTGGGAACTGCTGTTATGCGACGACGGTTCCACCGATCAGAGTCTGGCCTTGGCCAAGAGCATTCGCGACGAACGGGTGATCGTCTGGTCGGACGGCAAGCGAGTAGGTCTGGCTGGCCGGCTCAATGAGTGCATTGATCGGGCACGCGGGGAATTGTTCGCCCGCATGGACTCGGATGACATCAGCTATCCGGCGAGGTTCCAGAGTCAGCTGGAGTTCTTGCTGGCGCGTCCGGATATCGACGTGGTTGGCTGCCAGATGCTCATTTTGGGCGAAGCCGGCGAACTGCTCGGCCGGCGGACACTGCCTTTGGAGCACGAACAGATTGTGGCCCATCCGCTGGCAGGCTTCGGACTGGCACACCCTACCTGGATGGCGCGCGGGGATTGGTTTCGCCGCTATCGCTACGACTTGACCGCAGTGCGGTTTGAGGACGTGGAACTGCTTTACCGCGCTTACAGGACCAGCCGCTTCGCCAATTTGCCAGAGATCCTCTATGGTTACCGCGAAATGCGCAATGGGTTCAGCAAACGCCTAAAGACACGGTTGGGCAATATGCGCTACTTGAATAGGAAACAGGAAGGTGCAGGGCGATCGATCTTCTACCGCGCAGCGTTGGCCCAAGCCGGAAAGGTTGTTGCGGACGCCCTGTTAGCAGCGTTCTCGTTGCGCTATGCCATGTTGAAGTTTAAGGAAGCCCGCCTCACGTCCGGTGAGACGGACAATTGGCGTGACGTCTACAACTCAGTCCGCACCCAGGCAAGCGGGTCCGCATTGAGCCCTGAGCCGGTGCAGCTGATGGTCATCACCACGGTCGCCGATACGGTTGAATCATTCTTCGTGCGGCAGATAAAGTTTCTGGCTGAGAGCGGCTTCCACGTACACGTAGTGTCTTCCCCCGGCCCTGGGCTTGACGCCCTGCGCAACGTGCCCGCAGTAACCACGCATGAAATTCCCATGGCGCGCAAGCCGGATCCGCTGCGCGATGTGCCGTCATTGATCCAGCTCTTTCGATTGATGCGCCGCATACGCCCAGATATCGTCCACGCCCACACGCCCAAAGCGGGATTGCTTGGAATGATGGCCGCGACGGCCGCCAGGGTGCGCGAGCGTCTCTATACCATTCACGGACTGCCGCTACTGACACGCCAGGGAGCTTGGCGCCGGGTGCTGGAATTTGCTGAGTGGACCAGTTGCGCCCTCGCTACGCGCACTTATGCCGTCAGCTCGTCCTTATGCGATGTGGTGTCCGAAATGAAGATCTGCCGCAAGGAAAAGATTTCCGTCCTGGGTGACGGATCTTGCGCCGGCATCGATGTCGAGCGGTTCGACGCAAGCGCGGAGTGGACCCGGCGCGCAGCTGTCGTGCGATCCGGCAACGCAATCCCGGCCGATGCAATCGTGGTGACTTTCGTGGGCCGGATTGCTCGCGATAAGGGCATTGCCATTCTCGCGTCCGCGTGGATGGAGTTGGCAAACCAGATCCCGCAGTTGCACCTTCTGATGGTGGGCAACGAGGATTCCAGCGATCCAGTACCCGCGGCAGTCCTTCAATCGCTTCGAGATCATAAACGTGTCCATTTTACGGGCGGCTGGGTGTCCTTGGATGCGATGCCCGCTGTGTATGCAGCCAGTGACATTGCCGTTCTCCCGACCTTTCGCGAAGGCCTTGGGCAGGTGTTTCTCGAAGCCGGTGCGATGCGCGTTCCCGTCGTGTCCACCCGCGTGCCCGGCGTTGTAAATGCCGTTCGAGGCGGCATCACCGGTTTGCTTGTCCCTGCCGGCGAGGCCGTTCCATTGGCAGCAGCAATCCGGCGCCTGGCATTGGACGCGGGATTGCGCTCCGAGTTGGGAAATGCGGCTCGCGCGCATGTTTGCGCCCGATTCTCGGAGCAACGCGTCAATCGTCTGTGGCTTGCCGAGTACCGCGGCCTGATCCATCAGGCTACGCCGCTGTTCATCGACAATTTTGAAAAAGTAAAGCCTCCCCGGTAGCAACTCGAGCGAGATTCAATATGTCTTCTCTTCGCGCTTTCATCAATCTGGTTACGATTGGTCCGTGCCTGTGCATCATGACGTCAGTTCCGGCGTTGGCCCAGGCTCAAGCCGCGTCTCGTTTTGTGTTTTTCCATGAGTTCTACGGAAGCCGCGGTTACGCCGACCCCCAGGCTACCTGGGACTTGCAGCAGGGCGCGGCAAACGGGCTGGCATTCTGGCCGCCGGTGGAAACCGGAATCACCAAGCTGGCCAGTGCTTACGGCGCCGGCCTGATGCTGCGGCTAGAAGGCGCTACTGGGCCGGCCGGCATGACGGCAACTGAAATTCAGAAGCAGCGGACGAACCTGGAAACGCAAGCCGCTGCCCACCCGCAGCTGAACTTCGTTTGGAATCTGATGCCGGAATGGGATCAGTCAGGTGGACCGTGGGTTCCGCAAGGCCGGCCCGATTACAGCAAGCTCTCAAAGGCAAACGCCCAGGCGAAGTTCCTGAATTACTACAGCACCGCCTACCCATTGCTGAGAGCTTATTTGAACCGCCCTGCCGCCGACAGGCCGTACCAACTGGCCGCAGCCACTGACTATCCTCAGAATACTTATTCCGCCTATGAAATGGGCGTTGACCTGTGCATGCTGGAGCGGGGCAACGACGAACTTGGCGATCTTTCCACGGGTATTGCCTTCTTGCGCGGCGCTGCCCGCCAGTACAACCGCACGTGGGGAATCGATCTATCGACATGGCGTACCTCTACCGGTATGGCGACCAATTACAACAACAAAAACGTGTTGTTGGGAGGCTGGTCCGCCAGCTACATGAAGCGTCTCTATTACGCTGCCTTCGTCTCGGGCGCTAGCGTGATCCAGAATGAGGCTGCCACTTATCGCAATGAGGCTGGTCAGTTGAACCCTTTTGGCGCTGTCACGGCGGAGTTCGCCGATTTCGCGCTGCGCCGCCATCCAGACGGTGGCAGCCCGGTGGCCGCCACCGCATTCCTGATCGACCATACCAGCGGTTTCGATCCCAAACATGGCGTCTACAATCAGACCAATTCGGTTTGGTACGGGGACATATCCTATTCCACTGGCGACTTCATGACCGATAACGTGTTCCGGCTAGCGTATCCCAATCATTGGCTGCACGAGCTCGCCCCTGGCGCTCCTTTCGCGGATCGTGCCGGCGTTCCAAACCAGGCCAAGTTCTCGTCATTCCTTGCCGCTGGTGGAGATTCCAGGCCCTACGAACCGATGCCATTCACACGTTGGGGCAACAACCTGGACGTGATCACAACCAATATTCAGGGATCAGCGCTGAGCCAGTACAAAACGATCGTGCTGCTGGGCGAACTGCAACTAAGCGCCCGCCTGCGGCAGGATCTGCTGACATGGGTCGGGCAAGGCGGCACGCTGCTGATGAACACGGCGCAGATGAGTTCCGCCGATGAGAGCTTGTCGGGTTTCACCGTCAAGAGTCCCGTGCTGCGGTCTGCTGCGTCATCGCGCTGGCTCTCAAAAGATGTGAGCCAGGTTGAGCCGCCGTATCGTTATACTCCGGTCCGGCCCGTTACCGCCGAAGTTCTCGCCGTCAACGAGTTTTCAGATCCTATTCTTACGCGGAACAACATCGGAGACGGAGAAGTGCTTGTGACCACCGCGGAATATATGCAATCGGCCGTGCACGATAAGCTGCTGGCAATCAGCACACAACTGCTCGACTCATTGGTTGCAAGAAATGCATTGGCTAGCATCGCCGGCCCGCCAGTGGAGTACATCGTCAATCAGGCTCCGGGCAGGATAATCGTCACCATGATCAACAACTCAGGCTCCGATTGGAGTGGAGCCATTGCTGTTCCCCCGGTCAACTCCGCAGCCGGCGCCGTGCGGAGAACAGTCACGGAATACATCACGGATCAGCCGGTTCTCTTTGGTGAGTCGGACGCCGGGATTTCGGTTCCGGCTCTGGTGCCCGCTTACGACGTCCGAATATTTGGCATCGAGAATGTAGTCGCCGCGGTGCCCGCCGCATCAAAGGTACGCCGCCGGCAATAGTCCGCTTTCAAGATTCACGAACATCGCAGTACCGCTTCACACACCCATTCAAGGATTGAATTCTACATGTCTACACAAGCAGTCGCGCGCGCGCTGTCCCCGGTTCCACCGCAGGAGATCCCGAAACCCGCAATCACGCCGATTCCGCTTTCATCCCCCGATGTCTCAGCGCAGGATCGGGAACTTGTGCTTAATATCCTGAGCGGCACCACCCTCAGCCTTGGCCCGACTTTGCCTGCATTTGAGGCGGCAATGGCCGAGGTGGCAGGCACCCGGTTCGCGGTCGCGGTGAACTCCGGCACCAGCGCCTTGCACCTTTGCATCAAAGCGGCCGGCATTGGAGAAGGCGATGAAGTAATCACCACGCCATTCAGCTTCGTGGCGTCAGCCAATTGCGCTTTGTATGAGCGCGCCATTCCGCGCTTTGTCGATATCGATATCGACACTTACAATATCGACAACTCGCAAATCAGCGTTAGCATTAACGACAGAACACGCGCCATCCTGCCGGTTCACGTTTTCGGGCGGCCCTGCAATATGCGCGAGATCGGCGCCATTGCGCGGCTTCACAATCTGGCGGTGATTGAAGACTCCTGTGAGGCTATCGGAGCAACCTTCGAAGGACGCAAAATAGGCAGCTTTGGCGACAGCGGCTGCTTTGCATTCTATCCCAACAAACAGATCACCACGGGCGAAGGCGGAGCAGTCGTTACCAACGACGAAAATGTTGCCCGCCTGTGCCGCAGCTGGCGCAACCAGGGCCGCAGCGAAGGCGGAGCGTGGCTGCAACATGAACGGCTGGGCTACAACTACCGTCTGTCGGACATCAATTGCGCCCTTGGCCTTGGGCAACTTTCCCGCCTGGACGAAATTCTGAAGAAACGCATGCATGTGGCCACCGCTTATCGCGACGCGCTGTCTTCGGTCCCTGCGGTGATTACTCCTCGCCCCGAACCCGGGATGAGCTGGTTCGTCTACGTTGTCCGCTTGCAGGATGAATTCACGCGCGAGCAGCGCGACCAGGTTCTGGCATCGTTGCGCAATGAAGGCATCGGCTGCAACAACTACTTTGCGCCGATCCATTTGCAGGCATTCTACGCAGAGAAGTTCGGCTACCGCCGCGGTGATTTTCCGGTCACGGAACATGTTGCGGATCGAACGATTGCCCTGCCGTTCTTCAACAATCTGACAACCAGTCAGATCGAAATCGTCACATCGGCGCTATCCCGCGCCATCGGCAACGTCAAGACTCGGTCCGCACCGGTATTTCAGTTGAACACGCATAGGAGTAATGCATGACACCAGTCAGTACATTTCCGTCGAAGACTCTAAGAGGCGAGACCCCACTTTCCCGGATGCTCGTTAAGGCCGCGATGATAGCCTTGGCCGGTCTTGCCGCGTTCCTGTTACGCTTCGAATTTGAGATTCCGAAGTTCTATTTGCTGCATCTCGAATTGGCATTGATGGTCTGGGTTGCCATCAAGTTAGTCGTATTCCACCTTTATGGCATGGACCGCAGGTCGTTTAAGTTTTTCTCTGCCGAAGACGCCCTGCGGCTGGCACAAGCCAACCTGGTGGGCTCCGCAGCGAGCGCGTTGCTGCTGTATCTGATCGCCGGAGCAAGTTTCCCCCGCTCCATACCGATTCTAGACCTCGTCCTGTGCACGCTAATCACCAGCGGAGGGTTTCTCGCAAGGCGGTTGGTTGCCCAGGCAGTTGGGGTGAACGATGGCGTTGAGGGGCGCTTCGTTCTGATCTATGGAGCGGGGCGGGCGGGCGTTAATCTGTTGAGCGAACTGCGCGGAAATCGAAAGCTGGGCTATACGGTCCGCGGCTTCGTCGATGATGATCCCGCATTGACTGGAATCTTCGTGCAGGGCGTCAAGGTCCTGGGAGTAGGGGCCAAACTGCGGGCAATCGTCTCCAGCGCAGGAGTCAATGAGGTTCTCATCGCAGCCCCATCCGCGAATAGCGAACAGATGATGAGGATTCTCGAACATTGCAGGGAGGCGAAAGTGAAGTTTCGCACGGTTGCCACCCTGGGTGAGATCATCGAAGGCAAGGCCATCGCGTCTCAGATTCGCGACGTCGATGTGCAGGATCTGCTGTGCCGTGAGCCGATTCATCTGGATCATTCCAAAATTCTTGAGCGGATCGATGGCAAGGTCGTCATGGTAACCGGCGCAGCCGGGTCCATCGGTTCCGAATTGTGCCGCCAGATCGCGCGTTTCCAGCCTGCCGCCATCGTCGCGTTTGAGATCGCCGAAACTCCGTTGTTTCATCTGGAGCGTGAGATGATCGCGAACTATCCGGATATTCAGTTCATTCCCGAAATCGGCAGCGTTCAGAATCCGCGCCGCCTGGCGGGAGTGATGAGTAAACACGGGCCGGATGTGATCTTTCACGCCGCCGCCTATAAGCATGTTCCGTTGATGGAAGACAGCTTGCTCGAAGCAATTGAGAACAACGTTTTAGGAACATACAATGTCGTAATGGCCGCCGAAAGGTACGGAGTAGATGAATTTGTCCTGATCTCATCCGACAAAGCGGTTCGCCCAACCAGCGTGATGGGTGCCACGAAGCGGCTGTGCGAACTCATCATTATGTCGTTGCCATCCTCCGGCACGCGACGCATGGCGGTTCAATTTGGCAACGTTTTGGGCAGCAACGGCAGCGTGATTCCGCTGTTCAAAGACCAGATAGCCGCGGGCGGACCCATTACAGTCACGCATCCGGATATGCGCCGTTACTTCATGACCATTCCGGAAGCGACACAACTCGTTCTGCAGGCAGCGGCCATGGGTGAAGGCGGTGAGATTTTTGTGCTCGACATGGGAGAGCAGGTGAGAATCGTAGAGCTTGCAGAGAAGCTGATTATGCTTTCAGGCTTGGCCCCCAATGTCGACATCCAGATCAAATTCTCTGGCGTCAGACCTGGCGAGAAGCTCTACGAAGAGCTTAATTTCGACGACGAGAAGGTTCACATTGTCACCGGCCATCGCAAGATTAAAAGTCTGATAGGCAGCACTTTGGCAAACAACGGCATTTTGGTCAAAATTAACAATCTGATTCAGCTTTGCGAGGAAGGCGACAATGTGGCCGCACTGAGGTTGGTGAAGGAGTTGGTGCCCGAATATCGTCCCACCAAACCTGTGTTGCCCGGCGCTGCTGACAATCAAGAGGTGCCCAGCCTGCTGGCTTTGCCCAAAGTGGCAATGGCACTTCTTCCTGGCCTTGAGGCAACCAATTTCAACTCAGTAAGCTAAGCCACCGCGATAGCGAATGTCTCGCAATTGGGGTCTGACACCTTTTTTCGGCCGTTTTCACCGAAAATGGGCTGTCTGACCCCAATTGCCCTCCACCGCAATCCCCCAATGAATCGCTCACCAAATCGGAAGCTCGCCTCATCGACGCAATGTTAGCGACATTGGCGCGAGACTCGGCGCCACGTCGGTGGCATGACGAGCTTTTGAAGCTGCCATTGCAGGATTTTCCGCACGATGCCCATGAGGCACTGGCTTAAAATGACTAACTCAATGCATAAGCAACAAAGTATCTACATTTCGTTCGGCAAGCGCCTCTTTGACGTGTTTGTCTCTTCGGTGGCGCTCATCTTATTCCTGCCCTTACTAGCCCTGCTCGCCATAGTGGTGCGGCTTATGCTGGGGGCACCTGTGCTGTTTCGCCAAGTGCGCCCTGGCTTGCACCACAGGCCTTTCACTATCTTCAAATTCCGCACAATGCGCGATGAATACGATGCAGCCGGAGAGATGTTGCCTGACTCCATCCGCATGACGCGCCTGGGGAGTCTATTGCGTTCGACGAGCCTCGACGAGTTGCCTGAGTTATTCAATGTGTTGAAAGGGGAGATGAGTCTGGTCGGGCCGCGGCCTTTGTTGCCCAGATATCAGCCCTGGTACACCGCCAGGGAACTGCGGCGCTTTGACCTGCGGCCGGGCATTACCGGTTGGGCCCAGATCAATGGCCGGAATGCATTGGGCTGGGACGAGCGTTTCCAGCACGATGTTCACTATGTCGAGAATTGCAGCCTTTTGCTGGACATCCGCATTCTGTTCTTGACAGTGGGCAAGGTGCTGCGTCGCGACGATGTTCACGTAGATACCACCTTCACGGAAGGGGCACTTGACGACGTACGCCGGGAAGCTCAAGCTGGAAGTAGTGGTAGCAGATAGCGATGCTGCTGCCCAGGGAGGATGAGCTTGCCTGGCAAAATGCATGTGTTTAATACCCGGCACTCGGCTGACTGGATCAAGGCCATCGAGAATTGTCCGAAACATGATTTCTACCATCTGCCCCAGTACCACGCAATGGCAGAGCATCAAGGGCAGGGCGACGCAATCCTGTTTCAATATTGCGAAGGCAAGTATTCGATCGCGTTGCCGCTGCTGACCCGCCGCCTGAATGGACTCCCCGGAATTCGAACGGAGGATGCAGACAGGCTGGATGCGACTTCGGTTTACGGTTACTCCGGGCCGATCGTATCGGATGCCGAAGTTCCCTCAACCGTGATCCTGAATTTTCAAGAGGCCCTGCACCGTTGTCTGATAGAGATGGGGATCATTACAGTGTTCTCGCGGCTGCATCCTTTGTTTTCCCAGCACGCGATGTTGAATGGAATGGGCGAATGCCGGACGCTCAGCCAGACGGTCTCGATCGATCTTTCGCTCCCGCTGGAGGAGCAGATGGCCGGGTATCGTCCCAGTGTCAAGATGGGGATCAACAAGCTGCGGCGGCAGGGCGTGGTGTGCGTCCGGGATTGCAACAACATACAACTGGGCACCTTCATTGAGATCTACCACGAAACCATGCGGCGTGTCGGCGCGGCGAAAGAATATTTCTTCCCGGCAGTCTATTTCCGGCAGCTCTCCAATGCATTCGGCCAGCACTTTCATCTCTTCCTATGCGCTTTGGACGGTAATGTAATGTGCGGCGGATTATTCATCGAGTGCAACGGCATTCTTCAGTTTCACCTTGGAGGCACGCGGGACGACGCCCTGATGCTTTCGCCATCCAGGTTGCTTGTGGATGGAGTACGCCGTTGGGCAGTTGGCAGGGGGTTGAATGTCCTTCACCTCGGCGGTGGCAGCACGGCGCGGCCTGACGATTCACTCTTGCACTTTAAGCTTGGATTCTCCAAGCGGACGCACGATTTTTCGGTGTGGCGCTGGGTACTGGATCCCGTCGTTTATGAGCGAGTGTGCGCGGATAGCGCGCGCTGCAACGAAGAGAACGTGCGCGCCGCTACCGCCGCAGACTACTTCCCGAAGTACCGCACACTGGCGGCTTCAACCGCGCCCGAGCGGCATTGCGTCGATCCTGTCGACGGCCGGTTGTCAACGCCTTCACTTCTGGCCTGAGTCGTAGGCTCAAATCAAAAGTGCTTGACCGGACTTATTGAAAAAGAAAATTGAATCGGAGTCAATCTATGCTTGTTTTCGTGTTACCACTGAAGAGCGAAAGGATTTCCCGCGATTGGACGTTGACCTGCCGGTTGTTTGAGCGCTGCCTGCGCTCCGTTTGCGGTCAAACCTCGATGAATTTCCGGGTCGTGGTTGTCTGCAACGAACGTCCGGAGATTCATTTCGATCACCCGCATGTGGAATTTGTAGAAGTCGATTTCCCACCACCGCTGCCCGACCCCGGCGAGGTACAAACGGGCGGATATGAATACAGCCGCAGCAAAGACATTGCCCGCAAGAACGCCGACAAGGCCCGCAAGATCCTGACCGGCCTCGACTATGCTGCGCGCTTCAGCCCCACGCACACGATGGTGGTTGATGCCGACGACTGCGTCAGTAGCAAATTAGCTGCGTTTGTCGAGCAAAACCCCAATAGCAACGGATGGTATTTTAAGAAGGGCTACTTTTACACGGAAGGAAGCCGCTTCCTCAACCTGAATCGCCAGAACTTCAATGTGGTCTGCGGCACCTCGGTGGTGGTGGCCTACCATTTGCGCAACGTTCTGTTGGCAAGCCCCGACTTCTATCAGCACGCATTCTACGATCCGCCTTCCGGACTCGTGCCGTTGCCGTTTGCCGGGGCAGTGTATAGCATGGCCAACGGCGACAATATCTACATGTCGGTGGACACGCGGAACCAGATATACGGCACCCTGCTCAAACGCATCTTGAGTAAGGAAATTCTGTCCATTGCCCGGAAGGTGATGGAATTCCGGCCCACACTGCTTTCCGCATCCAAACGCCGGGAATTCGGGTTATACAGTCTCGCGGATGTTGACCGGCGTGCGATCTCAGCACTGAAGGTAACGGCAGCTTGATGGCGCGTGGCATGACGGCCGGCAGCGAGCAGGCCCCAAATTAAATCGAAGGATCAATAAACTAAGCCGCCAATGAAAATGCAAATATTGACAACCAGTCAATCAATCGAGTGGATCAAAGTCCTGGAGAACTGTCCGCGCTATGATTTCTATCATCTGCCGCAATACCATGTTCTTGCAGAGGACGAAGGAAACGCCAAGGCGTTCCTGTTTCACTTCCGGGAAGATGAATACACAATCGCCGTGCCCTTGTTGATCCGCCCCCTCAACGAACTGCCGGGCATTCGAATCGGGACCACTGAGTGGCGGGACGCGACTTCGATCTATGGTTACGCCGGACCAGTCACTTCTCACAACGACATCCCGGAACCGGTGATTCAGAATTTTCAGGCATCTCTGCGAAGCCTTCTTGAGAACATGGGCGTTGTCACTGTTTTTACGCGGCTGCATCCGCTGCTTCCGCAACTGGCCACGCTGGCAGGACTGGGCGAATGCACGACGCTCAGCCGAACCGTTTCGATCGACCTCTCGTTGCCGCCGGAAGCACAACGGGCGGGTTTTCGATCGAGCGTCAAGTCCGGACTCAACAAGCTTCGCCGCAGTGGCGTAACTTGCATACTGGATACCGCATGTCTGCACCTGGACGCCTTCATTGATGTGTATTACGAAACCATGCGGCGTGTCGACGCGCCGGCCTCCTATTTTTTCACTAGGGCCTATTTCTACAAGCTTGCCGCCACGTTGGGCGAGCGCTTTCATCTTTTCGTTTGCCTTCATGACGGAAAGGTTGTCAGCGGGGGGATCTTCATTGAGTGTCGCGGCATCGTGCAATACCATCTCGGCGGCACACTGGACAGCGCACTCGAACTCGCGCCTATGAAACTGGTTATGGATGAGGTTCGTCTTTGGGGTACGGACAAGGGATTTGGATTCCTCCACCTGGGCGGCGGCGCCACAACGCGGGCCAACGATCCGCTTATGTACTTCAAACTCGGGTTCTCCAAGCAGACGCACGATTTCTCCGTGTGGCGCTGGGTGCTGAATGCCGGCACTTATGAGAGTTTATGCGCCGATGTTTCGAGCTGGAACGAAAAGAATCAACGCGCCGTCACCAGCAAAGGATTCTTCCCCCAATATCGCGCGCCAACCGAACCCGTCGCCGAGGGCAGTCTTGTTGCGGCACAATGCGCCCACTGATCTGTGTGGCCGTGGGCTGGTGTTTGCGTCTAAAGTGATGCTGAGCTTCCCGTATTCAGCAGCAATCTCGCGAGGTGCTCCTCGTTAAAACGCGGAGCAATGGACAGGCCTGCCCGTGTCAAGACCCCTGCATTTCGAGGTGTTTGCGAACGCGCCGAGACCAATCTCGGCGCGGCATGCAAGAGCATCACTACCCGCGAATACTACGGGAATGCACGACTCTGCAAACCAGGGACTGCCTCCGTTTTCCGGCGATTTCTGCCGGAAAATGGCTGGCTG
>CAIRSA010000380.1 GCA_903881085.1 uncultured Acidobacteriia bacterium
ACTCCCGCCGGACAAGCCAAGGTGGACCGCAATGTCAACATGGGAATCAGGCTGTTCCTTGGACAACTGCGCTGAATTCCGGTGGGAATTTACATGCGCAGAGGGCACTACGCATGCTAGCCGGACGCTCACGTTCATTCAGAAAGCTGCTCAAGTAGTTGGTTGGATCAAAGGTGGATTCGACACTACTGATAAGATAACCAAGTGCTTTGATATCCTCGCCCAGATACTTTTCAGCGAGTGCCTTCAATTTGGACGGTTGGTCTGCAACATCCAGAAGAGCATTCTGGAGTTGGGGTTCAGTACTAGCGGCCAGGGTGGCAGATGGAGTGGTCCCAAATCTCTTGAACTGGTCTCGCCATGCGACGTAATCGCGAAGCGACATTAGAACACTAACGGACTCGCCCGTGATCTCGCAGGTGATCAGAAATCGCTCAGGCGAGGCGGCCGGAACCATGTCGCTGGCGCTTGCACTGCTTTGATAAGTGATCTGTAAGATTTCGAGATGGTAGGGAGCAAACCACATGGTTAGTTCTTTACGCAGGAGTTTGGCCGCTTCGGTTGGATTTTGTTTGCCGACCCAAATGTCGATTTGTGCTTCCACTGTAGACGACACTTGATCTCTGAGCTGATCCAGAAAATCCGATCCAGCGTTCGTCGGATAGAGGAAAGGGCCCTGTCGAAAGCGCTCCCGCAACAAGAAAGTTACTTTGTGAACGCTGGAATCCTGCTCGCCGCGATGTATCGCGTTAACTTCCAGGTGAAATTGTGGTACCTCCCGAAAGAAGCTCCCCATCGCTTTCTCCGCCTTCTCCCACTCCCCGGTCACTTGCAGATTGAGGCCCACACGGGTTGCTTTTCTGTGCAACTCCCCCGCAAAGGCCGCCCAGTGCTCAGCCGGGTCTACAAGGAGCGCTGGAATATCGCGCACGCACTCCTCAACCCATCCGCGTACCAAATCTGCTAGTTTTTGATGTGCTTGCTTCGCCCCAACCTCTTGGGCAAAGCTCCGCCCACCAGCCAAACTATCAAAACAAACAGTGTATCTCAGCTCGATATCAGTGAAGTTGTGGGAGCTAGTCGCAGGAACGGGAATCGTTTGGACAACAAACACCTTCGTTCGAAGAGCAACTCGAAACCAACAAGTTTGCGTCGGCGGCCCCTCGAACGGCAACGGGATGCGGAAGCGATTCGTGCCAGGCGGCAATGGTACCTTCGCGTCAATGCAACAAACCTCTTCCGAGCCGGTAAATCTTTCCGGGACTGCTTCAATTAGGGCTTCGAGTGATGGGGTGACAATCATTATTCGGATCCTCTTGAGAATGGATGGGCATTTGTTAGATATGGAGCAGGTTTCTGGTGTCTAGAATCAGTTGCCGCTTTAGGTCGAAATGCTGCCTCAATCCGGCATGCCGCGGATACGCCTGAACTAGTTCTATTCTTATTTCCATGATCCCTTCCATTAGCGCGGCAAAGCCCGATTTGATTTCTGAACGCCTGTCCGCCCGCGATAGCGCGATAGCCAAGGATGTAGGTCTAAACTCATTGCCCAATAGTGCCGCCCTCCATTCGCTGAGGAACAAAGCGCACACTATAGGTGATGGCTTTGCATGGTCATACGGTTTCGTTCGCGCCCAAGCCTCTCGAATCAGTTTTCCAAGTGGTCTTACCGATTCAGTTGGGGCATCTACAAGCGATTGCCGGAGCGCCGCCGGAAGCATCCAGTTGTCGGTCACTAGCACCGTAGCGTCGGATACCAAAGCGTCAATAAGCTCCAGGCAGGTTTCGTTGTGGAGACATCGTTCGATGAGCAATGAAAATTGGGCGAGTTGCTGGGCTTGGTCAGCGACCTGAAAAGCCGATCGATCTCCACCCACTTTGACGGCAACTTCTGCCATTTCACGTAGTAGGGGATGGGAACTGCTTGGAGCTCCGCTCCATCCGCTCCGAAGCAGCGTAAACAGAATCGTTTTGCTCACGGCCGCCTGCGCTTCCTCACTACACTTACGCAGCTTTAGCAACACCTCCAAGAGCATTTGTGAACTTCTGCATGCCCTTTGAGCTAAGCTTCTTCTTGCGATCCGGGAACCTGCGCCATGGGCTCGTTCCAGACTACGCAGCATGTAGGAGTAGAAAAGCTCGCTAAGAAGGGGCTTACTTAGATCCAGATGTCGCAGCATCGCCTCCGCCGGCGGCTCAGTCTCGGAGTGGATGAGACATTGCAACGCGAGGTTCGCCTGGAATGGTACTTCGAGGGCTAGTTGTTCAAGCAGATTTGCAAGCAGCGGCAACGTTTTCGAGGCGAGTCGACTCTCCTCACTCTCATACCCATGGTTGCTGAAAAGTCCAGCCCATGCCGACCTTAAGCTCCTTTGTGCGACTGGGATATTCGGGCTCAGGCTTTCCAGCGTTCTCTGGAAAATGTCACATCCAAAGTTCACGGTATCGATCCGAGCGGCCTGCGCAATCACCCGGAATGCTGACCTCCAGTCGGATTGGGGAATGAGGCGCTTTTGGAGCAAGATGAGGACTCTCTCCGCAAAACGGACAAAGTGCAGCTTGCCAAGAGGACGGTCGAGGGCGTCGAGCAGGATTTCCCGCGTCTTTGGCTCAGCTCCTGCAGCGTGAGCGTCCGGCTAGCATGCGTAGTGCCCTCTGCGCATGTAAATTCCCACCGGAATTCAGCGCAGTTGTCCAAGGAACAGCCTGATTCCCATGTTGACATTGCGGTCCACCTTGGCTTGTCCGGCGGGAGTCGGCATGAGATGGCCGCAGTTCCGGCATTCGTATAAGGCCACT
>CAIRSA010000381.1 GCA_903881085.1 uncultured Acidobacteriia bacterium
GCGGAAGAACAGCAGGAGCCGCAGGAATTGAATCCGCTCTGGCTTACTTCGGTGCGCGCGGCGGAAGATAAAAAAGCCACTGATATAAAAGTTATGGATGTACGAGGTGTCACCTCATACATTGACTTCCTGATCATCTGCACCAGTTCCAATCCGCGCCAGAGCGTGGCCATCATCGACGAAGTGGAAGCGCAGCTTAAAAAAGAGGGCGAGCGGCCGCTGAGCGTTGAGGGTAAGGAAAACGGTGAGTGGGTTTTGGCTGACTACGGCGACTTCGTGGTTCATGTTTTTATTGAGAAGCAGAGAAAGTACTTCGATCTGGAGCGGTTGTACCGGCATGCAAAACAGGTGCCGGTACCGAGCTTGGAACTGCGCCACAGCAACGCTTGAACTTCACGCCTGAGCCGCACGGGCATTGGGCGTTACGCGGAGTTTGCGTTGGCACTGTCGCGGGGGCTTCCACTGCGACGGGCAGGGGGCGCGGCGGTATGCATGCGAGCAATTCGTTATACTCCTTGGCCGCAATGTGCAATTCCTTCATCGCCTGCGCTTGAAAGCGCAGCAGCTTGTTGAACAGCTGGTTGCCTTCGGCGTCGCGCATCAGGGCGTGCGCTAGCCGGAGCGGTACAGGCTCATCTGTGTTTTCCGTTTCCGCGGCGGCCCACAGCGATGATTCCAATTTCACGCAGTTTTCCGAGCGCCACATGGCGATGGCGTATTGGCGGACGATGAATTCACGCGCGGCGTGCATGCGGGGCAGGCCTGCGCTGAGCCCGGCGTAAAGTTCTTCTATGCGCGCGTGGTCGGCCGGGGCGAGGCCTTCGGGGATGTCGAATGGTTGTGCGGCCATTATGTTTTGCTCCTCTGCTATCAGCATACGGAGTGCGGTCAAGAGTTTTGCCCGGTTGTGGGGTGGCGCTCTTGGCGGGAAGCGCGGATTGGCGTGGGTTTGGCGCGGTGAAAATATTGTTGAATAGGTTGTGACCGACTTTATTCGCCGGCGGGGAATTGGGGGCAGGTGGTGCGGTAGGGCTCCAAGAAGCCGAAGTAACGGCGCCATTCTCGTTTGGTAAGGTTGCGGCCGGCGATGGCGCAGGCGCGAGCGGGCCAATCCTGGGTGAGGCTGTCGAGGTTGTGCGCTTCGGCGACGACAACGGAGCCGGTAGGAGAGCCGTAGGCCAGGTGCTTGCCATCGCGGCTGAAGGCTACACCGACGTTGCCCAGTCCATTTGGGTCGAAGCCCGGCTGTAGGCTGGCCACCACTTCCTGTGCATCCAGGTCGACCAGATTCACTGAGCCGTCTATCAGGCTGATGGCAAGCTGCCGGTTGTCGCGATGAAACGACAGCGCGTGCACTGGCAGCATAGAGATTTCGACGCTGCTGTTCCAAGACACCACGTTCCGTGCATTGCAGAGCGAAAGACCCTTGCCGCCACCGAGCGCGAGCCATGCGCCGTCCCGGCTGAACTGAGTGGTGTGGATTTCCGAGGCGGGACACTCGAGCGTTCGGGGTTGCGAATCGTCTTTCTGCATCCATTCGACTATCCAGACGTGCACCTTCTGCGTCCGTTTGCCGCCAGAAACTGTAACTAGACGCGTGCCACCGGTTTGGGCGGCAATGCCGGTGATGTCTTTCAGGGCAGCGCCATTCACATTCAATGGAAACTCAAGCCCGGCAAACTCGGCAAACTTCGGCAGGTGGACCTTTCCGCGATCGGTCCAGGCGGGAGTTTCCATTACCCGGAAGAGGAGCGTGTTGTCCTGTTTCGCATCGCGGCCGTCGGGGTAGATGTCGGACAGGGCGACCTTGAGGACGTGCGCGTCGATGGACCACGACCAGAGATCATGGCCGTTTGCTGGAATGACAGACAGGAACTTGTCCGATTCGCCGAAGGCCATGGCGGCAGTTAGGCCGATGTCCGCTCCTTGGGTTAGCGGCGCCGGACGCGAGTCGGGATCGGGCTTCGCTGGTTTGAAGATCTCGGCTTCCAGGGCAAGGGTTTCAGCGTTCCACAGACGGACTGCGCCATCGGCAGTGGCGGTTGCGAGCCACTTGCCGCCGTGGCTATACAGGATGCGGCGCACCGGCGTGTCCGCGGCGGCGATGGACTGCGGTGGCTTTTCGGGCCGCGCCACCCACAGGCTGAGCACGGCCTGCCGAGCTTCAAAGGTGTCGGCCGCCTTGATGGCTTCGGCGCTGAGCAGGGCGGCGAGTTCGGGCTGGAAGCCTGGCGCCAGCGCCTTGGCGGCTAGCCGGGTGGAAAGGGCGACGCGATTCTGCTTCCACCAGAACACGGTAGCGAAATAAGCGACGATGCAGAGCGCGATTGCGGTGAAGATGCGGGTGTTGCGCAGATGGCTGCGGCTTGCTGCGAACATGCGCTGCTCGTCGGGTGTGCGCTGGAGCATGTGGTCCTGGCCGGCGCGCACCATTCGCAGATCGGCCGCATCGAGATATTCGCCCTTTTTGCCTTGCATCCAGCCGCGGACGCGGCTTTCCAGCGTGCGGCGGGCGCGGGGGCCGGGCAGGGCAGAGAGTTCGAATTCGCGGCGGATGACTGTGGCGAGAATGTCGTGCGTAAGGCAGGTGGCCGTGGCGTCGCTGTCGCCTGCTGGTTCGGAGAGCAGGTGGAGTTCCTGGTTGCGGTGGATGAGTGCTTCGAGATTGGGGATGTTGGGGTAGAGTTGCTTCAGCGTGGCCAGGGTGCGGCGGGTGGAGGTGCCGAAGCCGGTGGTGTGTTCGTAGAGCAGATCGAGTTCGAGGCCGAAATCGTTGCGCGTGCCGCCGGTGGCGTGGTGAAGTTGCTTGAGCTGGCGCTGTATGTAGTCGCGGGCGGCGGCGAGCGGGTCGTAGAGTTCCTTGGTGTAGATTCTTTCGCCGGCGGCATTGGGCGCGGCGGAGTTCCACAGTTGATTCACGGCCATTCGCAGGATGGGGGCTATGGGAGAATCTGAAGCCGAAAGGTGGCGGGCGATGTTGGCGGGCAGGTCTTGATCGGCGAAGCGGATTTTGTATTTGTCGCGCAGCGCCTGCGAGCGCGTGGGGCCGGTGATCACCTGGACGATGGCATTGGAATCAAACGGGGCGAGTTGGAATTCGCTGAAGGGCTGGTGGGTGTTCGTGACGGCGGCTTTCACGTCGGACAGGTATTGCGTGCGCACGCAGAGGATCACGCGGCTGGTGGGGCTGGGGTTTAGTTGGTTGAGCAGTGCGGGTAGTTTCTCCGATTCCGCGTGCGTGAAGGCTTGTTCGAGCTGATCGATGACGAGCAGCTTGGGGAATTCGTTGGCCGACGCGAGGGCTTCGCTCAGGCTGGCGGCGAGGTTGGCGCCCCATTGGAGGTTGAAGCGCTCGGCTTTGCCATCGAGGCGCGGCAGCAGGCCGGCGTTCAAGAGCGACGACTTGCCTACGCCGGTGATGCCGTGCAGCAGCAGGATGGGCGGCTCAGCGGGAGAGTTCAGCACCCAGTCATAGAGCGCGCGGATTTCGTGGTTGCGTCCGAAGAAGATGGGGGCGTGCGGACGGGTGTGGCCGGCGAGATCCACGCACGGAGTATCGGGTGCCTGGAGTTCTGCGCTTAGTGGCGGCAAGCCGATGAGAGGATCGTTACTAAAGACGCTGAGCCTTGCTTGCGCGGCTTCGGCCGTTGCGGTGTGAAGCTGCCATGGGAAGCCGGTGGATTCGGGGGAGTGCGTGTGGAGCGAGGCGATGTAGCGATGGTGGCCGTCGTTGGTGAAGTCGAGCCCGGCCTTGGCCTCTTCGTAGGCATCAGGGATGGGAAGGTCGTTGGCTAAGCATTCGTAGAAGGCTTTGGCGAACTGGGCGGCAGTCGCGTCGTTCACCTCGCGCGTGGTGGCGATGACGCAGGGGACGCCGAGTTGCAGCAGGCTGGCGGCCCAGTCGCCGGTTTCGCAGGCGTTGAGGAAGACCAGCTTGAGGCTTTTCTGGCGCGCGATGAAATCGACCAGGCGGACAGCCGAAGCGAGTTTGTTGCCGCCTTCGTCTGTTTCGAGCAGGATGGATTCGGGATTGGCGTGGCCGGCGTAATGGAAGATCGTGACATCGTCGCGGTAGAAGGGTTCGACGAGTTTGGTGGGCGTGGCGTCCCAACTGATCTTGAGCTGCCAGGAGGCGTCGGGGTGAGTGATCGGTTCGAGGGCTTGGGTGATGCTTTGGCGTTCGGGCTCGAGGCTTTGCAGATTGCGGGACTTGGTGGTGAGGTCGTTGGCGAAGGCGAGATAGATGACCGGCTTGAGAGCCATGATCTGGCGATGTTACCACAGCCAGATGATGTGGGGACGGAGGGGACACAGCGGTCCGTCCCCTCGTCCCTTTACTTCTGCGCTACGGCGCCGGTGGTGGAAGCGTTGAAGACACTCTTAATGAGCAGCGTTGTCAAGGGGGCAGGAATCGTGCCTTGGAATCGCATCCACGCCGCAGCGATAGCCAATATCGTTCGCGCCCAGGCAAAAAGTTCCGCCGCGAAATCGGGGAGGCCAAGACGAAGAAAGGAACGGTCTAAGGGCCGATTCAACCGCCTTTGTCGAGGCCTGATTTCGGTTGGAGGTCTTATCGGCCAGCAGCCGCTGCAAAGTGCAATGAATCAATTCGCCGATTTGGTCGCGCAGCCGTGTTGCTTGTTGTCGTACTCCGATTGCACCGCATAGAGCTTGCTTCCGATCTTGAAGGTCGGGACATCGAATGAGAACGCCGCATTCAGGAATTCGCACTCGTCGCCGATCTCCTCGCCGAGCTGGTCGAGCGTAGCTGTATTGAACCACGCGTTGAAGTCGGGGTCCGTTATGATCTCGAACAGTTCGTGCGAAAGCACATTATTGGTCGAGTCGATGCGGGTTCCATTGGGCGTGCCGGGGGGGAGCCCGCACCCGAAGCCGATCTGATCCGGTTCCACGCTATACAACACGTGGCCAATATCGAAGAAATCCGCGCTGCCGTGATACGCGCAGATGGCGTTTGAAGCGCAAATCCCAGCCGTCTGGCAAACATCCTGCCCGGGTGGCAGAAACACGTGGTAAATGTGTCCGTAGCCCGCCTGCCCCGTGAACGCAGCGACCGCGTGGACCTGGGCCAGAATGTCGTTGTCCGAGAACGCTGCGAAGCCCTGCACGTAGTTGATGGTAGCGGACTTGCCAACGGTGTAACGATTGTCGGCTTTCTGATTGACATACTGATCCGTGATGTGAATGAAATCGCTCTGGCCCAAGTCGCGCAAGAAGCCTTCAGGATCGCCCCAGCAACTGGCAACCGTGCAGGAGCCGTTCGGGAAGAACTGGCTCACAGGGTTCAGGTAGATCGCGTGCGATTGCGCGAAGGTCACCACGGGTCCACCGCCGAAACTGAGGTCTCCCGGGAATCGCAACGCTCCGCCGCCTGCGCCCGACCCCGCGGACGCTGCCTGCGTGCCCGCATGGCCCCGCACCGCGAAGGCTTCGTTACCCAACACGCGAGCAGCGGGCGAATTCGAGCGTTGCCCGTGACTACGCCTGGCGGTGGTGTCGCGCGCCGCGGCTTCGTCGGCCGAACGAACGGAAACGAATGAAGGGCCACTACTCTGGGCGCATGCGGCCGTAGCTGCCAGCACCGTGACTGCAAGAAATGTGTACTTTCCGGTCATAATTGATCTCCTTTTCGATTCTTCATGCAAGTGAATTGCGATAGACTCCGCCTGCGTCCGGCGGACAAAGAACCTCGGCTGCCCGCGTTGCCTGGCGGGCAGCTCTGGCATTGCCGTCCTACTTCTGCGAGACCACGAACGTCGTCGAGCCGTTGAGCCCGGTTTTGAGGAGCAACGTCGTCACCGGTGCGGAAATTGTCCCCTGGAAGGAGTGTTGGCCACCTGTAAGCACCACTTGGCCACTAATCTTCGCCGTCGTCGTTCCGGTGAGATTCATGGTTCCGATCAACTGTCCGGTTGCGGCATTGAACAGAGTCAGGACGTCGGACGGCACCTGGCTGGTGGCATCCACTTTCAGGCTTAGGTTCTTCACAACCAGTTCCGCCTTGCTGATGGCTGGGAAGTCAATCGTTTTGAACAGGGTTCCCGTCACCGACGACGTGACCCCATTGAGGGTGGCCGTGTATGTAATGGGTGTATCGACGGCGACCGGTATGCAGGTAATTTTGAATACCGTGAGGGCGCCGACCTTCGTCAATGCTGGGAGATTCAGGGTCGGTTGAATCGGGCAAACGGCTGGAAGACTGCTGGTTAACGTGATGACCTCGGGTGAGACATTCACGCGATTCATTAAGAATGAAAAGCCCATCGATGCGTTCAATGTGCAGGGCACACCGCCGCACTGGGGTGTGCCGGCAGACATGCTCGCGATCGCCAACGGAATGGCCGGCTTTGCCGTAAAGCTCTGCGTTTGTGTCCGGCCATTGAAGGACGCCGTCAAGTTCACCGTCGCCGGGAAGTCCAGATTGCCGGTGCCGGGGAATAGCGGAGGCGAGATAAAGTTGCCTTGCGCAACCGTGACCGTTGGCGGCACCGCGACTGCGGCCGGATTGTCGCTGGTGAGCGAGATGACGGCGCCGCCATCCTGCGCGAAATCCGTCAATATGAATTGCACGGCGCCCACCGTCGGCTCAATCTCGAAGGACGAGTTCAGCCCACTACAGGGGCCGCACCCAAAACCGCGCACTCCATCTCCGGTCTGAGGCAAATTCACCACCACCGGCGGTGTAGGCGTGCCGAAGGGGACCAGCGTGAAATTGATGTTGATCGAGTCCAGCGTGGCGCCGCCTTGGATGCCGGTGTGGCCTTTCAGGATGCCGAATTCGTTTTCCATGCTGTAGGCCGGAAGGTTGCCGCCCGAAAACAGGGTTTGGTAGGGAGGCGTGCCCTGCGCGTAGTCTTCCCGTAAAGGGTACAAATACGGTAGGCCGTTATACGCCCACAGCGTTGGTTCCAAGTCGAAGAGGAAGTTGAAGGGCAGGCTGCCGACTGCGGCGGTTAAGGGGCCGAAGGTTTGGGAGAGCGAATGCAAGCGGAGGACGGGGTTGTTGACGGTGGCGGTATAGCTGACCAGCCGCAGGGTTTCGCCTGCGCCTATGGGGCTGGCCAACCCGGTGGTTGGGTCGATGCCGACAAGGTTGAGCGAGACGGTGCCATCCCCATTTGCCGTGGCGCTGACGCCGATATCGTTGAACTCAAACAGGAACTGTTCCACTTGTCGAGGAATGACGGTGGGCTTCTGGAAGTTGTTAAACGTGATGGGGCCAGCGGTGATGGAACCCTTGGTTGCTACCAGGGTATCGAGTGGGACGATGGTGGTTTGAGCCATCGAAAAGGGGGCGAGGGCGGCCACGCCAAAAAGTGCGAACATTGCAGCACTCAGCGGTCTTGTGTGATTGGACAATTCGATCTCCTTAAGATCATGCGAGGTATGGGGACGGTGGTGTCCGTCCCCTCCGTCCCTTTACTTCTGCGAGACGGCGCCGGTGGCGGTGCCGTTGAAGCTGCTCTTTAGCAGTACGGTTGTGACAGGAGCGGCCAACGTTCCCTGGAAGGAATACTTGGCTCCGCCGCCACTGAGGCCGGTGTTGGTCATGGTGCCGATCAACTGGTTGTTGGCGGCGTTATACAAGGTCAAAACCGCCGAAGGAATCGTGCTCGAAGCCTCCACTTTCAGGCTCAGGTTTTTCACTACCAGCTCGGCTTTGCTGACGGCGACGGTATCAACGTTCTTGGGAACGGTGATGGTAGTTGAGAGCGTGGTTCCATTGAACGTGGCCGTGAACGTGATGGGCGTATCCACGCTGAGCAGGCTGCAGGTGGACTTGGTGCTAAAGAAGTTTGGATCAAACTGCGAAACCAGTGCGGGAATAGTGAGGCTGGCCTGGATCGGGCAGAGGGCGGGGTTGCTGCTGGTAAGGGTGACGGTGGCCGGCTGGGTGTTAATGCGATTGAAGTTGAAGCCGGTCAGAACGACTCGCGGTGCCGTGGGCAGAAGTGGTAGAACCAGACCTGCCGTGTAGCTGGTGAGGATCAGCGGTACCGAAGGGTTGACGGTTACGACCTGCTGTTGTGTCTTGCCGTTGAAGGAGGCGGTAAGGGTGACGCTGGTTGGCACATCAATGTTGGGCGTAGGCAGCACATAGGCGGGCGAATAGTGGTAACCCTGCGGAACCGCAAGTGAAGCAGGTACGGAGAGAACAGCAGGGTTGCTGCTAGTAAGGGCGATGGCGGCGCCACCATCCTGAGCAAAATTCGTGAGTACGAATTGCAGCGTGTTGGTTGGCGTGTCGTAGTTGGCGCCGAACGCCACCAGGTCGACGACCACTGGCGGAACCGGCGTTCCGGCAGGAACCAGCCAATACTTGTGCTCAACCAGATCCATTAGCCCGCCCGAGGCAAACCCAAGATGCCCACGCAGAAAACCAAATTCGGTCTGTAGGTTGTAAGTGGCAAGGTTCCCGCCCGGCATCACGCCATATGGAACGTTGGGCGGAGGCGGGGCGCCAGGACCTTCAGAACGAAGAGTATCCATAAACTGCTGGTTGAAGGCTGCCACAAAGGCTGGCTCCACATTGAAAAGAAAGTTGAACGGCGCGCTCTCAAACGTAGTGGAGTGCGTGAGGGGGCCATAGGCTTGCTCAACATCGTGAATGCGCTGCGCTGGATCGTTGACGGAGACCGTATAGCTTACAAGGCGGACAAATTCGTTTACGCCGTTTGCGCCGCCGACCTGAATCGGCGTGATAAGCCCGGTTGTGGGATCGATAAAAACGAATTGTAGAGAGACTGTGCCGTCCGGGTTGGTGATGGCCGAAATGCCAAGATCGTTGAACTCCGTGAGGAACTGGGCGATGCCTTGGTACGGGAGTACCTTCGGCATCTTGAAGTTACTGAAAGTGAGTGGGCCGGCGGTAACCGAGCCCTGATTCGCCACCAGGTTGCTGAGTGGAACGATAGGTGTTTGGGCGAGTGCGGAGACGGCAATCAATGCCATCCCGAAAAATGAAGCAACTGTACGTTGTTTTGACAATTTGAATCCCCTTGTAAGGCCTGGCAGGAGCTGAAGTCGAATCTGCTATTAGGTAGGACAAGCGGGATTGTTGCGTAGAACAACTATTGGGTGGAGTTTACAAATAATTCAAGCCATTGCCGGGGCAGCGAATGGAGCTGCCCCCTACTGAGCCTGGATGCCGGGCCAGTTAGACAATGGAATCCCCTTTATTGGATACAGGTGCTGTTTACTTAGACAAGAGAATTGCCGGGGCGGAACATTTTAATGCACCTGGAGTTTAATTTGAGCGGGGCTCGGAAGTCCGAACCCCACTCGGAGTGCACACTAAATGACTGATCCAGCGCCTCACTCCGAAAGCCGGATTTGCGATCCTCCCGATAGCAAGACGTCGCCCCCTGAGATCACCTGGCCAATGATCGAACTCGCGCCACTCAATCGCAGCCGGTTGCATGCCACGAGCACGGAGCCGGAAATCTTACTGGCGCCACTGAGGGTTACGTCATCACCCGGCCGGGCAACGTTGAACATCACCCGGCTGGGCAGCAACCCGCCTGCAAGCCGGATCGCGCTTCCGAGGCTCAATGTGAGCTTGCCCGTTACGTTAATGATGAACTCATCCTGCACTCCGCCGCTAATCGTAAGTGTTCCCGCAGAAAGCACGATCGAATCGACAACGATGACGTTTAGGCCGGGCCGGCCGGTGATGGTCTGTGATTTGGCGATCCACTCAAAGACGGCAGTTGGCGTGAGTAAGGCCGCGGCAGTTGATGCATTCAGGGCATCGGCGTTGGCCTGTGCAAGGTCGCGCTGTACGGTTCCGCCGCGGACAACAACTTTGCTCGAGTTGGAGTTGCTGGCGGTCGGATCAACAAAGAACGACCCGGTGATGAGACCTTCCGTAAAATACTGAAGCCCGTAGGGCCCCAAAGCCACATCGCCGGTCACGGAAGATCGGGCATCCGACATTTCGAGTTGAGCGTCCTTCAACGCGAGCAATGCATAACCGTTCGCTTTGCCGAGTTTCATGGATGGATTAAGAGTGGTGACCATGGGCCGCATCATCTCGTTGTCCTCGTGCTCGACGATGTGGCAGTGCCATACGTGGAGCCCGGGAACGTCGAACTTCGCCTTGATGCGGGTCACTTGCCCGGGAAGGGCGAGCACGGTATCTTTCATACCGCTTTCATACACTGCGGGACCGGTGGGGGATCCCTGCAACGTGATGTTAGTGAGGGCGCCGGTGGGCATGGCTTGAGATGCGCTGAAACCCTGGCGGCTCAACACCTGGAATGAGACCTGGTGCAAGTGGATGGGATGCGCATCAACGGTGGTGTTGAAGATCTCCCAGACTTCCGTCGAACCGAGCGCAGGCGTTTCCGTCACCGGGTCCATCCAGGTCTTCATGCCCGCTGGGGTCCCCAACTGCGCCATCACCGGCCGGTCCAGAGGTGAATCCGCCTTTTCGAACAGGGCCACCTGGCGGGTATTATTGAGTGCCACAGGCAAATCAAGCGGAGGCAACTGCAACAGGTCCGGCCGCGTACTGAGGTCGACGCCGCTGGCCGCGACCACATTGAACATCATGACCTGGCCGGTGGTAAGCGGATTGGCCATATCGGCCACGGCCACCGGGCCGTTGTAGGGGAATTCAGGCCCTTCATTGATCAGATAGACAGAGGATCCGGCCGGGACGTTTGAGAAATCGACGATGACGTCGTTGCGTTCGGCATTGCCCATCAGAAGCTGATCAAGCCGCACAGGCGTGGGCAAAAAGCCACCTTCGTTTCCAATCATCCAGAACGGGAGTGCGGACACGCCGGGCCTCAATTTCGGATCGCCTGTGACCATTTTGAGCACCAACGTACGCGACTGACAACCGTTGAGGAACCGGAAGCGATAGCGTCTGCGCTCTACGTTCAGGCTGGGCCATGTCTTGCCATTAACAACGATGGTGTTGCCGAAGAATTCGGGATTCCAGATTGGCGGCATCTGCGAGGCGGGGATGAACGGCCCAGTGGCATTATCGAAAAATGCGCGGCTATCGGGATAGAAAAGTGAGCCGTCAGCGTTGAAGGAGCGGTCCTGGATGGCGATAGGAATCTCAAAGTATTTAATGCCAGCCGGATCGCCAAGTTGCGGCGCCGGGCCGGGAAGGATCCCGGGGGCCAGATCGGCCGATCCGCCGCGGATGAGGTAGAATCCGGCCGGGCCAGCATAAACATTCAGACGTGTGAGGCCAAGCGCGTGATCGTGATACCACAGAGTGGTGGCGCGCTGGTCATTGGGATATTGAAATACAGAGGCGCCGGCAAGATAGTCTGACGGGTTCCCATAGGGCGAATCGTAACGGGTTCCCTTACGGGTGTAGCCGGTGAGGTTTTTCGCATTCGGGAGGAACCAGGCTTCGGGATAGCCGTCGCTGGCGGGGCCGGTATGTCCTCCGTGAAGATGGGTAACTAGCGGCACTGGACCCATATAGCGGCCTGGAGTTGTGGTGAAGGTTGGATGGGAGTCGATCGGTCCTGCCGGATTGGCCCAGTGCAGTGTTGGGTCCACGGGCAGCAGATGTGGCAGGTAGTTACCGGCGGCATCGGTCAACTGGTTGATCCATTTGATGCGGACAGGTTGGTCAGCGCGCGCCTCGATGGTGAATGCCGGATAGTTGAGAGTGCCGGGGTTGTTCGCCGAGCAGTAACTCCACACCTTGGTGGGAAGCTTCATGCCGGTGGGGAGTATGTCCTGCTGAAACTGGCGGACGGCGATCTCGTAGTAGGAGATTCCTTCCGAGGTCACCCGGGTCTTGGGCATTGCCGGCGGAATCACCAACGGTGTAACGTATTTCGGAACCGTCAACGGATCCAACACGGGCGTCGTCGTCGCAGCGAACACTCTCTGGAATCCGCCGGAAACCGGCAGAAACAAGGCGCCTGCTCCTAATGCGAAATCTCTTACGAACTCTCGTCTATCTTTCACAATAACCTCCTTGGGTCTGAAGTGACATTGGTAACAAGATAAGTATCATCAAGGCATTGCAAGCTGAAAATGTGAAGAGAATACCAGTACCTTGTGGATTGTACTGGTACGCGTGCGGATCAGCGTTGCTGGATCATGATGCAAGTCTTGTACTGTCGCAGCCGAGCGGAGTGTAACTTGAAGCATGCTACTCACCGACAATCGCGATGATGAATCGGGACGACATTGAAACTTCAGGACCCAATCCAATTCCACTTGGTGACTATCGCCGGGCTTGCCATGATCCTGGAAAAAGCAGTTGGATGGGCTTCAGCCAATTCGCCCTACACCGCAATGCTCCAATGAACCACTCACCCAATGCGTTACACCGCCTTCATCCGCAATCGAATGCAAATGCAGAAGATCGCTGTATCAAACCCAGTCCAACAGCTTTTTCTAGGATGATTGTCGCGTCCTATCCGGTGCCCGATTGTCACAGGATAATCGCGATTAGGACTTTCCGCGCCGGCCAGGCGCACCTTTGAATCTGGGGCAGGTCATTGTGCGCCACGCGATTGAAAATATTCTCGGGTGGCGCGGGATCTGCTAAGTCAGTTGGTCGATGAATCGGTCGGCTGCGGGTTCACTGTCGGCGGCGATGTGCAGCCAGATGTTTAGCAAGTCTCGACGGGTCAGGCGAAAGGCAACTGCATCTTCGGGACTGCGGTAGCGCCGGTGGCGATTGCATGGCGGATGACCGCTTCTTGGTCAGTGGTGAATGCAACTTCTCTGGCCACAGGGGTAAGTGACGAAAGAAGGCGAGTCAAGGGCAAGGTGGCGCTCCCGGTTCGGCTCCGGCGTGTGGGGAACATGCGGGCTGTCCCCAGGTTAATCTAGAAGTGGCTGGTTTGCGTGAAGTGGCCGCCCAGCGCTGCGAATTCGGTCAGCATGCTGGATGAGGCCTTATCGCTGAGGCTTTTGACGGCGTCGGTCACCACTGTGACCTGCTTGCCGGTTTTCAGCAGGCCAAGGACGGCGTGGCGGACGCAGATTTCCGTTACTACGCCATATACTATGTAGTGGTCGGCGTTCAGGTTTTCAAGCAGGGCTGGCAAGGTCGGGACGGTGAAGCAATCCACCGATTGCTTTTCAAGGAAGATCTGGCCTTCGCCCACCAGCGTGACCGAGGGCTTTTGCTGGCCCACGGTCCCCACCACGCAGTGCGGCTTCCACGCCTTGAATTCGGGGTCGTTTTCCATGTGAGCGTCCATTGTGGAGACGAGCGGGATGCCGTTCTTCACCGCGTAATTATTGAGGCGGGCGATGTTGGGGATGATGTGCTCCGAACCGGGCACGTAGAGCGCGCCGGCGGGGAAGACAAAATCGATCTGAGTATCTACGTCGAAGAAAACGGTTCTCATGCGTGATTCTCCTTGCGCACCTTTTCCGCAAGAGTCTTAAGTTCCGTGCTGTATTCGACGTTCCACGACTCTTCGGATTCAAACAGGCTGCGGCAGGCGCGCGGCAGACGGCGCAGCGATTCGGCGGCGTGCTTGCGTGCGGCGTGGGCATCGGGCAGATCGCCCACCAGCTTGCCTTTAATGATTACGGGCGAGAGCAGCGCTTCCGGCCCCGCGCCCTGCACACCGCAGCCGAGGCATTCCCACGACCCGCCGATGATGTCGCGGTCGTGGAAGCGGAATATCTGTTTGGAACCCGGTACGGTGTGCTTGTTCTCGCTGAATTTGGCGGTGTAGCGTTTGATGCCGTTGGCTTCGAGCTCCACCATTTTATAGATTGACCCGAGGCTGGTACAGTCCGAAGATGTCGCCAGGTCAGTTCCTACGCCATAGGCATCGATGGGCGCGCCGGCGGCAGTGATTTCCAGAATGCGATACTCGTTCAGATCGCCTGTGGCCATGATCTTCGCGTCATGGTAACCGGCATCGTCGAGGATCTTGCGCACGGCGCGCGAGAGTTCCACGAGGTTGCCGCTATCAAGACGCACGCCCCACATCGGCTTGCCGAGTGAGGTGGCCCGGCGGGCTCCTTCGAGCGTATCGTAGCTGTCGATCAGATAGACCGAGGCGTCGCCTAACAGTTTTTCCAGCTGTTCGAAGGCTTCCAGTTCCGAGGCGAACGACATGACCCATGAGTGCGCGGCGGTGCCGAACACCGGGATCTTGAACTTCATGCCGGATTCCACATTGCTGGTGCCCACGCAGCCGCCGATGTAAGCGGCTCTGCCTGCCAGCACTCCGGCAGCGGGCGAGTGGGCGCGGCGTGTGCCAAATTCCACGACGGACGCAGCGCCTGCCGATTCCACAATGCGCGCGGCCTTGGTGGCGATCATGGATTGGAAGCCCATCGTCGCCAGTAAGTACGTTTCGGGGATTTGCGCCTCCAGCATGGGGGCGCGGACGGTGAGGATTGGCTCGCCCGCAAACAAAGGCGTGCCTTCTTTGACGGCGAACAGATCGCCGGTGAATCGGAAGTCGAGCAGTGCTTCGAAGAATTCGGGTGGGACAGTCTTAAACTGACGAAGGCCACGCAGGTAGTCGACCTCTTCCTTGGTGAAGCGCAGGTTCAGAAGATATTCGACGGCCTGCTGCAGGCCCGCGGCGATAAAGAAATTGCGGTTATACGGAAGCCTTCTTACGAACAGTTCGAAGGTGGCGCGCTCCGCTGTTTTACCAGCCTGGAAATAGCCGGCGGCCATGGTGAGCTGGTAAAGATCAGTGAGGAGCGCGTTCAAGTTATTTCTTCTTCTCTTCCGCTTTGGATGCAGGCTTGGCCGGTTGCGATTCTTTTACGTCGGCGGCTGCCTGCTTCAGTTCTTCCACTACCTTGCCATCGAGCTCATAAAATGCGGGCTCGTTTTCGCGGTGCGCGAAGTAGTAGTTTTCCTTCTTGCTGATCGCCACTTTCTCCACCGATTTACCATCCTGCGAAGTGACGGTCACATCGAGGTAAGGCGCGCCGGCGGCGGTGTCGAGGAATTTGATGGACGGCATGTCGCGCAGTTTGTCGATCACCGACTGCACGCCGGTGGAGTCCATTTGCTTGCCATTGGCCATCCACTTGTCGCCGGTCTTGGCGAACGCAGTGGTCTTCGCGCCTTCATGCAGCTCGATCTTATTCGGATCGTTGAAGCCGAAATCGAAGAGCTTCTTCTGGCGGAAATCGTTGAGCGATTTATCGAGGCCTTCGCCGAGTGCGGCTTCCACTTTGTGGACGCCATCGACGACGCTCGACTTGGCGTAGTAGCTCTTGTCCTTATCCTTGCGGACTTCGATCTGTTGCGTGCCTGAGGCGTCGGTCATTTTGGCCACGGCAACCACGGTGGCCGAAGCAAACGTAGTGGCGGCTTTCTTGATTTCGTCGTCGTTCTGGCCCAGGTCCATCTTCGCGTCCTTCAACTTCTTGGCCAGGTCTTCCACGGCGAAGTTGTCCGCGCGCAGCGGCTTGGGTTTCACGATGGTCCATTCGCCTTTGCCGTTCTTGCCGAACTCCAGGCTCTGGCCTTTGATGGTGAGCTCCATGCGCGAGAGCTTGTCTGAATCGAACGTGAGCAGGCGTTTGTCGCGCAGGTCCTTCGCGGTCTTGTCGACGTTGCCGCGATTCGTGGTGGCGACGGTGAAGACGCGCGGGTCGCCATCGAGGCGTGCGAAGACGGTGCTGCCGGTGGGCGTATCGTCTCCGAACAGCACCTTGGCCGTTTTGCCGTCCTTCTTGGTGACGGTAACTTCGATGGCTGCCGCGGTCAGCCCATACTGTGCGAAGTCGGCCGCTTTGTCTTCGATCAACTTGTCAGAGGGCAGGGGATTGAAGGAGCCGGCGAGGGTCTTGGCTGCGTCCTGATCCACAGGCAGCGCCTGCGGAGCTGTGAGCGTCCATTTGCCATCCGCGCCGCGTTTCAGGGTGGTCGTATCACCACCCCGCTTCTTCATTTCCAGCTGTACGATCTGGTCTTCGGGAATCTCCACCAGTCGTGGAGATGCGTCGGCTGCCGGCTTGCCTTCTTTCTTTTTCTCATCCTGGTCAGACCAGTAGACAAGGCCGCCGACAACCGCAAGGGCGATTGCCGCAAATGCTAACCGGAGTTTCATGGTGCTATCTCCTGCGCATCCAAACGCTGATTCCGGCCAGGATGATGAGGCCGGGGATCAGGATGACGCTGGTCCACATGACCATGCTCATCTGGTTCTTGTTCAGCGACAGGCGCTGGTCTTCGGGATCCTTCGGGCGGATCGAGATCAGGTCCTCGTCGGCGGAAAGCCAGTTCACCATGTTGAGGAACATGTCGCGGTTGCCGTTGAACTTCAGGAAGCCGTTGGAGGCCCATTCGGACGATCCTACGACGACCACGCGGCCAGGGTTGTTCTTATCGGCGGTATTGATTGTGGCAGCAGCGCCCAAGTCGAGCGGGCCCTTCTTATCCTTCGCCGGGTTGATGGTGATCTCGCCTGCGCTGAGGTTCGAAGTGGCGTAGCTGTTGGCCGAAGACGAGAACAGCTTTTCGGCAGTGCCCTTGTCGCCTGCTTTCGCGTCCATGGTACGGGCGAGCGGGAAGGCGGTGGCTACTTCCTTCAAGTCGCGCACAATGGCGTGCGAGCTATAGGTGGTGACCAGAGGCACTTCCGGGCCGAGTCCGAAAACCTGGCCGACGCCGCTGGTGTCGAGTGCAAGGTCCTTGTTCAGAGTGATGCCCCACGCAGCGATGGCCGCTGCGAGTTCGTTGTTGTCGCGGATATCTTCTTTGCCCATCTTGAGCGGCGGGTCGAGGAAGAACATGGCGTGGCCGCCTGCCTCCACGTAGGTCTTGATGGCGTTGACGGCCGGTTCCAGATAGTCGAAGCGCGGACCGCCGACGAGCAGCACTGTGCAGTCCTTTGGCACTTCCGGCTTTTCCAGCAGGCTGATGGTTCGGGTTTTGTAGTTGCTCTTTTCGAGAGCGTCCTTGATGCCGGAATAGCCTTTACGGCCCTGTTCATCGAGCGTGTGTTCGCCGGAGCCGGAGACTGCGCAGAGCGAACGGTCGCCGGTTTTGATGACACGGATGATGGCTCCGGTCAATTCTTCTTCGCTTAGGCTGCGCGCTTCTTCCTTCTTGGCGCCGGATTCGACGAAGATCTGTCCTTCGGTCTTGACGCCGGCGGCGCGGGCGACAGTGGGCTTCTTGTACGGGTCGATGTATTCAACCGTCAGCTTGCCGCTGAGGTTGGCGTAGCGTTCGAGCAGATCCTTGGCCTTGGGGAACCCTTCGGTCTTATCGAAGATCGTAACCTTCACGTCCTGCTTCAGGTTCTTGACGATCTTGTCGGTCTGGTCAGAGAGGCTGTAGCGCTTGTTCGATGTGAGATCGACCGACTTATTGTGGCGCTGGGCGAGGTAGTTCAAGCCGCCGAGCAGGGCGATCACAATGATGATGTACGTCGAAGCGTAAGCCGTAAATTGTGTTTGACGGGTCTTTATCCAGTTTGTGTTCATTTACGACCTCCACCGCAGCGATTCCATCGATCGCGAAGTCAGAAACAGTCCGAAGACGATCATCGAAAGATAGAAGATGACGTCTTTGGAATCGATCACGCCTTTGGCGAAGGGCTCAAAGTGAGTCACTACAGACAGGTAGGCGATGATCTTGGAAAACGTGGTTTGTTCGAACGAGATCCAGTCGAGGATCCATAGCATCAGGCAGACGCCGAAGGTGGCCACGCCGGCTACGATCTGGCTTTTCGTGGTATTCGAAATGAAGGTGCCCAAGGCGAGCAGGCAGCCGCCTTGCAACAGCAGGCCGAGGATGCCGACCAGCACCGGTTTCCAATCGGGCTTGCCATAGATAAAGACAAACAGGGTGCTGAGCAGGCCGACGATGATGATGGTGCCATACATGATGAGCGCGCCGAGCCACTTGCCAATGATGATTTCCAGGTCTTTCACTGGCGAAGTGAGCAGCAGTTCGATTGTGCCGGTGAACTTTTCCTGGGCGAACAGTCGCATGGTGATCATGGGGATGAGGAACAGGCCGACCACGCTGAGATTCATCAGCACGGGGCGGAGGATCTGTTCATTGATGCTCATGGGCATCTGGCGGCCCATCATGGCGGCTTGCATGCTCCCCTGCACGAAGTATCCGGTGGCGATGTAGAAGAAGTAGCCGGAGATCAGCGCGAAAAACGCCATCAGCCCGTAGGCGATGGGCGAAACGAAATAACTTTTCAATTCTTTTTGGCAGATGATTAAGATGTTGTTCATTGCACTTCTCCCTGTGCTGTGGCCTTATCTGTCGCGGTCAGTTGCAGGAAGATCTCTTCCAGGCTGACTCCCGCGGTGTGCAATTCATTGAGGTTCCAGCCGGCTTCGACCACTGATCGGGCGAGGTCGGGGCGGATGGCGGCGCCGGGCTGGCTTTCCACTTCGAACCTGCTGCGATTGTCCTTGGTATCAATGAGGATGACGCGCACAACGCCGGCTACTTTTTCCAGGTGTTGCAGCACGGCTTGAGGGTCGAGTGAGCTATCGCGGCCTGCCACTTCGAGCGCCACCGAATGAGTGCCCTGCAGGCGGTTGGTGAGGTTTGCTACCGAATCGGTCGCGACCAACTTGCCTTTGGTGATGATGACGACTTTTTCGCAAACCTGCTCGACTTCCGGCAGAATGTGCGTGCTCAAAATGATGGTGTGGTCGCCTGCCAGGCCTTTGATGAGCTGGCGGGTTTCGTTGATCTGTTTCGGATCGAGCCCTGCGGTGGGCTCATCGAGGATCAGCACATCGGGGTTGTGGATGATGGCCTGCGCCAGGCCGACGCGCTGCTTGTAGCCTTTGGAAAGTTTGCTGATGAGCTTCTTGCTGACATCGGCGACATTGACTTTTTCAGAGACTTCGCGGACGCGCTTGGCCAAGTCGCTTTTGGGGACGCCTTTCAGCTTGCCGACGAATTCCAGGTACTCGGCGACTTCCATTTCAGGGTAGAGCGGAGGCGTTTCGGGTAGATACCCAATTCTTTTTTTGACCTCAAAAGGATGCTCCATTACGTCGAATCCGGCCACGGACGCTTTGCCCGATGAGGGGGGCATAAAGCAGGTGAGGATGCGCATGGTGGTGGTTTTACCAGCACCGTTCGGCCCCAGGAATCCAACGATTTGACCCTTGTTCACTTCGAACGAGATGTCGTCGACCGCAACGTTGCGTGCGTATCGTTTACTTAAACCTTCGACCTTGATCATAGTTGTTTGATAGTCTCGGACTGAGATTAGGCACCGCGCAGGGCCCCCTTCCGAAGGCGGCGCGCGCGGTTGACCTATTAATGATAGAAATGACGGGGCTTCCTGTCAACAGGTTGCATAATCGGTGCCAGAGGTGTCAGTGGTCTCTGACCCCAATTAAGTTTCATGGGCTTGTCACTGGGGCTGCGGTGTGATACAGATAGATCGGGACAAAGTTGTCCCCAAAGTGAGGGTCACGCCTATGACATGCAATCGTATGATTTCTGGGCTTCTTATAGCGGCGCTTGCGGCGCTGAGCGGTTGCTCGAGCGAGCCCGCTAAGGATGCGAAAAAGGCTGCGGGGGCGCCGCACAAGATTCAGGGCAAGGCCGTGGTGATGCCTGAGGGGGCAACGTCCTCCGATTCCACGCTCAATGCGGGCGGGCCGACGGTCTACCTGCAGGCTGGATTGAGGAGATACCGCATGTTCTTCAAGACCGCGGTCGACGTTGAGGCGGGCAAGGAATACGTGGCCGAAGGCGTCTATGCGCAGCAGATGATTGAAGAAATCGGCGATGCGGATCAGGGCAAGAGCGGATATCCGTTAGAAGCCAGCTGCAAGAAAGTGGTGAAAACAGCCTGGCCAATGCTGGCTTTCGATACGGTGGATAGCCAGGCTGGTGTGGTGCGTTCCGTTGTGAAGCGGTACCCGGCGCGTCCCCTTTTTCTTGTGACGAAACTGGAACCTGCGGCAGCCGCCGACGGCGCGAAGAAAGATGCTGAGGAGGACGATTCGCCCGCCGTGGCCGTGCCCGCCGATAAACAAAAGGCAATGCTGATCGAAGGTGCAGTGGTGCGGCCCGCGCCGCTTTGGGAGCCCAAGGGTGGAACCGCCAAGTGCAAAGTGGTGATCGGAAAAGACGGCAAGGTTGATGAGCTTTCCACTGGGGCTCAGCTTTGCGAGGCCGTGCAGTGGGCGGATTTCAAGTACAAGCCGCACGAACCCAAGCCGGCGCGGGTGAAGACGGAGGTTGAGATCACCTTTGAGCCGCGGAAATAATGGTGCCAGAGGTGTCAGAGGTCTCTGACCCCAATTA
>CAIRSA010000382.1 GCA_903881085.1 uncultured Acidobacteriia bacterium
CCCGCAGGATGAGCGCGGTTTCGATGGTCTTGCCCAGCCCCACCTCGTCGGCGATGAGGTAGCGCCGTGGCGACGCAGTGGCGATGCGATGCGTCAGCACTACCTGGTGCGGGAGCAAATCGATTTTGGCGGACGTCAGCGCCGATGCGCTCTCCATCACCGGCAGCGCATGGGCCTCGTAGGACAACCACGCCTTGCGCGCCCGATCTGTGCCACCGTCCACTGCGCGCAGGATCCGCTCTGTGCGCGACAGCTCACGACGGATCGACCCGACAGGGACGCGGCGTTCGCCAACGCCGAAGAATGCACGCAGATAACCGTCGCGCGCAGCGTCAAGAACAACCCCCTGGCCGTACTCGTGGTGGGTGATCCGCTCGCCGGGGGAGAAGACTTCCTCAACCACCATCAGGACAGCCTCGGGTGGTGCAGGCCGATCCACCCCGGGCCATCCGGGTCGCTGTTGGTGCAATCGGGGTCGATGATGCGGCCGACGTCGGCCTCAGCTCCTGCCCACAGGATGCGCCCGAGGTCGAGCTGCTGATTGCTGTGCGGGGCCGAGCACACCCACGAATAGGCTTCAGTGGCACGGTTCATCTTTACCCGGTTTTTGCCGGTGGGCAGCCAGAACACCAGGGCGGCCTCCAGGCTGTACTGATCCTGGAAGGCAAGCACCGCCGGCAGCAAGTCGGCCTTCATCCACGCTTCGCCCTCGATCGGGTCCATCAGGTCGACACAGCCCTCCAGCCCCGCCACCACCAGCGTATTGCCGTCGTTGCAGGGCAGGTCGTCAGGCCATCGGCCGACCATTGCGAAGAACTGGCGAATCGAGACGACGTTCTGCGGTTGCGCCAGAAGCGACAGAGCCTCACCACCCCATAGCAGGCTCACGCCGCGACGTTTCCAGACATCTCCCTGCAGAATCTTCATGGCTACGCCTCGTCGAAGAACAGTGCCATTTGCTGCACCTGCGCCTGATGCGAGGCGGCCCAGTTGTTGTAGATTGAAAGCGCGCGAGACGCCGCATTACGGCCCTGCTGCGTTGCGCCGCGCCTACCCAGCCATTCCAGCAGCGCCCTCAGGGCCGCGTGCGGCTTGAAGTTGTCGTTCTTCAGGGTGTCCGCCGCGTTGATGCCGCTGCCGTCGAAACAGGCGCCAATCAACACCAGAGCCTGGTCAAGATCGGAGGTGAGCTTGCGCTTGTGCTTGCCCTGCCAGTCGCGGGCAAAGTCGAGCGGATCAACCAGCGTGAACACCTTGTTCTTCTCCGAGCACCAGCCGCGTTGCACGAACTCGTCCGGCGTGGTGATCGAGCCTCGGAGAAACTTCTGCAGCTGGTCGCGAGCTATTTCTGTCTTGCTGTCAAAGGTGCGCAGGAACTGCCGCGTCATCGGCTCGGCATTGACCGGCGGCACTTCCTTGCCCTTGTCGGCGTCCTCGTCGATCAGCTGGTTGATACCGACAAGCGCATCCTTGACCGAGATCGCACGCCCCTCGTCCACGTAGACCTTGCCGTAGTGGCGGGAAAAGTATTCCAGCGCCTTACCGCGCCGGATCACTTGAATGTCTGCGGCGGGCAGACCCTCCTTGGCGTGGTTCTCCAGCATCGCCTGCAGTTGGCGAACATCAGCCATCACTTCGCGGCGCATCCGGCCCCAGCTCACCGGCTTCGGCTCTTCCGTCCGCTTGCGACAGACGTGGATGATGTCGTACTCGATGGTCTTGGAGCCGAATTCGCCTTCGCCCTTGGTTTCGTCCGAGCGAATCGGATACGTCGCTTCGAGGTAGTAGCCTGCATCGAACAGCGATTCCAGCACAGCCACCCACGGCTCGTCCGCGCTGTGATGGAAAGTGAAGGCCAAGATGCCGCTTGGCTTCAGGATGCGGTGCGTCTCGCGCCAGCACTGGGTTAACAGTCGCTGGTAGAAGCCATCAGCATCTTCAGGTTCGCGTGCTCGATTGGCCACGACCTCCATCGCTTTCGGCGTAAATTCCGGCGTGAAGATATCCGGATACTTCGATTTCAAAACAAGACGAAGCCAGACGTAGAAGAAATCCGAAAGCTCTGAATAGTGCAGTAGTCCACCAAATGGTGGATCGGTTATGACCAGATCAAGAGATGCATCCTGTATCCCCGTCTGCTCGGTCGACGACCCCTGCTTAATGTCAGCTAGAGCTAGGTGATCACCCGAAAGTACCTTTTCGCTCTTGCCAGAACATTGATCGGCAAGTGTGGGATTGATTTTCTTAAGGTGCTCTATTGCAACCAATTCCCACGGAGCCTTGGCCCATTCACCACCCTCAATAATGGGATTTACTGCCGAACTCCACACCCCGTACCCAATCGGGCAAAAAACGCCCAGTTCAACAACCGTCGATTTTGGATGAAAGTTGCTGTTGGAAAGTGCTGGGGCAAAGTGATCCTTGCTGAGATGCCAGAAAGAGAACATAGACTGATTGCGCAGATAGTTCTGGAAGGCACCCAAGACGTACTCTCGTGTATCCCATGAGAACGTCCCAACAGTTGCAATAGCCCGCAGCAACTGCGTATGAACAAGCAGTTGCCGGGGATTGAACATCGTCCACCAATGCGTGAAGCCATGATTTAGTCGTAGATCGCTATTCGCCATAGCTGTCATGAAACCAAATGGCATTTCTGAGCGGGGCCAGTAATCAGCTAGATCATCGTTTTTCCGAGTCTCCCATTCAGCCGCCGCAGAGTCATACTGCGCAGCTCTTTGCTCGCCAAAGACTGAAAAGAAACGTCCGTTATATGGGTCGCCACGTTCAGCGGCCTTGGGCAAATAACCCTGTACCGCATATCCTGCCATCGGAGCGGTCTTGCCAGTGGCCTTTACTGTCGTTAGAACATCTTGCACCGTGCCACACGCACCGCACGCATAGTTTGAACTCTTCGGAACTGTCCCGCCGTCCTTGCCCGTATTGAATGTCAGCTTGGTTTCCGGACAGGTCACGTTTTCCGGTAGAGCGCCCCTTACCTCCAACAGTCGGATATTCGCTGCGCGCTCGTGATTCCAGCGCGCGCTGGAATCGGCATCATCCTGCGCCGCTCCGCCAAGCGCCAAGCCGTTCGCATTTATCTTCGAACTACCGGCCAACCATTGCGGATGTACAAGCAACGAGAGCTCAACTTTCTTGCTCTTACCTTTGCCGAGCTTGGTCATTGCTGCGTGACCGCAATGCGGACAAACCACGCCACGTCTTGGGTCGAGCACCGAATACGGATACGCGCCTGGAGCAACATAGAGCGGCGCATCGGGGGCCATCCGTGCTGCGTTTTCTTCAACATGGAAGTCACTGCCGCATTTTGCGCAGGTTTGCTCCCAATACTTAACGGTCAGCGTCTTCACCGCCATCACGGGGCTGGTCATGATTGGCGTGCGGTGACCACAGCCTGTCACCTGACACGGGCCGTGCTTGGCCCAGAAGGTGTGGATGATCTCTGGGCCTTCGTATTGGTATTCGCGCCGCTGTTCGAACGTGAGGGTGAGCGGATCGAAGTCGGCAGGCATCACGCGCTTGGTCGCCGCGTGCGTCCATTTGCCCTTCTCGCCGTTCGGCCCATCGCAGTAGTAGTAAGGCATGATCTGCGGCTTGACCACGGCCTCGATGTCAGCGAGCAGGCGCTTCACTTCATCCAGATCGACGTTGGCCAGTTCCTGCTTGACCACGAACCACGCGACCGGATTCAGGTCGTTGCCGATCATCTGCATGCCAAGACGGGAGCCTTCCACCAGCGTGGTGCCGCCGCCCATGAAGATGTCGGCCACCTTCAAATGCTTGAACGCGCCTTTCTTCTGGTGGTTGGCGTAGTAGTTGTCCCAGACCAGCTTGGCGGCATGTGATTTGTCTTCAGGGGCTTTGGTCGCTGCCGCGATCAGCATCGAGCGGAACACACTGGAGCGACGCCGTGCCCACCACTTCGACATCTGATAGATCGGCTTGCCCGCGTTGCCTTCGATGATCGCCACCTGATTGACCGGCAGGATCGGGAAATCGACCTCCAGGCAAGTCTTGGGGCGGTTCGGGTCGTTGAAGTCGACGGTTTCCATCGCGACCGTCTTGCCAGCACCTACGGCTTTAGCAACTTCTTGTGCGAGCAGTTCTTTTTTTGTTGCCATACCGGGCCCCAGGATCTTCTAAAGAGTTACTTCGTGAGCTCGACGAAAGGCGACAACACTTCGAGCAGTGAGAGTCCGCCATGCGTCAGCGTCGGGTAGCCACCCTGGCTCTTCCACTTCCAGCGGCCAAGGGCCAGGAGGTGATCGCCGTGGGGGCTGTTGATTTGAAGTGCCACGGGCGGCACGAAGGGGCCGGTGTCACCGGTTCCTGCCGTGCTGCGCCCGCTGGCGAAGGTTTTCTTGAGGAACTGGCCGACCTCGCCATCCGCATCCGGGAAGTAGCCGGTGGCGGCATAGCCATGGTCCGAGGTGATGACCAGCCGGCGCCCGGTGGCCAGCCGCTCGACGAAAGCCCAGAAGTCATCGCTGCCGAGCTGATCGGCCGCATCGCGGGTCAGCATGTCGAGGCCCTGGCCGGCGCCTGATCCGTCATGCACCTTGCTGTCAGGCCAGTGATGCCAGAACACCCAGTTTTTTGCGCCCGGCGTGCCGTTGATCAGCCCCTCGCAGTCCTTCCAGGGCATGTCAACACACTCGGTCTGCGCCGGTTGCAGGCGATGGGTAAGGCCGCCGCCGTTGTTCTGCAGCTGACTGCGGCTGCCAAAGCCCAGCGCCTGGGCAAACTCATTCGTTTCACCAGGCAACTCGGAGGCGTTGGCCGTGACCTCATGCAGGGTAAAGCCACGCTCCTTGGCTCCTTGAATCAGCCACGGCAGTTCGCGCAAGCTGAGGCCATCGAGGATCAGCACCGCCTTGGCGCTGTAGGGTTCGGTCCACCAGCGCGCCAAGCGATCCGAGGTGCGCTCAACGCCACTGACTTCCGGCTGACCGAACACCTGCCACAGATCCCAGCCGCTGGACGACAGGAAGTGATCCAGCGCGCCGATCTCGCGATCGCGCTTGGTGACTTCGCTGGGCGCGTTACCCGCCGCCAGTGGCTTGGACGCAATCTCGACAGCCTTGTCGATGATCACACGCCAGGCATCAGCCGCTGAGCCCTTGGTCAGGTCGTGCAGTATCCCGGCGTCCAGTGCCATCAGTTGTCCTCCTTCTCAAGGCTGAGTTCGAAGGTCATGCCGTCAGGCAGTTTCTTGAGCAGTTCCTTGAGCTGGGCGCCGGTGGCGGCGGACACCTTGATCGAGACTTCTGCGACAGGCGTTGCGGGGCCAATGCCCCAGCCTTCGAGCTTGCCGATGAGGTTCAACGGCGAGGTCGGCGGGTTGTTGAGCGCGATGCGAGGCTTGCCTCCACCGGTTGCGCCGCCGCCAAAGATCCCGCCACCGCCGGGAACGGGCGTGGGTTGCCCGCCTGCCGGGGGCTCATTCACACCTACCGGCGTTGGCGTTGCTCCGCCACCGTACACGCCACCTACGCCGGCTCCTGTGCCCCCAGGGGGCGGCGGGACGGGGGGCGTGCTGCCACCGGTAGTCGGCACAGCAGAGGGTTCCATCAGGAACACCTCGTCGAGCTGCCGTCCGGTGTAAGAGAGCTTCGGACGCAAGCGCTTCCAAGCCGTGTCCTCGTCTTCACCCGGCTGAGCTTGCAGGTACTCAAGGCCACGCAAGTTGATGGCGATCTTGCCCCGCGCGCAGAGACGCAGGATGCGCTCCTTCATCGAGGTCTCGCCGAGCCAGGGGATGCAGTCCTGGCCTGCCGGGCGTGGCTCCTGCAGTTCACGAAGCAACTTGCCTACCGCTGAGTTCTCGGCGGCCGCTTCAAGCACGAGGTCTTCGAAGTCCTCGGGTACGAAGAGATCGTTGATCAGCGCTTCTTCGATGCCATCGGGGATCTGGGCGCCTTGCTTCTTCAGACTCTCGACACTGAACTTGCACTGGGCCGGATCGGCGAAGTTCCAGCGATGCAAAACGGCGAAGCGGTCGAAGCGCTTCTTCAGGATGTCGCGCAGCTCGCCTTGGTACTTGGTATGCAGCTTCTTGTACTCGGGGCTCTGGCTGCTCCATTCCTGCGCCTTCATTTCGGCGCGGGCCAAGACCAGTAGATCGCGGTCCTGGAAGGCATTCGATGATGCAGATCGCGGCAACAGGAAGCGGACCGTGTTGCGGCGCTTCTGCAGGTGATCCTTGATCCAGCGGCCAAGGCGCTGATCAAGATTGTCCAGCTCTTCCGGCAACACCAGGATCGGTAGACGGTCATCCCAGCGCTCTGGCTGCTCGGATTCTTCGAGCGCAGTCCAGGGGTCCGTCAGCCAGGATTTCGGCAGCGCGATCACGCGGAAGGTCTTCGCCACCTCTTCAGTGCCACCGATAACGTAGCGAACCTCCTTCGCCAGTTGTGCCAGATCGGAACCATCGGAGAACAGCTTGTCGTTGCGCGCACAGGCCATCAGCTTGGCCTGTGGGTTCTCTTCCTCGCGAAATACCAGGCGGAGGCCATCCTGATGGATGTTGAAGCTGTTCTCGACGATGGTCGCCAGTTCCACCTGGAAGGCGTTGTCATCGACGGGCTTGTCGCGCGTGATGTCGGCCTGCAGTGTGGCGGGCTCGGCGCCGGCAAGATTGCCGACCGCAATCGAGCGCAACCACAACGCGCCGACAATTTCCTGCAGGTGTGGCGAAAGCGCGGTGTGATTAGGTACGGCTTCGGTGACCGAGATGATGTTCTGTTGGGCCTTTGCCCGCAGCGAGCGGTGATGCTGGTTCGACACCGAGTCAAGCAATGCACCGATACCTGAGGCCTCATCGTCCAGCCGGAAGTCAGCAGCGGTGAGTACCGGAGCAACGTCGCCGCGACTCTTGTAGAGGTTGGCCAGAATGCGAATCATGTCGCGCGTTTCCTGCGCATCGGTGGCGATCAGCACCTGTTCTTCGAGCAGGCGCAGCAAGTGCGGCGCGTAGGGCCAGGATTCGGTGAACTCCTTGCGCTTGCGCTCCTGCTCGGACGATGGGACATCCAGCAAACGGAAATACTCGGAGACGTGCTTGGCGACCAACGCCTCGATGCTGGCCGGCGCGACCTGCAGACGGTTGTCGAACAGGCGGTGCAATAGCATCCGCCGACGATCCTGCTGGATGCGCTCGGCGTTGCCGCCGGCCTTGAAGTCGATGGCGACCGGATTGACACGATGCACCTGCTGGTAGGCATCGCTGCCGCCATTGCGAACCGAAATCACCAGCACCAGAAGGTCTGGCCGTTCCTTGGCGATCTCGGACAGAATCTGGATGAAGTTGAATGCCCAGTTCTTCCAAGGGTACTGCTTGGTGTTGGTCAAGCCGTCGTACCAGGTCTGGAATTCGTCGAGCAGCAGCATGGTTGGTGTGTGCTGCAACAGCTCGAGGATCAGCTTGTCAGATGGGATGTCTGTCTTGGCCGCCCCCATGCCCTCCCACTTGCCCTTGATGTAGTCGCCGTGCGGGTGCTGTTCGAACAGCAGATCCCACAGGAACTTGTAGCGCTGGCGGTGCAAGCTCTCGCCGATTACCTGCATTCCAGTGCGCAGAGCTATCTCGCCAATCGTGGGTTCGCCAAGCGTTGTCGCCCAGGATTTCAACCAGGCAGTGGTCGACCCAGCATCGGTGACCGCGTGATACAGCGCGGCCATCAAGTGCGACTTACCAAGGCCGCGCTCACCGATCACCACCACAGGACGCCCCTGGTTCGGGCCGACGGCCTCAATCCCCTTCAGCAGGTCGTGGGTGGGATACGTGATCTCCAGGAACTCCTTTGCAGCGATCTGGGTAGCGCCGGTGTTCGTGTCGTTGGAGAGCTCAATGGCTGTGCCCTTGAGGCGCTTGCCCCGAAATTCTTCTCGAAGAGTCAGTCCAAGCATTACTTTCGCCCCCCATCATTCGATTGGCCCTTGGCCACGCCATCATCCCCGCGTCCAGCGTCGAGCCCTTCCATCGACTGCTGTTTGATCCAGGCATCGATGTCCGTGCGCGAAAACCGCCAAGTGCCGCCTACCTTGAACGCCGGAATCTTCTTGGCTGCAGCCAAGCGATAGACCGTTCGCTTGCCCACCTTGAGGTAGGCAGCCACGTCGTCGAGCGTAAATATTTCGCCAGTCTCGTCTTTCATCGTGTCCTAACCCGCTGTAGCGGCGCGTACTAGCTGTGATGGTAATCTTGGCAAGCATACGGCAAACTTGTGCATGTTTGAACAGATAAATGGTAAGGCATCGGATGATCGAGCCAACGACCCGGCTTCAGGCTGAGCGGGGTGCAGGCGGCCACCTGAAGGACCGCCCTTAAAAGCCCCAAGGAGCGAACCGGGATGAGCGGCAACCGCTGGGACCAGCCGGGCGTACCCCACAAGGGATGGCACTGCGTCGACGTTGTCGATCTGCGGGCGGATGGCGGGCCTGCCGACGAGACCGATTACGCAACCTGCCAAATGTGCGGCAACGAGAAGATCCGCTACGTCCACGTCATGGAGCACCCGGATCTGGAAGATCCCGTCGAGGTCGGGTGCGTCTGCGCCGAGAAGATGAGCGACGACTACGAGGGGCCGAAGCGACATGAAGCGCGGTTGCGCAATCGAGCTGCCCGACGCTCTCGCTGGCTGCACCGCAAATGGCGAGTTTCAGCCAAGGGCAACAGCTTCCTGAATGTCGAAGGCTACAACCTGGTCGTCTACCCCACGAAAACCAAACGCTGGGGCTACAAGATCGGCGACCGTTTCGGTCCGAGGACGTTTGCGACCATTGCCGAGGCCAAGCTGGCGCTATTCGATGACTTCTGGGCTGCGACCCAGGACGACGAGCGGCTGTGGGCCAGTGACTGAGCGGGGAAATAGATTCGATGTCGCATGACTCACCCAGCAGCACACCGCGAGACGGAAGCATCTTGCTCAAGGGCAAGAGGCCGGAGCTAATCGAACTGATCGCGGCTACGCTTCATTCGGTAAAGGCGTATGACTTGCCGGCTGAATGCGAGCGGCTCGGACTGGCTACCGGGACGGGTAGCGAAGCGCACTCCAGCAAGCGTGTGTACGTGCGAAGCCGACTCCAAGGACTGAACAATGATCAGCTTCTCCAACTCGGACGCCAGGTCGAGCAAGATTACGTCAGTTTTTCGCTGAGCGAATTCCTTCGACTGCTGGACGATTCGAACGACGGCCAGACAGTCACTGAACTCACGCGGCGCTCGATCTTCAAGGCACTGACTGATGTTGATCTCTTCGGCGAGCTCCCGCTCGTCGAGCAGTTGTCAAAGCTCTGGCCGCTGTCTGAAATGCGTGGCGCAGGCTTCGAGGCAAATCTGGAGGAGTCCGTCATACGGCACTGCTCGAACAACGAGGACTGGACGAACGCCGAATTGCTCGAGGTGGTCGGCGCACTGAGCTGCTCTCGGCAGATGTTCTTCAAGTTGCTTGAGGCTGTCGTCTCTCCGAATGCACGCAGAGGGAAGGAGCAGTCGCAGCTCGTTGACACTCTGAACACATTCCTGAAAGCGGACGGTTACCACCTCCGACCATCGGGGAGTGTCTCCGGGCATTCGGCATTCTCAGTGGCCCGTATCAGTGGCGGCGTGTCTGGCGCGCCCAAGAATCTGATTTTTGCCTCAACGGGTCCGAAGCCCGAGATCGTCATCCAGGATGCCATCAACAACGACATCCGAATCGTCCGCAATGAAGAGCACTGCCTCGTGTACGACCGCCCGATTCATAGTGGCGTGCTTACCAAAGAGCAGATGGTTGTCTGGTGGAAAGATCGCCAGGGCATTCAGGATGATGCTGAAGCAAGGCGATCTCTATCTCAGCGACTGATGGCATCCCTTGCGTCGGACGGCGAGCGAAACGTCTTCGGCGTCTACTACCGGGCATTTAAGGATCTGAGAGAAAAGCTGCCAGCCCTCATTCCGCAGGTCTATCTGCATTACGACCCATACACGCTGGCACAGCTCGGTGGGGTGGGACGTTTGTCTCGGCAACGCATGGATTTCCTGCTCCTGTTCAGCGACGCCGGCCGCGTGGTCATCGAGGTCGACGGATCTCAGCACTTCGCAGAAGACGGAAAACCATCTCTTGCCAGGTACGCCGACATGGTGGCCGCCGACCGTGACCTCCGGCTTGCCGGGTACGAGGTCTACCGTTTCGGCGCCAACGAGCTCACCGGTCACGGATCGGCAGAACGGATCGAAACGTTCTTCCGGCGCTTACTTCGGAAGCACGCGGTCGTGCCTGGGGCCGGTTTGGCTCAGTGAAACCACGCCAGCCAAACCGGAGTGCGGACCTGGGTTCAATTCCGTAAACGGGAATCGAACTGCCTGTAGATCTGAGGCACTTGGCTGATGCCAACAGCAGGCGGGAACTGATACGATTGCCGGCAACAAGGGCTGGATTCCGCACCTTTCCGCAGGAGTTCGCAGCGGTTCTAAGGCACTGAGTTACTTAGGTTTGGCGCAGGGTTCCACCCCACCACCAATGAAGGCTCCACATGGGGCCGCATGAG
>CAIRSA010000383.1 GCA_903881085.1 uncultured Acidobacteriia bacterium
GGGACAGCCAGCCATTTTCCGGCGAAAATAGCCGGAAAACGGAGGCAGTCCCTGGTTTGCAGAGTCGTGCATTTCAGCAGGATTTACGGGCAACAGCTTTTTTAGGATTATTCAAAGCCTCTGCTCGGGAGTTTCACTAAAGTATGCTCGCCGCCGCTTACTTCGGAGCCAACTGCGTCGCATCGGATTTGAATCTTCCTCAGGAGCGCGACCTCCCAAAGCATCACCACCACTCTAAACCAAACCTTCACCTGCTGGCCGCAAAACAGGACATTTCTACTTTGCGTTGACACGATAATCTTCAAAGCGGACGCCGCTCAGGCTCACGGCGTCAGCGTGGCAAGATACGCCGCGAGCGCCAGCATGTCGGCGTTGGTCATATCTCTTACAACTTTGTCCATCTCTGAGCTCTTGCCGCCCTTGCGCGCGCTGGACCTGAAGTCGTAGAGCTGGCGAACGATCGATGTCGGATTCCGGCCTGCCAATCCCGGCACGTCATCCTTGCCTTTGTACCCCGGCCCGTGGCAGCTGGAACATTCTAGCGACCTTCCGAATCCCCAGCCCTCGGCCAGGCGCTTGCCCCAGGCGATGCTTCCCACCGGCACATATGCGATGTATTTGGCGGCGGGATCGCGCATCTCAAAGCGCTCGAAATCCTCAGGCCCTTCGACGATCCGCTGGCCAAGCTCCTCGGTACCGCCAAGCTGACTGAACCTGAATATCCAGGCGGTGATCTCGGCCTTTGGGATAGTGGAAGCCTCAACAACCCGCGTGTACGACTGAACCGGAAGCGCGGAAAAATACTTTGCGGCAGCGGCAATTTCGTCGTCCTGAATGTCTTTTGCCGTCTTCGACATGTTTTCAGTAGGAGCCCGGCCGGCAACGGCTGTACCCCGCTTGCCGTCGCGAAACGCTTTCATCTGCGCGACGAAGTAGTTGTAGGGCAATCCGGCAATCCGCGCATTCTCCGGCCGTCCATTGCCCGTGGGCAGGTGGCAATAAGCGCAAGCGCGCACTGCCGGCTTCCGGCCGTGAGCGACGACCTCCGGCAAAGGAGGATGATCCTCCGCGTGCCAATCCGGCGCACTGAAAAGGTTCTTAAGTTCCGGCCATGTGAAGGAAGCTTTGCTGCCTTCCAGCGTTAACTGCCCGGGAGGCAGCGGCGGCGGTGGGGACTGCTGCGGCGGATTGGTAGGGTAAGCCCACATGGGCGCCGGTTCAGGGATGAATGGGCTGCAACCGGAAAGCGCGATTGCGAAGAGAAGAACAGAAAATTTCCGAATCAAGATGCAGTCAATCATAACATCTCCCGGAAGCCTGGAGGCGCGAACCGGGTCCGTTACCGGCGGCCGCTGGGAAGAGGAGGCGGCGATTCGTTCGCACCGGAAAGCGGCCTCGGCCCCTGCGCTGCTGCAAACCGCAAGCTATTGGAACGGTCAATAGTATAAGAGCGCAATGATCAGGAACCGGCACTGTTTCATCTCGTCATATGGCGCAGTTAAATAGGAATCGTTCATTTTTTTCTTATATTAAGGATAAACAGATCATGTTATATTTAATGCGAAGGAGCAAGTGCAAATGCAAGCCGAATTAGTCGAAGTGGAAGAGTTGTTTGAAGAATCCGAAGAGGGCGTGCCGACTTTGGAGGATCACCTTGTTTCCCCGGATCCAAACGACGCCGCCGGCTTAGCGGAAGCGATCCTCCACGTTGAAGACGAGTAGCTTCGCCAGATTGCAAAACCGCATAATTAACAGCCCCGGATCCGTCATCCGGGAAGAAGCAGTTGAACGTATCTAGAAAAGGTATCTCAAGCATTTGGCATCGGTTGCATGCAACGTGCTCGTCACCTGCCGGGTGACTCTTATTGCGGGCCGTCTCGCGGGGGGCAAACCGGGGACAGCCCGCATGATTCCGGCAAAACACGCCGGAAACATGGAGGCAGTCCCCGGTTTGCAGAGTTGTACATTCCCGCAGAATTTACGGACAACTGCTTTTTCCAGGATGAACGCTCAGTTTGGCTTTGAGGCCTTCAACGATAACATCAAGACCGATCCGAACAGCGTCAACGTCTCCACGCAGAACATTCTGCCGCGCCAGATTCAGGTGCGGTTGAAGTTCAACTGGTAAACGGCGGGTACATACAAACGGCGCCGTTTGTGTTTTAATCGATCTGGTCACCTGGTCCAGGCGGTTCGCCGCCGGGACGTGATAGAAACGCGAGAGCCTGATTCACATCGCCCCGATCGCGATAGGCCGCGAAATAGGTTTCCGCGGTTTGAATGGAGGCAAGTTTTTCCGCGGCAGCCATCACCAAAAACTGGTTCATGCTGGTTCCGTCGGCTTCCGCCATTCGCTCAACCGCTGCCTTCAAAGAAATCGGCAACCGCAATGAAAAAGTCGAAACTCTTGGTGTCATTTCCTTATCTCCCGCAACGCCTCGCCTGGTTTCCAGAGTTTGATTCCAAACCTCTGCGGGGCGAGCTTAAAATCCGCAAAGTTGAAAGTTACGATGGCGTCGGCTCTGCCATTCACCGCTGCTTCAATTACCATTTCATCGCCAGGATCAGATAGCAGCGGCCGCCATTGATAATGCACTTCAACGGGAACAACAACGCCAAAAATCACCGTCATCAGGTTCTGAACGTCGTGCGCCGAGGCATTCGCTGCCAACCGATGCTCCGCCAGCATGCAACTCGCTTCGTATTCGAAAGCCATCGCAAGGCTTAGGAGCCAACATGCCTTTCGTTGAATAAGCAAAGATACGAGCGCTGAAGATGCGCCCGTGGGATTGCGCATGGCCGCGACAAGCACATCGGTATCGACCACCAATCTCAATCACCCACAGCATCACATCGCCGGCGATGTCAAAAACCTGCTATTGAGAGAGATCGGTCAGGTTAACCGTTTCAAAGTGAACGATTGCCGCGGCGTATTGCGCCGCTGTTCCACAGCACCGCTGTTACCCGCATTATGCGAAGCTTCGCGCTCACGCAGCAATTCCAGTTGCCCGTTTTCAAACTTACCGGTGAAGCGGGTGCGCGTCTCGTTGATCTGATTACCTGCCTGTTCGGAGCCGCTAACCACAAAGGTCACCAGCGAACCGGCGATGGTGCCCTGCACGATGGGACTGCTTTGATAATCCCCATACAGCTTGCCTTCGATCTTAGTGCCGTTCTGGCGGAGCTGGAAAGCGATGTCCTGCATCTCGCCGTTGCGCGTGGGAATCTGTCCGACCCAGATGCCCGTCAAGTCGGCAGCAATCATGGGCGAAGCCAGCAGCAGCAGTTGCGCTACGCGGCAGATCATGACCGTACGAGTCCTTGCAGCGGGCCGGTGCTATCGCTGAAGCGTTCGGCAGGCACACCGAATACGTTCAACATCGATAAATAAAGGTTCGCCAAAGGGCTGTCTTCCGTATATTCCAGATGTTGCCCACTGTTGATGGCACCGCCACCGCGGCCGCCCAATACGATTGGCAACTTATGAGGACTATGACTGTTGCCGTCGCTCAATGCCGAAGCAAATACGATCATGGAATTATCGAGCACCGTGGATTCGCCCTCGCGCATGCCTTCCAGTTTGCTCAGCAAATAAGCGTACTGTTCAATGTGCCAGCGATTAATGATCTGATATTGCCGCAGCTTGTCAGCGTCCTTTTGATGATGCGAAACATCATGGTGGCCGGCGCTGACGCCATCCAGGAAACGGAAACTCACGTTGCTCACCGCATTGCCAAACATGAACGTGCTCACGCGCGTCGTGTCCGTCTGGAACGCCGTAGCGATCATGTCCATCATCAGGCGCACGTGCTCGGCATGTCCCGTGGGATTCTCAGACGGAGCGGCCTTCGGATCAAGCGGCGCCCGCGCTTTCCATTTGCGCTGCATGCCGCTGGATGCGCGCTCGACGCGCGTCTCCATCTGGCGCATGAGCGAGAGATATTCGTCGAGGCGGATCTGATCGGCGGCACCCACTTCGGAACGAAGGCGCTTCGCATCGGCCAGCACGCGATCGAGCAGCAGCTTATCCGCCTGCGCGGCGTTAGTAGCCGGAGCCGTCGCCGCACGGAACAGTCGCTCATAGACTGCGCGCGGATTGATCTCACGAGCCAGAGGCGTGGTCGCATCGCTCCAGGCAATGTGCGAACCATACACGCGCGTGTAGCCGACAACGGCATCGACGCCGATGGCAACCGGCGCAACACCCAGTTCGAGCGAAGGCAGCGGAGTTTGATTCGCCACCAGTTTTGCAGCAACCTGATCGACCGATGTGCCATTACCCAGATCGGCGCCCTGCGTCTTCTTGATGGTCTGGCAAGTGAGGATGGCGGCCTCTTTCACATAGTGGCCATCGCCGCCTTTCGAGCCCGCGTTCCACAGTCCGCTGAGCACGGTGATCTTGTCTTTGACTGCAGCGAGCGGTTCGAGCGTCGGCGATAGTTGGAAGTCGCGGCCAGCGCCTTTGGGAACCCACGCAGGCACGTTCACGCCGTTGGGCATGTAGAGGAAGGCCATGCGCATCGGCGGCGCGGAAGGCCCGCTGGCAGCCATCGCTTCAAGCCAGGGCAGACCCAGCGCCGCGCCGGCACCCCGAAGAAGCGTTCGTCGCGATAAATTCGATTTCATTTCCTGCCTCCTGGCGCCTGATTTCGAAACGGCACACTGCGGACGATCTCTTGAATCAACGTGCGGGTACCGTAACCATTCTCTCGCACCCGTTCAACGATTGCATCGACGGTGCAGCCGTCCTCGGCAGCAAGACTGCGGCCGAGTGCATAGCCCAACAGCTTCGATGTGATATTGCGTACAAACAAATCTTTTCGTGCCAGCAGCGCACGCCGCAATTCGCCCGGCCCGTTGAAGTGAGTGCCATCGGCCAGCTCTCCGGAATTATCGATGGGTTTGCCGGCATCGGTATCGCGCCACTGTCCCAGCACGTTATAGTTTTCGAGAGCAAAGCCCAGACCATCGATGCGGCTATGACAACTGGCACAGACGGTATTCGTGCGATGCTGTGCGAGCCGTTCACGAATGGTCTTGGCAGGCGCGTTGACGCCGGGTTCTTCCAGCGCAGGCACCATCGGCGGTGGCGGAGGAGGTGGCGTACCCAACACTGTTTCCAGTATCCACGCCCCGCGCAACACAGGACTGGTGCGGTATGGATGCGATGAGATTGCAAGCACAGCCGGCATGCCAAGCAGTCCGCCACGATTCGAACCAGCGGGCAGTTCCACCCACTGCGGCTGTTGCGGAGCGTTATTATTCAGCGGCAGCTTCAGACCAAGGTGCTTTTCCAGTGTGCGTGTGGCGATGGTGTGATCGGAATCGAGCAGATCGAGCACGGGCCGATTTCGCACCAGCATCTCGCGAAAGAACAGCGCAGGTTGCAGGCGAATATCGGAGCGCAGATCCTCATCGGCGTAGTAGCCAGGGAAGAGTTTTGCATCGGGAGCTTTGTCGCCGGCGAGTTCGCGTACGCGCAGCCACTGGCCGGTGAAGCGTTCGGCAAACACTAGCGCGCGGTCGTTGCGCAGCATGCGCTCAGTGAGTTGATTGAGCACTTCCGGGTCGTTCAGTTTGCCGCTGGCCGCAACATCGGTAAGCAGTTCATCGGGCATGCTGCCCCACAGGAAATACGAAAGGCGCGAGGCCAGCGCGTAGGCATCGAGCGGACGTTCGCGGCCAGTGTTATTCGTGGGCTCGGAGCGAAACAGGAACAGTGGCGACACCAACGCGACGCGGAATGTCGCGAACAAAGACTCTTCATAAGTACGGCCCTGACGCGCAGTGGTGCGGAAGATTTCCAGATAGGGATCGACATCCGCCGCTGTAACAGGACGGCGAAATGCGCGTGTCAGAAACGTGCCGAGCACCTTCTTTGCGGCGGCGTCGGCGGTCAACCCGGGGACCGGTTTCGCGATGATCAGCTTTGCGCGGGACTTGTATTCCTTGGCCGCGAAATCCATGGCGAAGTTTGCGGCATCCAGATACTTTTCAGTCAGCAGCGGCGAAAGGAACAGAGTCTCAGCAGCGTTGTCGAAACCTTCCCCACCCGCGCCATCGGCGGGCAGGAACTTGCCGATATCCAGATGCATGTCGAGCAGGTCGCGCATCGTTGCCGCGTATTCATCGCGGTTCAAGCGGCGCAGAGGCGCGCGTCCGGCCACGGGTCCATTGGCGCAGGCCTGTTTATGAAGTTCCGCTGAAACGGCGGCGACAAAGGCCTCGCGTGCATCAAGCGCAGGTGCGGGCGCGCCTTTTGGCGGCATCTCCATATTGCGCACGCGCAGCATGGCGCGGTTCCAGCCCGAGCGTTGCGCCACGCGGTCGATGGAGAATCCGCCCGCCGGTTTCGCGCCCTGATGGCAGGCCTGGCAGTAGGTCTTCAGAAAATCTTCGTTGCCTGCGAAGATCGCCGGTGCGAGCGCCAGGAGTGCGAGTGGGCGAAGCATTGGATATTAGATAGTTTACATCGTGATTGTATGTGGCAAACTGGGAGCCATGCGATTTCTTCTTTCAGCAGCCTTGTTGCTCGGAATGCAGAACCCTGCCTCTGCAAAAATCCTCTTCAAAGCCGGCTTCGAGACTGGTGACTTGAGCGAGTGGAGCCAGACCGGCACGCGCGGCCAGAACGCCAAGCCCGGCGGCGTGGACGTTGTCACTGACGTTGCGCATTCAGGCAAATACGCAGGCCGATTCACCATCCATGAGACCGACGTGTTCAACGCACAGCAACTTCGCGTGCAGGTGGGCGGGCCGAGAGTAACGGTGGAAGAAGGCTCGGACACGTACATGTCGTTCTACATCTACATGGCCGAGGCGCCGAAGGATCGCGACAACTTTTTCTATTGGGAAGGCAATCCGCCGCCGCGCTACAACAACGTGATGACCTGGTGGGTGGAGCCGAAAGACGGCAAGACACTGATCAAATACGGCACGGGCAACCTCGGCCGCAACGGCACGGAGTGGGAGGCAGAGTTCTCCACCGGCAAGTGGCACCATCTGGCGATGCATATCCATTGGTCGGAAGATCCAACGAAAGGCAACACACGGCTATGGTTCGATGGTGTACTGGCGATGGACAAGAAGTTGAAAACGAAGGGGCCGGAGTCGGTCTATTTCTGCCAGCCAGGCATTCACCGCAGCCCGCATAAATCATCGGTCGACACAATCTATTTCGATGACTTCGTTTTAGCAGATACTTTAAATGAGGTATTGCCGCAAGCCGCAGTTCGACCCTGACGATTTTATACGGCTGAATGAACGGGCCAGGCATCAATCATCCATGTATTTTGTGTTTCTTTCTCTGCTCGTAACGGGGTCCTTTGCTTTCGCTCAGACAGGGACCATCAGCGGCACTGTGGTTGATTCAAGCGGTGCACCGGTGACTCGGGCACAAGTGAAGCTCATGCTCGATGGCCGCGCTCAAGATCAGCAGACGCAGTCGGCAGAAAATGGCGCGTTCACCTTTGCAGAAGTCCCCGCGGGCGCCTATCGCCTGTCATTCGCAGCACAGGGCTTCGCTTCGAATTCCGCAACAGGCGAATTGAAGGCCGGCGAGGCGTTGGCGCTGGCGCGGACCACGATGGTGATCGATAAGGTCACAACGGAAGTGAACGTCACCCAGACCCAGGTGGAGCTCGCCCAAGCCCAAATCAAAGAAGAAGAGAAGCAGCGGTTCTTGGGCGTTATCCCGAATTTCTTCATTGTTTACGACAAGGATGCAGTTCCCTTGAATACGCGTCAGAAGACGGAACTCACTACAAAGGCATTGTTTGACCCAACTTCGTTTGTTATCGGCGGAGTTATAGCTGGCGTGTGGCAAGCGCAAAACACCCACCGGGGTTTCGGCCAAGGCGCGCAGGGTTATGCCAAGCGATATGGGGCAAGTTTCGCCGACTATGGCACCATGCTGGTGCTGGACCGAGTGTTGATGCCGACTCTTTTCAAGCAGGATCCGCGTTATTTCTATAAGGGCGACGGATCCAAGACTTCGCGCGCACTCTACGCCATGAGCCATGTGTTCATCTGCCGCGGCGATAACAGGAAAGATCAGGTCTGCTATTCCTCGTTGCTGAGCCGATTTGGCACAGGCTTTGCCACCAACTACATTTACCCGGCCGAGGACCGCGATAAGGCCGGCACGATTTTGCGCAACTCGGCGATGGGTCTTGGCTTTGAAATGGCAGGCAATCTTTTTCGCGAGTTCGTCTCGAAGAAGATTACCAAGAAGAGGCGGTAATTCAGACCTCCTGATCTCCTGGAAAATGAGCTGATCTAATTTCGCTATGATCAGTAACCGCTCCCTTGGCGCAAGACTTGAAAGCGCATTTACGGTTGCGACCGTCAGGGAGCGGTTGTCCGGGCTCAATCCGAATTCCACGCAAAGCGAAAATCGCCGCATGACATCAGGAGGTCTGCCCCTTGAAAACATAGGCTTTCCGCGGGTAGGACAGGCGATCCGCCTGTCCAAATTCTAACTTTTCACAGCTTCTCAGCCCAGCACTTGGCCGGAGCCAAGGCAAATCCGAGTTCCACTCGCAGCGAAAATCCCCGCGTAACATCAGGAGATCTGTAATGGTAACCTCGTATCAACATGATACGAGCGTGCTTTTTGATGTTGGCGGCGTTGACGCCTGCCATGGCCGCAGGGTTTACCGATGCGGCCGACTTCGGATTCTCACCAGCGGCGACTGGAATTGAAAACGCCAAAGCTCTACAGCGTGCCGTGGATCAAACTGGCACCATCCAGGTGAGCAAGCCCGGCACGTATAAGCTGGCCCAGACCGTTCACATCGGCAGCAACACCTCGCTGATTTTCGGCAACAATGTCTTCATCCAAAAAGTAGCCGAGCAAGGCCCGTTCACACACGTCATCCTCAACAAAGGCGCACTCACAAAGACGTGGGATCAACACATCACCGTCAGCGGCCTGAACCTGATTGTCAACGGCGTGGATGTTCGCAAGTGGGAAGTCTACGGACTACATGGTCAGCTGGCATTTTTCTATGTAAAGGATCTGCACATCGACCACTTCCGTTGCTTCGATCTGGGCCGCGCGCAATACGCCATTCACGTTTGCACTTTTGAAGACATCCTGATTGAAGACGTCCACATCGAAGGCGACAAAGACGGCGTGCATCTGGGCCGCGGCAAGCGCTTCACGATTCGCAACGGCACGTTCGAAACCGGCGACGACGCCATCGCACTGAATGCGCATGACTACTCCGTGGGCAATCCTGAACTTGGTTGGATCGAAGACGGCGTGATCGAAAACATGCACGACCTACCCAATCCCAAGCGCCAGATCGGCTACTTCGCGCGAATACTGGCGGGCGCGTGGATCGATTGGCAGCAGGGCATGGAGGTGCAGCAGTCCGACACGGTGGTCTCTGAAGGCCGCCTGTACCGTGTGCAGGCAAACCCCGATGGCAAAGTATTCAAGTCAATGACGAGGCCCACGCACAAGACCGGTCAGGTGACCCTTGATGGCATTCCATGGGGCGTGGTGCAGGACGACGTGACCTACACCGCAGGCGTTCGTAATGTGGTGTTCCGCGATATTTATCTGGGCAAGGCGCGCACCGGCTTTTCCATCCACTTCGACATAGGAAAGTACAGCCGCTCGTATTATCCAGGGGCGCAGGTGCCACGGCAGGAGAACATTCTGCTCGACAATATCCGTGTGCTTTATGACAACTCCACCGACCTGCTGCAAGTGAGGACGCCGGTAGACACAGTGAGCATCTCCAATTCCACGCTGCGCAACAGCCACATATCGTTTTTGAGCAACGAGGCGATGAGCGACTATCAGAAGACGCGGCTGACCATGACCGGCTGCACCTTCGCCTACCAGGGCGCTCTGCAGTTACTTGTGAATAAGGTGAAGGGCAAAGTGGTCTCACTAAAGACTACGGGTAGCATCGAACTGTCCGACAAGTTCTCAGCCAGCGTCGTGCAGGGCGGCGGAACCGTCATCGTCGACTCCGATCTGACAGGGCTGAAGAAACCTCTCGCCGCCAAAGCCGAGGGCGACACGCGCCTCAATGCGCAGGGCGGCGGATGGCAGGTCTACGATGCCGTTGATCCCGTGCCCGGCCTGCCACGCGTGCTACTGATCGGCGATTCGGTATTGAATGGTTACCGTGCCGATGTAGCGCGAGTTCTCAAGGGCAAAGCAAACATAGACGCGTGGGTAAACCCCTATCATCAGGCCTCAGCGGGGTTGCATCAAATGGTGCGCGAGGTCTTAGCACGCGGCCCCTACGCGGTGATCCATTTCAACATGGGACTGCACGGCTGGACCAAAGGCCGCATACCCGACGGGCAGTTCGAACCGCTGATGCGAGCCTATGTGAAGGCGATTCAGGACAACGCCGCCGGCGCAAAACTGATCTGGGCAAATTCAACGCCAGTGACAGTGAAGGACAAGCCGCGCGAGTTGGATGCGGAGATCAACGGCACCATCATGGAGCACAACCGCATGGCCGCGAAGGTCGTGCGCGAGGCCGGGATTCCGATTGACGATCTCTATGCAGTAGGCGCAGCCCACCTGGAACTGGCCAAGGGTGACCAGTTTCATTGGACTGCGGAAGCTTATCGATTGATGGCGAAATCGGTGGCAGACGCTATCGCGCAGGCAACGCCTGATCGTAAGTAGCCTTCCTGCCTCCCGGCGCCTCCAGTAGTGGCAGCGCGCCATTCTTCGTCGCCTCAGACCACCACAGTTTCTTCAACTCTTCCAGCTTGGCCGGATTCTGCGCAGCGAGATTCACGGCTTCTGAAAAGTCCGCATCCACGTTGTACAGTTCCCAGCGGTCGTCATCGAAACTCGTGCCAGGCTTGTGGATCGCCACCGCCTTCCAACCGTTGTTCCAGATGCCTCGCGCGCCCCATAGTTCGAAGTATTGGCGGTCGCGCGGATTAGGGCTGGCCGGATCGTTGAACACGGCGCGCATGCTTTTACCCTGCATCGGCATCTGGCACACGCCGCCGTAGACATCCGGCGCTTGCAGGCCAACGATATCCAGCACGGTAGGAGTGATATCGATGACATCGACAAACTGCTTTCGCAGGCCGTTGCGGCGGATCTCCGCAGGCCACGACACGATGAACGGCGTCTGCACGCCGCCCGCAAACGGCCACAGCTTGTAATACTTGAACGGCGTGTCCGACGCCATCGCCCACGGCCGCGGATACAGCGGCTGCGTCTTTTCCGAGCCCAATTCATCGAGCCGCTGATGCATCTCGTGCACCGTGGTTCGATCGCCATACGGCTTCTGGAATCCGCCCTTGAGGCCGGCTTCCGGCGCACCGCCATTGTCCGAGAGCAGGAAGATCGCCGTATTGTCGAACAGCTTGTTCTCTTTCAAATAACTCACCACGCGGCCGATCTGCTCATCGGTGTGTTCCAGAAATCCAGCAAACGCGGCCATGAAGCGCGCGTAGACTTCGCGCTCTTCCTGACTCAAATCAGCCCACGCCGGGTCGCCCGGATTACGCGGCGGCAGTTTGGTTCCCGCGGGAATGATGCCCCGTTCCAATTGCCGTGCAAACCGCTCTTCGCGAATACGATCCCAGCCCTTGGAGAATGTCGCGACATATTTATCGATGTACCGCTTCGGCACCTGCACCGGCGCGTGCGTCGCACCAAAGGCCAGATACAGAAAGAACGGCTTCTTGGCATCGGCGGCCTGATTGTCGCTGAGCATCTTTAGCGATTGATCCACGATGTCGACGGAGAAGTGATAGTCGGGCTTGTCGGGCCGCGCCACCGCGTGATGGTCTTCGACCAGGTCCGGATGATACTGATCGGTCCAACCGGAAAGAAAGCCGTACCAGCGATCGAAGCCCTTCTGCAGCGGCCAGTGCGTGCGCGCGCCTGAGGCCTTGATGTCGGCGCCAGGAACCAGATGCCACTTCCCGACCCCGAAAGTGCTGTAGCCGTTTGAACTCAGAATCTGCGCGACCGTTGCTGCCGCCGGAGTGACGCGCCCGCGCGAATGCGGATAGCCGCCATCAGGCCCAGCCAGTTCCTTCAGTCCAACCGCATGGTTATTGCGTCCCGTGAGCAGCGCGGCGCGCGTGGGCGAGCAGATCGCCTTGCAGTGAAAGTTGTTGAACTGCAGGCCTCCGGCGGCAAGCGCGTCGATATTCGGCGTGGCGACCTCTGAACCATAGCAGTGAATGTCAGAGAAGCCGGTATCGTCAAGCACGATGTAGACGATGTTCGGCGCGCCTTCGCGAGGCTGCGCAATCTTCAGCGGATCCGTTTTCGAGTCGGCCGCAACGCGCCCGATTTCACCTTTGAATTGCGAAGCGGGCGTGGCAGAGGCGCAAGCCTGTTGTGCATTCACATTCTGTGCGCCACCAGCGGCGAGGGCGAGCGCGCCGATAAGTTGCCTGCGAGAGAAGCGTGTATTGGAATTCATTTTCGTTCATCAATACAATATCGCAATAGTGGACCCACGCGGCCCGAGTATCTTATTCTATCCATACAAGCTTCAATCAGAATGAATAGACGCACCTTTCTCCTAAGCACGGCGGCACTTGCCGCCCAGGAAGCTCCCCGCTTCGGACGGGAACTCGAAATCGTAAAGAGCCTGGAAGTCGGCATGACCGTCGCTGCCGAAGTCTCCGGCAACACGCTCTTCACCATCGGCGGCGGCATGCAAGGCTCGCTGACGACATTCGACATCTCGGAACCGGCCGCGCCCAGCCTGCTTGGTAAACTGCCTGACCTCGGCCACGTCCGCCAGCTCGTTGTCCGCAACGGCATCGCCTACGTCACCTCGCGCGAAGACGGCCTCTTCATCATTGACGTTCAGAAGCCAGAGCAGCCCGCGCTACTCAACCATTACGACACCATCGAACTCGCCACCGGCCTTGCCATCTCAGGCAACGTCGCCTACGTCGCCTGCCGCCAGTGCGGCGTGGAACTCATCGACATCACGGATCCGAAACACCCCGCCCATCTCAGCACCATTCGCGTTGGCGAGGCCCAGTCAGTCACCGCACGCAGCGGCTATCTCTACGCAGGCGTCTGGGGCACGCGCGAACTCGTGATCTGCGATGTGCGAAATCCGCGCCGGCCCGTGCGTGTGGGCAAGGCCGACCTGGATGGCTTCGGCGATGGCGTGGCCGTACGCGGCTCTCTCTGCTACGTTGCCACCGGCCACCACGCAATGATACCCGGCAACGGCCGCCCCGCTCCCAATCAACCGCAATACGGAACCGGCCACGGAATGGAGATCTTCGACATCTCGCGGCCCGATCAGCCGAAGTTGATCTCCCGCATCAAGACCCGGCCGCGATATCGCATCTTCATGGACATGTGGAGCGTCAAGCTATCGGGCAAATATGCGTTCCTCGCCGACACCTACAACGGACTCTTCGTGATCGACGTTGAAGACCCCGCGCACCCACGCTTTGTTGCCCGCCGTCAGCTACCGGAAGTGACGGGGTTAGGCGAAGGCTACGTGCCCACGCGCGACCGCGTGCCGAGCCCGGTCTGCGGTCTGGCGATCGGCCGCGACTACATCTATGCCGCAGGCGGCTACAGCGATATGCATGTGGTAGAGGCGAAGGGTCTGGCCGCACCCGCGCCCGCGGAGCCGGACTCGCCGCCGGCGATTCCTCGCTACGAAGCACCGCCCGCAAACCCGCATTTCCGCGTCTATCAACCCGGCGGACAGATCCGCGAAGCCGCGCCCTGGGGCAAGCAACTGGTGCTCGCTGCCGGCAATGCTGGCTTCCATACTGCCCGATTCACAGACAAGCTGGAGCCTATCGATCACTACGAAACAGAAGGAATCGCCTATGGAGCGGACACGCATGGCGACACCGTTTATATCGCCGAAGGCATGGGTGGACTTTCGATCTGGCGCGGCTCACCGAAGCTGAAGCTTATCGGCAGACACCGCATCCCTGGCCAATCAGTGAAGCAGGTGGCCATCGCACCCAACGGCCGTTACGCGATGCTTCACGTAGGGCTAAACTGGCTGCGCATCGTCAACATCTCAGACCCGAAGTCGCCGTTCATACTGTTCAACGACACCCATTTGGGCCTCTTTTATCAGAGGCCAATTTCGACAGGTGCCGATGCATTGGGCGGGCTTGTGAACTGGGGTATCGATGGTCTGTTTCTGTATCCCCTGTCGTACCCGCCCACTGGCGAAACCTTCCGCTATCCGGTGGGAATCAACGCCAGAAACGGCGCGGCGCGTTATGGCGAAGGCTGGCTGGTCACCTACGGCGGGAAGTATTTCCTGCTGCGAATCGGTGACCTGCGAATGCCGGATGAGATCGGCCTCATCGGAATCAGCGGCCACGAACTCTACGGCAAACCCACCATCTACGGCAACACTTTGTTTCTATCGGACAGCTTCTCAGGGCGTGTGATGGCGCTCGACATCTCTGACGTCAAGCAACCCAAATTGCTCTCCGAACTCGACCTGCCCGAGCACCCCGGCTACATTCTGGAGCAGAACGGCATGGCGCTGATTCCCGCTGGATACCAGGGGTTGCTAGCCTGGAAATATCGTGCCTGAAGCAATCCTGGTTGAAATACTGCTGCTGTTGGGGCCGCTGGCGCGCGTTCCGCCGCCTTCCACACCGGGCACGGTGGTCTGCGCCAACCCCAAGAACGTTGCGGCCATTTTGCGGCAGCTGGTCAATACGCTTCGAATCGAGGTGGGTGCTGACGGTACCGCTGTCGTAGGTGACTCACTGAATGGCTTCGCGAGTGATAGTGACCTGTTCAGCGACATCGCCCACGGTCAACTTGGGACTCAACACTACGTTCGGGGAATTCTGCAGCTCGAGCAAAACCTGATACTTCTTCATCCCCTTCGCGGTGAACGAAATTATCTAGTGCCCGCGAACAAACCCTGCACGGAGAAGAATCCCGCATTATTGGCAGTAGTATCGTTACTGACACCGGTTTTTCGGTTCACAACGGGAACAGCGCTGCCCGGTAAGGCCGCGCCAGTCGCATCGTGAACTGTGCCTTGAATCGACCGCGCGCCGCGTTGGGCAAGGGTGATGGATGATTGAAAAAGGGGTACGGCAAGCAAAGCTAGCGCCGCCGCAAAGGTGCTCACACGTTGATTTCTTTCCTTCCTTGGAAAGCATCCTCCAGGGAGCCTGTCATTATAACTCGCAGATCTGATCCAATTCATCTGTTTGAAGTCTAAGCAATATGGCTTTGGCGGGGATCTCAGGGCATTTCCGTAATAAGTCACAGTGGCAGAATCAAACCCACGTCGTGTAAAATTCATTACGCGCAGATACTTGTTTGTATTTGCGACAAAGTCATACACTGAGGAACTACCATGATAAGATTTGCCCACCTTTCAATCTTGCTTTCGGGCCTGGCACTCGGCGCCAACACATCCCGAAATCTGCCGCTCGCATTTGAGCCGAACCAGGGACAAGGCGACCGCGAATCAAAGTTTTTCGCCCGCGGGCCCGGCTACACGGTGGCGTTACGCCCTGACGGCGCGTCCATTCGCACGGGCGGCAAATCGGGCAAGAGCGAAACCGCCGTGATGCGACTCCTCGGTGCATCGCCGTCAGCGAAAGGCCATGCCACAGATCCGCTGGCGGGCAAGGCCAACTACTTCATCGGCTCCGACCCAGCTAAGTGGCACAGCAACGTCCCCACCTTCGCCAAGGTCGAGTTCGCCCGCGCCTATCCCAATATCGACATGGTCTATTACGGCAGCGAAGGCCGCCTCGAGTACGATTTCATCGTCCAGCCTGGCGGCAATCCGGCCTCGATCCGCCTCCAATTCCGCGGCGTTTCGCCGACGAAACTCAGCGCCACCGGCGACCTGGAAATCGGCGGCATTCGTCAGCACAAACCGGTCGCCTACCAGCGCACTGCCGCCGATGTCCGGGTTGAAGTGGCTTGCCGCTATGTGTTGCGCCCCAACCAGGAAGTGACGCTCGAAGTCGGCAGTTACAACAAGCAGTATCCCCTCATCATCGATCCGGTCATCAGCTACGCATCCTACATAGGCGGCAGCGGCAACGACACCGTGGGCAGCATCAAAGTGGATAGCGCCGGAAACCTCTACATGGCGGGCTTCACCACATCAGGCAACTTCCCTGCCCGCGGAGCGGCTCAGGCTGCGTATGCAGGCAGCAACTCCGCAGTGGAACAGGCGCAGTTCGGCGACGCCTTCGTCGCCAAGCTGAACCCCACCGGCACGGCTATGATCTATGCCACCTATCTGGGCGGTTCGGGCGATGACTTCGCAACTTCCCTCGCCATCGATGCCGCAGGCAGCGCGTACATCGTGGGAGCCACGCAATCCTCCAACTTCCCCACCACCGCCGGAGCATTGCAAAAAACGTACAAAGGCTTCGCCGCCTCTGACGACAACGGCTTCTACAACCCCGGCGACGGCTTCGTGGCCAAGCTAAACGCCGCGGGCAACGCGCTGGTCTATGCAACCTATTTGGGCGGCGCGTTGAATGACTTGCCCATGGGCGTCGCAGCAGATTCCAACGGCAACGCAGTTGTGGTAGGAGCAACCAAATCCACCGACTTCCCCACAACCTCCGACGCCCTTTCCAAGACCTTCCGCGGCGCATCCAACGTCGGTGCGTCCATCGCAGGCGATGCGTTCGTCACCATCCTGAATCCAACTGGCACAGCGCTCGTGTATTCCACTTTTCTTGGCGGACGCGGGCACGACGCGGCACGCAGCGTCGCGGTCGATGGCCAGAACAATATCTACGTCTGCGGCATGACCAGTTCCACCGATTTCCCGGTCACCACCGGCGCTTTCCAGACCACATATCAAGGTAACGCCGACGTTAAGGATTTCGCCCATCCCATCGGCCACGGCTTCGTCGTAAAGTTTAGCGCCCAACGGACGCAGGTTTACGGCACGTTCCTCGGCGGCTCACTGCGCGATGGCGCCGCGGCAATTGCCGTCGATAGCACCGGCGCGGCCTATATAGCCGGCTCCTCCGCATCGGCGGATTTTCCGACCACCGCCAACGCTCCGCAAAGAACATACAAAGGACAGGGCGCTGTTGGCACCGTAGGCGACCTGAATTATGGCGACGCCTTCATCAGCAAATTGAATGCAGCCGGCAGCGCACTGGTCTACTCGACGTTGCTCGGAGGCGCGGCGGACGAAACCGCCACCGACATCGCCATCGATCAAAGCGGCAACGCATACGTCACCGGCTTCACGCTCTCCAACGACTTCCCCGTCACCAAGGATGCCCTGCAATCCACCAACGCGGGCTTCGGCGGACAAGGCCTCGCACCCAATGCCAGCCAGGGCTTTACCACCGAACGAGTGCGCAACAGCGGCGACGCCTTCCTTGTGAAACTGGCAGCCGACGGCTCGCTCACCTACTCCAGCTTCTTTGGAGGCAAGAGTGACGACGCCGGTCTGTCTGTTGCGGTGGATGCTGTTGGCAACGCCTATATCGCCGGCAACACGCTTTCCACCGCGCTCGCCACCTCATCCGGAAGCCTGCAGCAAACCTACGGCGGCGCAGGCTCGCAGTTCCCGCGCGGCGATGGCTTCGTCGTCAAATTCGACTTCGGCGGCAAGCTGGCCGCACCTCCCGCGGCAGTGAACGTAGTGCCCGGCTTCCCCAGCACCGGATCGGCCGGCGCGAAACTGGCCACGCAGTTTACCGTGGAAGTTTCCGATGCACAAGGCGTGAAGCTCGCCGGCATCACCGTCACCTTCTCCGCCACCAACGCCACGGTCAATCCGGCCAGCGCCGTAACAGACGCAACAGGCCGCGCTTCTACCACGGTGACGCTCGGCACCACGGTCGGATCGGCCTCTGTCTCAGCCACCGTGGCAGGAATCCCCGTCGCAACCGCGAATATCGCCATCGCTGCAGTGGTTCCCGTTCCCGTCGTCAAGGCCATCGTGAATGGCGCCAGCTTCCAAACCACCCTCGCCCCGGGTTCCTGGATCACCGTCTTCATTGACCAGACCGCCGCAGCCATCTCCAACGCCGCTGCGGTTCCGCTACCAACCACGCTGGGCGGCTATCGCATCCTGGTCAACGGCGCGCCTATACCCATGCTCGCAGTCTACCCGCTGGGACCTGGTACACAGATGAACGCGCAGCTGCCCTATGAAATTCCGGTTGGCACGGCGCAAGTCGTAGTCGAGGCCAACGGAATCGCATCGTTGCCGCTCCCGTTCCCGGTGCAGGCCAGCGCGCCAGGCATCTTCGTTTACGGCAGCAACCGCGCGGTTGTCCAAAACGTGCAGCCTGACAATTCGCTGATCCTGAATACGGACACCGCTCCTGTACCCGCAGGCGACTACATCATCGCTTACCTCACCGGCCAGGGCGCACTCGACAATCCCATCCCAAGCGGCAACATTGCTGGAGGAAGCGCACTCTCCGTGCCCAAGCTGCCGTACTCCGCAACACTGAACGGCAATCCTGTGCCGGTGGCTTTCCTCGGCATGACGCCAGGGCTCATCGCGCTGGCCCAGGCCAACATTCTGATTCCGGCGGACACGCCTCCGGGAACCTATCCGCTTGTGATCACCATCGGCGGCGCGCCCAGTAATGGGCCGCAAATCACCGTCACAGCCAAGCGTCCATGATCCGTGGGACCTTACTAGCAATACTCGGCGCGGGCACGTTCTTAGCTATGCCCGCGCCGGCGGCCGTGCTCAAAGCACCGCTCCATCCACGCATGTACGTGCCACGGGCGCAGCTTGGCGGGCTCGTCAGCGAGGTGCTGGTCGCCACCGGCCAGCACGTTAAAAGCGGCCAGTTGCTGGTCAGCTTCGATGCCAAAGAGCTGGAAACTCGCCTCGCCCAACTGCAACTGGCAGCCCGGTCAGCGCAGGCCGCGATGACCAGCGGCAACGCCATGGCACAGATACCGCCACAAGCGCGCCAGTACATCTACGACGTGCATCCTGAAACGATGAAGGCCGAAGAGGAATACGTGGAAGCTTTGACAGCATCGGAATCCGCAACCGTGCAGAACCGCGCTGCCGCGGCCGCCCGGCTCAAAAAGGCGGCGGAAGAACGCACGCTCGTGCGCAGCCGGATCGCCAAACGGATGGCTGCGGCTTCGAATGGCGACGACCTTCAATCCTTTCTCGAACAGACCACACACAGCATCGCCGAAACGCAGAAGCTGCTGAAAGATACCGGCATCCGCGCGCCAGCCAATGCCATTGTGGATTTGATTGAGGTACGCGCTGGCGATCGCATCCGGCCAGGCGCGCCGCTCGCCATCCTTGTTTCCGCCGAAGAATACGCGTTGGAATTCGCCGTCACTGCCGCCGAGGCTACCACGCTGCGAGAAGGCATGACGCTCGAGGTCCAGTTGCTGGGCGACGCAGCGAAGGTGCGCGCGACCATCGTTTCCATCGCCACCAAAAAGATTCCCGTCATCGCCCGGGACAATCTGCAGACCGCCGAAGAATCGCTCGTCCGGCTCAGTCTTCATTCCACCAAAGCCCTGCGCGCCGGCCTGATCGCTACCATGGAATTGCCGTGACAGACGCAGCTATCTCAGCAAATGAACTTGCCAGAAACTTCGGCCAGCGTCCCGCACTGCGCGGCGTCAGTCTTGAGATCGGCCGCGGCGAAATCTACGGCCTTCTCGGCTCCAACGGCTCTGGCAAATCCACGTTAATCAAAATCCTGGCAGGCGCATTGAAGCCCACAGCCGGTCGCTTTCATCTCAGCGGCACCACCGGCTATGTCGCACAGCGCTTCGGCCTGTATGAAGACCTCACCGTGGAAGAGAACATCGTGTTTCACACCCGCTGCCATGGCCTCAGCGGCGCCACGCTTACGGCTTCCGTCGATGAATCGCTACAACTGCTAGGCCTCAATGATTGGCGCCGCCGCACTACCAACGAACTCTCGTTCGGCTGGAAGCACCGCCTGGCCATCGCCTCAGCCATCAGCCACAAACCGGCAATCCTGTTGATGGATGAACCTACTGCAGGCATCGATCCAGTGGCGCGCGGCATCACCTGGCGAACGCTCGCCGCCATTGCCCGCACCGGCACGGCCATCCTGCTCGCAACGCATCATCTGGACGAAGCAGAGCAGTGTCACCGCATAGGTTTTCTCGAAGAAGGAAGATTGATCGCGTCGAACAGTCCCACCGAACTCATTTCTCAAACCGGTCAGCCAACACTCACCGGCGCATTGGCGGCGATGGCCGCGAAAGGCCAGGCACAATGATTCGCCGCGCCCTCATCGTGACGGAAAAAGAGTTCCGCCACATGACTCACGACCGCTTAACGCTGCTGCTCACGTTCCTTGTCCCAGCCTTGCAGTTGATCCTCTACGGCTATGCCTTCGATACGCGCGTGCGTAATCTTCCCGCCGCGGTCATCAATCGCGACACGCACGAGCCAGGCCGCCTGCTAGCCGAGCGCTTCGCCAGTTCACCTCTGCTTGCCATGAAGACCGTGGAAGGTTCGGATGCTCAGATCGAACGCGCGCTACGCACAGGCTATATCCGCGCCGCGGTTGAAATCCCTGCCGACTATTCATCCAACCAACTGCGCCTCAAGCCCACGGCCTTGCGAGTATGGCTCGATGGCTCTGATGTGCTCACCGCCAGCTACGTCCTGGCAGGCCTGGAAACCATCTCCGCGGAATTCAACTCCGCGTCAGCGCCGCCGCAGCTGACACTGATGCCGCCCGTCGAAGTAGATCCCAAAATCCTTTTCAACAGCGAAGGCCGCACCGCCGCGTATCTGCTGCCAGGGCTTGTCGCCATCCTGGTGCAGATGGTAATCACGTTGTTGATGGCCCTTTCCATCGCTGCCGAACGCGAACGAGGCACACTGGAACAGCTGATCGCTTCGCCGCTAGGTGTCGATGCGGTGATCGGCGGCAAGTGCATCGCCTTCGCCTGCGTCGGCCTCTTTGAATCCGGCCTGTTAATCGTGCTCATGCGCTCGTTATTCAGCATCGCCATCAAAGGCAGCGTACTACTCTACATCGGCGTGATTCCGTTGTTCGTCCTCACCCCCATTGGCTTCGGCCTGCTGATTGCCGCACGCGCCAAAACGCAGATGCAAGCCCTGCAATTGGCGCAGGTAATCTGGCTGCCATCTATTATGCTTTCAGGCTTCATCTGGCCGCGCGAGTTTCTTGTCTATCCCATCAATCTCGCCGGTAACTATGTTCCCGCAACATATCTGGTGAGTCTCTCCCGCGCCATCGTCCTGCGCGGCAGCGGCTTTGATGAAGCCGCCCTCTACATCGGCATCTCGTTACTGTTCGGCAGCGGCCTCATCGCGCTTGGCTGGTTCGCCACGCGCAGGTCTTTCTTCCCCTAACGGTCACGCACGAAAAATATTTTTCTTTCCTGCCCACTTAACAACATACAGACAAGGCCCACTCACTCGCGCTTGCCCCCATGCCAAACTTGAAATCGAATCACGTGGTGTCTGGCCAGACCGCTTCCGCTGCATTACGATGTCCCCGTGGGCCGGGCAGTATCTATCGGTCCTTACAGATTGCCGCAGACTTATATCAAAGCAGACCTATATCAAAGAGGACACAGCGCACAGGCCGACGGGCTCATAGCCCGTCGAGTCCGTTGTGCGCA